>CAZONT010000013.1:7891-37081 GCA_964581285.1 uncultured Planctomycetaceae bacterium | reverse complement strand
GAACCCGTGACAATTTCATGGAAGTCATGGGTTGGGACGCAAAAACGAAGAAGTACTGGTCCGGATTCGTGAGCGACAGCGGCGACCGCGGCGAGGTCTGGACGACCGTTAGCGCGGATGGAAAGACCTTTACGTCGCAGGCCAAGGGTTGCGACGGCCACGGCAATCCGACGACCGGTCAGGGTACGATGACGTTCGTTGATAACAATACGATCAACTGGACGTGGGTTGAGAACGGCGCGATGGGCAGGATGGAGCTGAAGGGCACGACGAAGCGATCGATGTAGCTCCGCTCAAGTCCGACGATTTCGAGAAAGGGTGCGTTTCGGCGCACCCTTCTTATTTGGCACACCGCGCGGGAACCGGCGGGCGCGATCATCGTATAACCCTCATGTCAGCCCAACGGCGTCGGTGGGAACGCCGGTCGATGGAGGACATGGCATGTCCAGCGTATTGGATTCCGTGAGAGTTGCGTCACCCTGCCCGGCGTCGTGGTCGAGGATGGAGGGCGGCGATCGGGTTCGATTCTGCAAAGAATGCCGTCTCCATGTGTATGACCTCTCGGCTCTGTCGCGAGCGGAGGCCGAAGCTCTTGTACTGCAGCGGGAGGGACGGCTTTGCGTGCGGTACTTTCAGCGTAGCGACGGAACCATTCTGACGCAGGATTGTCCGACGGGCCTTCGAGCATTGAGAAAGCGCGTGGTTTTTCTGGCGGCGGCTGTTGTTTCATTTATCGCGGTGCTGCTGGAAGCGACACAGATTCTCGATCGAGGCTCCAGGCCGTACGAGCGCCGGCGACTGTCCGAAGTTCAGCCGATTGCGATGGTGCTGGATCGTTTCAAGCCCGTAACGCCGATGCAGGGAATGATCCTGGGCCGGTTGCGGCCGCCTCCAACGATCACAACGGAAGTAGTTGGAGAACGGCGTTCGGAGCCCTACCCGATCGGGAAGGATTCCCACTAGGGGGATGCTCGGATGAACAGCCGAATGATGCAATTCGTGTGCGGGCATGCGATGGTTTTCGCAGCCGCCTTCATCGCCACCGTCGGGATGAAAAGCCACTCGATGCCGCCGCGCACCGACGCGCGTATCGCTATGGGGATCGCCGTTTGCGCCGTCCCGGTAGCCGCGGCCGCTGGCGCGGCGATGTTGATTCAGGCGCAGACGCCACGCCGGCTTCTCGATCGAGGATCGTTTCGCTCGACCTCCGCCGCCGTGCTGGGTGTGTTTTCGGGATTGCTCGCGCTGGTGCTCGACGGCGTTCTGGCGGCGACCATCAATCCGCTCGTGACCGGTACTATTTCACTGGCGGTGACGTCGTTTTTCGCCGCGGGAGTTACACTCGTCGCGCTCGCCGGCCGTCGCGCAGCAGGATGCTGCCTGCAGTGCGAATATGACATTTCCGCGTCACTCGCATCCGGACGGTGCCCGGAGTGTGGAACCAAGTTCTGACGGTCGGACTTCTCGCAATGCGGCTTCACGAACGCGCGGCGGGAATTGATTCGATGACGACACCACACTCGGGGCACGTTCCTGTCCGGTTCGCCGTCAGGTTGTACTGGCAGTTCGGGCAGTGTTGGGCCTCTGCCATCTCCTTTGCGTGCGTGTATGCAAACGCAGTCGCGGGCCGCGTAAGCCAGACCAGTGGGAGCGCGTGAATCAGTACATAGGCAAACAGGAACAGTTCTGCCAACCAAAGCGGCGGGGCTCCGTAGACGTACCCGTAGGCACGGATCGAAGTTCCTTTCGTGCCACGGCAGATCACGTCGATCACGCCGAACAATCCTAGTCCCACGCACAGTCCGCAGAGGACGAGCGCCGCTATGCGAAAGCGATTGTTTCGTTCGCGCAGTTTTCCGGCGAACCAGAGCCAGAGCAGCCCGCCGAGATTCAGGCCGATGAGACTTACGATGCCGAGAACGATGAAGTAGTTGGCGACGAGTCGCGATCGATCACGATAGAGTGGCACGTCTGGCTCTACTTGGGAATTCGCGCTCCGCGCTCGGTTGCGATATTCGCAGCCTTTTCGTACCCCGCATCGACGTGTCGAAAAAGGCCCATCGCGGGGTCGCAGGTCAGCACGCGCTCGAGTCGTCGCGCGGCTTCAGGCGTACCGTCGGCCACTATGACCATGCCCGCGTGCAGTGAATAGCCAATACCCACCCCCCCGCCGTGGTGATAACTCACCCAACTCGCCCCGCACGCCGTGTTGGCCAACGCGTTGAGGATTGGCCAGTCGGCGATTGCGTCGGAGCCATCCTTCATCCCTTCTGTTTCGCGGTTCGGCGATGCCACGGAGCCGCAGTCGAGATGATCGCGACCGATCACGATCGGGGCCTTCACTTTCCCCGTCCGCACCAGCTCGTTGAACGCGAGCCCCGCCTTCGCCCGTTCGCCGTAGCCGAGCCAGCAGATGCGTGCGGGCAGTCCCTGGAAGGCAATCCGCTCGCGGGCGAGCTTGATCCAACGCGCCAGGTGCGCCTTTTCGGGAAAGAGCTTGAGGATGGTGTCGTCTGTGGCGGCGATGTCGGCCGGATCGCCCGACAGTGCCACCCACCGAAAGGGACCACTGCCCTCACAGAAGAGCGGCCGGATGTACTCGGGGACGAATCCCGGAATGTCAAATGCGTTGGCGACGCCGGCCTGCTTCGCCTGAGCCCGGATATTGTTACCGTAGTCAAAGGTGACGGCGCCGAGCTTCTTCAGGTCGAGCATCGCCTGCACATGCCGCCCCATCGATTCGAACGCGAGCTTCTGATAGCGCTCCGCGTCGGTCATGCGCAGCCGCAATGCTTCTTCGAATGACACCTGGTGCGGCACGTATCCGTTCAGTGGGTCGTGGGCGCTTGTCTGATCTGTCAATAGATCCGGAACGACGCGGCGCTTGACCAGCTCCGGCAGCACATCCGCGGTGTTGCCCAGCAGCCCGACCGACAGCCCTCGCCGGCCTTTGCGTGCCTCGGCCAGCCACGTCAGTGCCTCGTCGAGCGACGCCGTCGATTTGTCGAGATAGCGCGTTTCGAGCCGGCGCCGGATGCGATGAGGGTCGACTTCGATGCACAGGCACGCGGCATCGTTCATCGTCGCCGCCAACGGCTGTGCGCCGCCCATGCCGCCCAGACCGCCTGTCACGACAAGTCGGCCGGCCAAATCGCCGCCGAAGTGCCGCTCCCCCGCCGCCGCGAAAGTCTCATACGTGCCCTGCAAGATTCCCTGGGTGCCGATGTAGATCCAGCTTCCGGCGGTCATCTGGCCGTACATCGTGAGGCCGAGCGCTTCGAGGCGCGAAAACTCGTCAAACGTGGCCCACTTCGGAACAAGATTAGAGTTTGCGATCAGGACGCGCGGCGCGTCGGCGTGGGTCCGAAGCACGCCGACGGCCCTGCCGGACTGCACGAGTAGCGTCTCATCGTTGCCCAGCTCGCGCAGGGCCCGGACGATGCGATCAAAATCAGCCCAGGAGCGGGCCGCCTTGCCGCGCCCGCCGTAGACGATCAACTCATCCGGCTTCTCGGCGACGTCGGGGTCTAGATTGTTGTGCAGCATCCGAAGGGCGGCTTCCTGCAGCCAGCCCTTGCAGGAAAGGGTGGTCCCGCGCGGAGCGTGAACGGGCCGAGCGCCGGATGATTTTGCCGGTGTAGCTGCTGTCGACATGGATCCGCCCGCCCCGACCGCTCCGCGTTGCTACGAGCGGAGGATTTTGTGTTCGATTTCCTTCACGACTTCCCGGTACTGCGGAAAGCGGCCCATGTCGTGCTTGCTGTAGATCTTTTCGCCGTCGAGCACGACATCAAAGACGCCGCCGCTGCCCTTGATAAGCTCGCAGTGTACCTTGTCCTTGCCAAAGCGATGCTCCAATTCGGCCACCAGACCGGCGGCCTGCGGAAAATAGTTTCACTGGTCGCAGTACGTGATTCGAATCTTCACGCTCGACTCCTTTCCAACGAGCGAATCGTAGCGATCGGTCGCGCGCGTCGCAACGCTGGAGATCGCCGCGATTCCACCGGATAATGCCGGCAGACATGTTGGAGCAGCACAACCATGAAACTCGCCGTCGTCGGCACCGGATATGTCGGACTCGTTACGGGCGTCTGTTTCGCCGACACCGGCAACGACGTGCATTGCGTCGACATCGACCTTGCCAAGCTCGAACGCCTCAAGCGTGGCGAATCGACCATCTTTGAGCCGGGTCTCGCCGACCTGCTCGCGTACAACCTCTCGGCCGGGCGCCTGAAATTCACCAACGATTTGGGCGCGGCGGTTCGTCACGCCGAGGTCGTGTTCATCGCGGTCGGCACACCGCCCAAGTCCGACGGGTCCGCTGACCTGTCGCAGGTCGAGCAGACATGCCGAAGTATCGCCGCGGCCGCCGACGGACCGAAAATTGTGGTGATGAAATCGACTGTGCCGGTCGGGACCGGGGCGTGGGCGGAGAAACTTGTGGCGGGCCTAACGAAGCACCGCCTCACGATTGTCAGCAATCCGGAGTTCCTGAAGGAGGGCACCGCTGTCGACGATTTCCAGCGGCCGGATCGAATCGTCATCGGCAGCGAGGACGCCGAGGCCTCGGCAAAAATGAAGGAGCTATACGAGCCGTTCGTTCGCAACAAGCGGCCGATCCTCGTGGTCCGCCGCGCGGCAGCCGAAATGATCAAGTACGCCGCGAACTGTTATCTCGCGACGCGGATCAGCTTCGTCAACCAGGTCGCCCAGCTCTGCGGCCGGATCGGGGTCGACATCGACGAAGTGCGACTGGGCATCGGATACGATGCGCGGATCGGGTTTCACTTCCTCTACCCGGGACTCGGGTATGGCGGAAGCTGCTTTCCGAAGGACATCCCCGCGATGATCCACGTCGGCCGCGATGCCGGCGTTGACATGACGGTCCTCGACGCCGTGCACAAGGTAAACCAGCACCAGCCCGACCTGTTGCTGGGTCTCGCCCGTGAGCATTTCGGCGGCAAGCTGTCCGGGCGGACGTTCGCCATCTGGGGCGTTGCCTTCAAGCCACGAACGGACGACATTCGCGAGGCGCCGTCGCTCCGCATAATCGACGGCCTGCTCGCGGCCGGCGCGATAGTTCGAGCGCACGACCCCAAGGCCACGGGCCACACTCGCGCTCACTACGGCGCAAAGGTTCAATGTCACGACGACGCTTACGCTGCCCTGAGCGGCGCCGACGCCCTCTTCATCTGCACCGAATGGAACGAGTTCCGCTCACCCGACTTTGATCGCATCCGCAAATCGCTCAAGCAGCCGGTCATCTTTGACGGCCGCAACGTCTATTCAGCTGAGCAGATGCGCCGTCACGGATTTGAGTACTATTCCATCGGGCGACCGCCAATTCGCCGCTCG
The DNA here is from genome assembly GCA_964581285.1 of uncultured Planctomycetaceae bacterium. GTDB lineage: Bacteria > Planctomycetota > Phycisphaerae > UBA1845 > UTPLA1 > SpSt-539. The sequence goes on along the minus strand of CAZONT010000013.1, from coordinate 31,726 downwards.
TAGCGGCACTTACAATCCGGTGACCTTCTTCTTCACGGCGTAATACGCAACCGTGAGCACATTGTTGGAGAGAATCTTCTCGGTCACCTGGACAGGCGTCAGGTAGCTGACGACCTCGTCCTCCAGTACGCCGTTGCGGATTTTTCCCGTCTTGATGAAGAGCGCCACCCGCCCCTGTCCGATCCGCGACAGGTCGGGTGATACGCGCGCCAGGAGATCGACCCCGACCTCGTAGCGTATCTCGCCGTTTGCCTTCGAGTAGCCGTCGACGTAGAGATGGTAATAGCTCCCGTAGAACGTCATATGGTTGTTGTGTGTGCCGTCGGCCAGCTTCTCAAACCGGTTGATCATTTCGGTGAATTCGAAGCTCGCCAGATTCAGGCCCGGAAAGATCTTGGTCACCCATAGCGGCGCCGCCCGCCCTACCGTCGTCCCGTCCGTGAGGATCATCTCGCCAGTGCCGGTGGGGTAATTCGCTGCTCCGCTCGGCGCAATGAGCCGCTGATGAGACTGATCGACCAGCGTCACGCGGCCGCGGACCGCCAGCCCCGGGAAGAAGGCTTCGACCAGCGGTCGCGTGTTCTTCTCGGCGGTGAGGTCGCGGGCCTCATACTCCAGGTCGAAAAATGGATCGCTGACGTCGAGCGGGAGTTTCCACGAGCCGCGGACCCAGCCGTCGTTCGCGGCGCACGCAAACGATGCATCGGTTCGAGCCCCATTGACAAAGGCGTCGACCGACAATTCATCGACCGGAAACGTCGTGTCCGCGGTGAAGCCGTCGAACAGCGCGTGGACAAAGTGGGCGGTGAGGCGAACGTCGCACTTGCGAAGGTAGTCAAGCATCGCTCGCTGTTGCGAGACCGGATCGTTGGACGGCGGCCCTGCCAGCCATTTGCGAAGTTCGATCGCGTCCAGGTTGGCGCCCGAGAGAATGACCTCTCCTTTCACGCCGTCGCGAAAGTCGCGTACATCTCCGGCAATGCGTGCTCGAGTCTGGCCGATGGCAACATCGACGCCGTCGGTTCGCGCGCTTTCCTGATCAAATGAGACGCGGCCGTCGAGCCGCAGCGGAGTGGCGGCGGTAGCGCCGGGCGGTCGAATGTCGGCGACGAGATTACGTCCAACGAAATCCGACGGCTTGAGACGCCATACATTCCCGTCGAAGGCGATCGAGAGATTTCCGGCGGCGCCGCCGGCTACGTGGTCGAGTCTCCAGCCACCCGGCAACGAATGCATGGCGTCGTTAACAAGTGTTGAGAGGTCGCTGCACCCGACTGTTGCGTCAATGCTCGCTGAGCGAACTCGGCGTGGAAGGCTCGAATCGGCGAATTTCTTCATGTCGAGAGCGGCCTCGCCTCGGACCGACAGCCGTCCGCCCGCCAACTCGAGAGACAGGTTGCGAGCGACAAGGCGCGTGAGCGGCTCCGCCCCGGTGCTTCCATCCGCCGCATGCAATTCCAAGTCCCAGGTCAGCGATGCCGGTGAACCTGACCGCTTCGCGACAGAGCCCTTGAGCCCGATACCAAGGCCCGATGCATCGGTGCGGCCTGATAGTCGCAGTGCGCACGGCGTGGCGTCGACATCAATCGTTGCCCGGCAGCGGCCGTCAACCGTGAACGCGTCCGGGCTTCGATTCCGCGCCGAAGTGAACGATCTAAGACTATCGTCGGCGACCAGTGTTGCGTCGGCGGAGAGTCGCGCGCGCCATCCAGCGTCCGGCGCCATGAGCGACTCGGGTCGGCCGTCGGCGAGCGCCTGCAATACCCGGGACTCGAACTGCTGATCGAAGAGCACGCTTCCGCGCGGCGTGCTCAGTTCGCTGTCGGCAAGGACGGCATTCAAACGCACGACATCCCAGCGCAGCGGATTGGAATCGGCCGACGCGATGTTTGGATCGGGTCGCGCCAGCCGGAAACTCGCGTCGAGTCTGCACGGCACGCCGGGCCGTTTTGAGAAGCCGGAAGCCACGGCGGAACCGGATTGACGGCCGTCCTGGCTGTTCGCGATGCCCAACTTCGTAAGGTCGAGCGCGATTGTCCGCTCACCGCCTTCGGGCGACTCGGCGTAGCGAAGCCGGCCATTAGCAGCTCCGATCAGACCTTGGGATGCAACGAGCCGTTCAAACCAGTCAGCGTGACGAGCGAGCCGGACGACATCCGTCGCGTCGAGTTTTGCGTCGAACTCGGCCGCGCCGCCGCCGAGGCCGACGCGGAGATCGACGCCACCGCCATCGACGCTGATCTTTGCTTGCACTCGATGAGGACTCCGAGCACGACTGCGGTCGAACCAGTATTGCAGGTTCGCTCGTGCCGATTCATTCGCGGGTTTCTCGAATCCGGGTGCGGTGTCGATGGCCAATCGATCGCCGTTGACAGCCGCGGAGACGCGATAGAGTTCTGGCCAGACGGCGCCAGCGGTGGCCCGATGACGCAGATTGGCGACGAGACTTGCGCTCAGGTCACCCGAGACGGAGGGTGCATTCGGATTGCCTGGGCTCTGAAGTGCGGATCGCAAGGCCGGCAGCAATGCACACCAGTATTGAACGCCTGCGACCTTCAGACCGATCGCTGCAGCAACATCGATCGAAAAGGCCAAGTTCGGTTCGACGGCATCGAGGTTTCCCGGGACCTCGCCCACCGATTCGCGACGGACCGCGAATCGAAAATACGAGTTTGCGTCGGCGAGAGACTCAATCCGACCGGACCCGCTAGTCGCCGTCAGACGGAGATCGACCAGTGTGCCGGGATCGTCGCCGTAGCGGCTGGCGAAATCGACTTGCAGTGGCACGCCGACGGGTTTCTCGATCACCCCGGGGACAATCAGCCGGGCGGCCGGGCTCAGATCCGCCGAGAGCCGAGCCACCCGGCCGCGAGGCGTCGCGCCGAGCCATACGGCTGCGCGGCCAGGACCCTCGATTTCGATTGGCGTCGGCGAATTGCGAAGCGATGCGAAGCGGTCTCGAGCGCGAGAGAGATCGTCGCACTCGACCGCAAGATCGATCCACCCCTTTTCGAACCACGTCGTCAGCCACGCCTGGGGGTCGTCGGACTGTGAGCGTTTCCGCGGGAGGCCGCCCGAACCACGGAAGCGTGACTCGCCGAGGGTTGCTGCCAGTTCCTCAACGACGACGAAGTCGCCCACGGTGTCTTCGACGCCGCGTATCGATAGCTCAACCGGCTCGGACGAAGCGAGCGAGATCGGCGCATGGGGCGGAGTTTCGAGACCCTCCCCGCTGAACCGCGCCGACCAGACGGTCTTCTCCCGACCCACGTCCATCCGGCCGTCGAAGCGGAGCGCGCCATGTGATGCGGCGAGCCACTCGGATTTCACTGCCTGAGCCAGACGTGGCGCGTCGATGCGGCCGGCGAACGCCGCGCGAACGGCCTGCTCCCCGCGCAGCGACCAGATCATCACCGGGTCGCCCTTCGCGTTGGAATCCGGATCTCGGCCGGCGTCGACCGCGCGGCCGTGCGCTTCGATTCCGGGCATGCGTACATCCCAATTCTTCAGTTCAAGGAGGTCGTACGCCGGTCGCCAGCGCCCGGCCGCCTCAATCGTGGCCTCGTCGAAGCGAATGGAGTCCGCCTGACCGCGGGCGAACGAAACATTGGCGAACCGCAGCGACACCGCCAGCGACTGATCAAGTTGCGGTCCGATGCTTGCGCGGACTTCCCCGCCGCAGCGGCCGCTGAGACGGGCGATCGCCATCCCGGGAAGCATCTGGATTGGAAGGGAACTCAGATCGATGTCGTTCCAGTGAAGTCGACCCTCGCCGCTCAAATCGGTTGCGGCCTTACCGTCGGCCGAAAGCGTCGGCAGGATGAGCGCGGCTTCGGTGCCAAACGTCGTCTGTGATCGCTGATGCGCGCCGACAGCGGAGCGGATTTTTCGGATCAAGTCGCCCGCGATTCGAACATCGAGGCGGCCCGTGGAGCGATCCAGGCCGAGCCGCACATCGGCGAGGTCGAGATCGGTTTGTTCGCCGGAACGCGCGTCAGAGACCTCGATGCGCGCATCGCGAATGATGATGTTACGAAGTGGCGGCGGGTCGCCGCCGCGCAGCTTCAGGCGAGCCAGTCCGAGACGGCCGCTGGCGTCTATTTCGGCACGGACGGTCGGTGCGATCACCTCGAGTGTGCTCAGGCCGAGCCCGCACAGCAGACGAATCGGGCTGAAGTCCGCGCGGACCTCCCGGATCGAAACGAGCGGCATGGCGCGATCGACCGGATCTGAAATCGTGATGTTTCCAAGAACGAAGCCGTCGCGCCAACCGGCGGTGCATCGCCCCACTGCCGCGTCGCAGCCGGTCGAGTGACGCAACTCTGCGGCAATGCGCGAGCGGATGTAGTCGGTCGGTAGCCACCACGGTAGCGATCCGTAGGCCGTGCCGGCCACCACGAGTAGTGCGAGCAGCAGGCGCATGCCGCGCCGGGTGCGACGGGCCGCAGGGCGCGGCGGCGCAGGCTCCGGCCGGACCGGCCGTGTGACCGGAATTACATCTTCGCTGCTTCGCGTCATTCCTTCGTGCCAACTCGCCAAGCCGAGTCGCCATGTCGACAAGTGACGGGCCGCATTCTATCCGCCCAACGGTGCTCGTTGTTAGCTTTAACGTCCCCGCCGCGTCGACTAAACTCGCACCGATCCCTCCGCTGTTGGGGGGTTGGGGGCGCGGTCTTGTTATCCGCCCGCTGTGTGAGGAATCAATGAAGCGCGTTCTCTCAGGAATTCAGCCCTCCGGCAAGCTGCACCTCGGCAACTATTTCGGTGCGATGAAGCAGCACATCGACGACCAGAACAACTTCGACTCGTTCATTTTCATTGCCAACTACCACGCCCTGACCACCATTCAGGACGCGGACCGGCTTCGTCAGCTTACCCATGACGTCGCCCTCGACTATCTCGCTCTCGGCCTTGACCCCAAGAAGGCATGCCTCTTCCGCCAGTCCGACGTTCCGGAGGTCACCGAACTTGCCTGGATTCTCTCGACCGTGACCGGCATGGGACTGTTGGAGCGGGCCACATCGTACAAAGACAAGGTCGCCAAGGGCATCGCCGCGTCGGTCGGACTGTTCACGTATCCGATCCTCATGGCCGCCGACATCCTCATTTATCGCTCACATCTCGTGCCGGTCGGCAAGGACCAGATTCAGCACATCGAGATGACGCAGGACATGGCCGGCTACTTCAACAACACCTATCGCCGCGAAGTCTTCATCCGACCCGAGCCGAAGCTGAACGAGGCCGCGATCGTTCCCGGCGTCGATGGCCAGAAAATGAGCAAGAGCTACGGCAACACGATTGAATTGTTTGAGGATGCTAAGGCGGCGAAGAAGAAGATCATGTCGATCAAAACCGACAGCACGCCGGTCGACCAGCCAAAGGACCCCTCGACGTGCAATGTCTTCGCGCAGCTGAAGCTGTTCGCAAACGCGCAAGAATTGTCAGAGTGGGATCAGCGCTACCGCAAACCCGGCATGGGGTACGGTGACGCGAAAAAGCGACTCGCGGAGCTGTTCGAGGAACGCTTCGGCCCGGCACGGGAAAAGCGCGCCGCGCTCGAGAAAAACCCGTCGTACGTCGGCGATGTCCTGAAGGAATCCGGCCGTCGAGCCCGAGCGGAAGCCGAAAAGACCATGCATGACGTCCGCGCGGCTTGCGGAATTGCCTGAAACATCGACGACGCGCCCGCCCCGCCGATCCGGCTCTCGGCAAGGCGGACGGCGATTCGCCTCCCTCCGGCCCTACAAGAAGTTGCTGATCGGTGCGAGGAGGCGGATGGCTGCCTCGCTCACCTGATCGATGAACAGATGAAGTGTCTGTAGCGGCGCCCAGCATGACATGACAAGTCTCCTCGTGTCCGAAGCGGTTCGCTCATCGGGTCCGTCGTGGCGGCCGCTCCGTCACTGGCTACGGCCAACGGGCAGCCCGTTTCGGCTGACAATAGGAGTACCCGGGCACGGCGCAGTTCTTCCGTCGACGATGCTGAACCCGAGCGGCGATCGCCAATGCAAGCAGGCACGCCGTCGCCGGTTCGGGCGTTGCAATTCCGAAGGCCTCGATGCGGAAGTTACCCGTCGAGCCGAAGCTCTCCATCGTGCCCCACTGCGCGGGCGGAATCGAAACAAGATCGGCCGGATCGATCTCGGCCGCGAATCCGACGTACGATCGGCTTGGGAACGACGGTGCTGTCGTGTCCAGTGCGCCGATGAACTTCGACACCGTCGTCATGTTTTCATACAACACCGCCGCGACGAGGTTTCCCTGGATCAAGGTCGGCGGAATGGCGTATGCGTTCAACGTGTTGGAGTTGGCGTTCGCGATGACGGTATTCAGCGAAAACTTCAGCACCGCATCCTGCGGCGTCCCGCCGTCCATATCCTCATAGAGCAGAATTTGTACGGGCAGCCCGTTCAACGCCGAGGGTCCACCGACACGGCCGTAGGCGACGCGAATCGAGCTGATGTAATCGCTGCCGGCCGCAACGGGGAATGTGTTCATCCAAACCATGGCCTCCTGCGGGTCGACGCCGATCGCCAGCTCGGCCGCGCTATCGGTGATGGAGTAGAGCGAATCGGCCCATACCGTGGGCGGTGCGAAGAAAGTGGCCAGAAGCGTCATTGCAACCAGAAACAAGCGAAGTCCGACGCCCATGTAAAACTCCTTCTGCGAGTGATCGCCCCCGTCCTGGATCCGCGTCGCTACAGCGCGTTTCGGCGCCGGTCCATTCGCCATCGATCGTACGGGCTGCGCGGGGGGCGTCGCTTCCAAGTTCTTGCTATCGAATCGTTTTTCATGGTCGGCATCGGCACGTTGACTGGGAAGAATCGGATTGAACTCGACGTCGGCGGGCCTACATTCCTACGATTGAGCGGTCGATAATCGAGGAAGCTATTCGTTGACTCCGTTGCCGCAATTGGGTCCGCGCGTGATCTACCAGGGTGATGTCGTCATCCTGGGCGAGACGCGCGTCGATCCTCACGATTCGTCATTTCGTCGCGAGATCGTGGCCGACGTTTGGCCGAATATCGCATTCCCGCGTGCGCCGATCGGCATCCACCACGCCAACGCCGAGCCGGTTTTGGGCGATGCGAACAACGTCATTCTGTTTTCGGTTGGTCGCCCCTATCGCCGAATAAGCGTGGAACAGCGTGGGTCCTGGACCGAGTGGATCGAGGTCCGCCCGGACGTGCTCGGGGAAATGGTGCGCGAGTATGAGCCGCGCGCGTCGGCGACCGACTCCACGCCGTTTCAACTCGGGCGCGCGCCAACCCCGGATCACGCCTACCTGACACATCGCCGGGCTCGGCAGAAACTTGTCGACGCCGAGTCCGTCGATGGCGCCGAACTCGAGGAAACAGCGTTGGGCGTTGCCGGCGAAATCGTGGCGGCGGGCTTTGCGGCGCTGGGCATCCGTCGCCGCGCCGAACCACGTCGCAGCATCCGCCGACAGCGGCAGATCGCATACGACGTTCAGGCCCTGCTGAATCACCAACTCGGCCGGCCGCTGCGCTTGACCGAGATCAGCCATGCCGTGGATGTGTCACCGTTTCATCTCTGCCGCGTCTTCCGAGTGCAGACGGGGGTCCCGATCCATCGCTATCGCAACGGGCTACGCTTGCGGGCGGCGCTGGAGCGAATTGCCGAGAAAAATGTACGCATGCTCGATGTCGCGCTGGATCTCGGGTTCGCGAGCGAGGCGCACTTCTCGGATTCATTTCATGCCGCGTTTGGCATGCGACCGACCGAGTATCGACGAAGTCTCTCAGGGCGACTTCAACCCCGTCCACGCTAGATCAATCACCCAAAGGCAGTCGATGTTTTACGGGTGGGCGCTTGCGTCGGAGTTCTGATTTGTCTGGGCGTAGCGCGGCGAGGTGGCGACATACGGCTTGCCGAGGAGTTTTTTGACGAGAATCACCTCACCCATGTCGTTGCCTTCGATGAGATGCCCGATCCACTGGAGTAGGTACCCCCCAACCAGAAGCGCCGTCGGCCGCCACCAGAGGTCCCAGCGCGATTCGGAAAGCTGCCACAGCGCCAGCGGGATGCACGCGATCGTCATCGGGATGCCGATCGCGTGCAGCGCGAGCGACACCGGATTGCGATGTCGCTCAAACCAATTGCCTAGCCAGTTGGGCACTCACATTTCCTTTCTATCCGGTCGCCAGCAGATGTATGCGATGTATGCGTCCAATGCGAGAAGAGCGATTCCCCGACGCCAATCCACAAACAACAGAATCGCCGTCGTCGGAATCGATATCAAGAACACGAACAGCGCCGCACACCCGTGACCTTGATCTGATCTCGACTCCATCAGGGACGACCTCATGGCCACGCGGCGTTGATCGTCATCTGCGCCAGCCGGCAGCGCCGCCGATTCTCTAAAGTAGCGCCCCGCCTCTACTGAATTCGCACAAGCTGCTGGGCGTCGATCCCGAGCCGCGGCAGATGTGGCCGGATCTGCTCGATAAAACGCATGCCATCGTTGTAGTACCCGGCCGTCGCCGCAACGCCGGGCGCCTCCGCCTGCCAATACGTGTTGAACGCCCGCATGAACAGTTCGCGAACGTACTTGCTGATAATGCTTGCCAGCGCCACAGGCATATACTGCGACTCGCCCTCCTGCGAGAAGCGAATTCGCCACGAGGCCGCCGACGAGCGCAACTCGTACGCGCTGGTCGTTTCGGTCTCTTCGATTACCACCAATCTTCGATCCTCGAACGATTGCATCAACATTCGGCCGTAGTGGCCGCGCGCACCCTGCTTGTCGGCGAAGATGAACAGCGGACGGCCTGGAAACGCGTCGGCCACGCGCTGGATAAGCCGCACGGTTTGGCCAAAGAGCACGACGGCCTTGTTCCGCGTGGCGCCGACCAGCCGGTTGTAGTGGCCTTCCAGCAGCGGCTCGCAGAACAGGCCGGCCAGAGAAATGTCGTTTGCCTCACCGTCGCGCCTGAGCTTCGCTCCCGCAAGTCTCACGCCGCCGACGTCTGCCTCCAATGGCACCGGCCATCCCAGCGCTCGATACCACGCATATCCGTCGCAGGCATCTCGTCCGCCCGGCCAGAGCATCGCCAGCAGCGCGGCCGCATCGGGCGGTGCACCGCGCCAAGCCGAAAACGCCGCCAGCGCCGAACGTTCCAGCGCCGCGATGCCTTCCTTTCGCTGATACAGCTTCTTGCTATCAACGACGGCCACGCGCCGATCGCGGGGCCGTGGCTTCGACGATATGCTCGCCTTCAAGACCTGCCAGAGCGAAGCGTCGGCAAGCCCAACCGGAACTTCAAACGCCGCCGCACTGACAACCAGCGGGCCGAGCACGGGCCCGTAGCCCGCCTCATCGATTCCAACAACGATTGCGCGATCCGTCATCGGTCGAGATGATGCCGCAAGCGCGCCGGACGTGCAATCGATGATCCGACAATCAGTAGTTCGCCCAGCGCGTTTTCTGGAACGCGAGTCGATACCGATAGAACCAGGAGAGCATCAGCAATGCGTTACCCGAAAACAGGAGTGTCGGCTCGGGAACGAGGCCCAGGAAAATACTGCGCAAGAGCGGCCGCATCGTGTTCTGCCACCAGGGCGAGCTTCCCCAGAAAATTCCGAATGTGACAGCTGCGCCGTCAAACATACAAAACGCCAAGAGGTATGCTGTCTCATAGGCGATGATCTTCCGAAACCAGTCCGAGGACGAAAAATCGCGGCGGAGGATCCACGCCGATGCAGCAATGGCGGCGATGAGGCGATGCGTGCCCCAACCGGCGAAGACGGCCAGCAGCGTGAACAGCGTCGGGATGAAGAAGATATCCCAACCGATCGACCGTACGGAGAGGACTCCGCACACAAACATCCAGCACCAGGCCCCGCAACCAATCGCCAGAAAGATCCCGTGTCGAAAGCGCTCGGCGCGCTTCCCACCATCGGACATCGTCAGCGTGCTATAGAAACGTGACGGATGGAATAGAACGGATGCCGTCGTCACCAGCCATGCGGCCGGTCCGCCTCGGCGCTCGAACGGCGTGCCGGGACGAGCGGCGCCGCGTTCGAGTGAATAGCAGGCATCGATGCCGCATTCCGGGCAAAGTCCGCTGTTCGGAACGTGGGTCAGATCGTATCCACAGCGCTCACAGCGCGGAGAAATGGGCGTAGAGACTGACGGCCCGCGGGCTTGACGAGCAGTCCGGTCGCCCCAGGCGATCAGCACAAAAACCGTACTCAGGATCATGCACGGAAAAGCGAGTCCGACTCCGTCGTCGAACACGCTCGATCCGCGCAAATCGGCGTGAATGGCCGGCACGACCATGAGTCCATGAACGCCAGCCAGCAGCACGATGGCGAACAAAGCCGCGACGGCGATTCGAAATCCGTTTCGGAAAGATCGACCGAACGGCCCGCCTGCATCGACCTCGGGAATCAGCAGGAAAGCAATCAGCAGGAGTAGAACGAGCGAGAGCGGAGTGGCGATCATGAAGATGATCTGGACTGGCGAAGTGTCGCTGGTCGCATGCCATTCCTGCCAGACCTGCGTCATCGATTTTTCAACGACGCTCGGGCGAGCGAAAACGGTCGGATTCCCAGCTGGGTTCGTCGTTGGGGTCCGCGCCTGCGACCAGTCCTGCCTGACGGTGGCGCCCCAGACTGCCAGGACGGTGATAAGCGTCGGCACTGCGAGGATCGTAAGGACTGCGACCAGGGCGAAGACCGGCGGTCGCATCGCCAGCATTCGCTTCGCTACGCTCGACGGAGCGACAAAGCTTAACCAGCCCACGGGTTGATTCTCGAATGGGATGGGTTGATTGCCCTTGTTGAACGCTGGGGCGAAATTGTGCGGCGTCTGGTGACGATCATTTGTACTGCTTCATGAACGCCACCCCGGAGACCCCCTGAGCCGGATCGACGTAGGGCAGTACCTTCCAGCCGAAGAACTCAGGATCGCGGCCGGTGGCGACGCTGTGGCCGACGACGGTGCCGAGCACCGCGCCAAATAGCACGTCGCTCATGTAGTGTTCCTTGTCGTCCAAACGCTCAATAGCGACAAGCGTGCCGAGTCCGTAAAGCGGAACTCCGACGAGCGGGCCGTAGGCCTCATTCATGACGGTGGCGAAGCAGAACGTACTCGACGTATGGCCGCTCGGAAATGTACCCCACTCGCCGTTTGGCGAGCGATCCCAAGTGGCGGTCTGGCCAACCATCGTCGAAATACCGTTGATGATGAGCGCACTGAAGAGGGCCTTGCTGACCTGGTATGTCTTTTCGTCCTGGATCTGCTCGCCGAGCAGGTACATACCGCCAGCCACAGCAAAATGGGTGCCGGGATTGCCGAGCGCGCCGAAGGTGTCGCGCCAGCCCTTTGAGAAAGTGTGGCTGTGGTCGTAGTGGTGCTCGACGGACTCGTCCGGCCCGGTTTGCTGCACCGCGAGCGCACCGCCGTAGCTGACACCGAGAATCGCGAGATTGACCGGGTTGGCATAGACCCGCTTGGTGTCGCGCCACAAGTCCGGGGCCATCGTCTTGAGATCGCGCTTCGCGTTCTCTTTGAAGGTCGGGAGCAGTGGACGATAGGCCCACTTCTCGGCGCGCTCGATGGCACTCTGATCGTCGGCGGCCGGCGTCTCGGCGGGCCCGCCCTCCGTAGCGAGGTCGGTGAGTGAGAACGTCGTGGGCGATTCGTGCCCGGCGCCCGGCAGGGCCGATTCGTCGATGTTTCCGCCGGCACGCTGCGATCGCCAAGTCAGTCGATCGGATGAATCGGTCGCAGTCGTCATGGTCGCCGCGTCGGCCATGCGCTCGCGCTCGAGGGCGCCCAATCGCTGCCTGACTTCGCCATCTGAAACCGATGCGCTTGGGGGCGCGCAGCCGACGACAATCGCCGTGACGCAGCAAGACAGGCAGGCCGAGCTGAGTTTCGCGCCCATGGCATACCTCCGTGTATGGACTGACCGCGCGACGAGGATACCCGGTCTAGCATCAGCCGCCAGCCCCGAGGAGCGGTGCCGGAAGCTAGCCGTTCGGCAAGATGACTGCTTTGCCCGTCTCGAGGCGGGCGACCGCGCCCAGCGCTTCATTGACTTGATCGAGTCGGAATCGATGCGTAATGGTCTCGGCGAACGGATACTTGTCGCGGCGCGTCCGGAGCAGTTCCAGGGCGGCGGTCCAATGTTGTGGTTCGCTCCCGTAGCTTCCAAAGATTGAAAGCTCTTTCCGAGTGATCAAATGTGGATTCAGCATTGTCGGGCCGGCATCGCAATACTGCCCGAGCACGAGGTATCGGCCGCCGTCACGGCACAATTCCCACCCCTCCGCCACCGCCGCCGGCAAACCGACGCACTCTACGACGGCATCCGCCCCGAGGCCGTCGGTTAGATCAAATATACGCTGCCGACGGGTTCCCGGATCGCGCACTTCGGCAATGTCGAGCGTGAAATCCGCCCCGAATCGCCGGCAGCGCTCCAACCGATCGTGCGGTCCGCCGATGACGATGAGCGGCCGCGCCCCTGCCTCCTTTGCAACCGCGACCGCCGCCAGCCCCACGGGGCCGGCGCCTTGAACGACGACCGACTCCCCCCACTTCAGCGGCATTTTCTCGAAGCCATGGACCGCCGTAACCAGCGCGCACCCCGCACCCACGACCGCTTCGCTCGGGAGGTCGTCGGCGAGACGGAAGATGGCGGTCCCGCGCCGCAGGTGGTGATACTGTCCGTATCCGCCGAGCAAATGCGGCGGCTGATCGCATGGTGTATTGACGCCGTAGGCCCTGCGGTTGAGGCAGCGGCTGGGCAGGCGATAGACGCGGCAGTAGCGGCACTGTCCGCAGGTCACCCCGACGGTCCATGAAACGCGATCTCCTGCCGCCAACGGCTTGCCGAGCCAGTCGGTCACGTTGCCGCCCGTCGCCGACACCCGGCCCACGGTTTCATGTCCCATGATGAGCGGCAGCGGCACCTTGAGTTCGCCCTCATGCAGGTGGACGTCGGTGCCGCACATGCCGGCCAGTTCGACCTTCACCAGCACGTCACCCGTCGCCAGCTCGTTCGGAACAGGAAAATCCTGGAGGAGGATTGGCTCCCGAAACGCCCGCATGACCGCCGCCTTCGCCGTCGAACTCGCCATCAAATCGCCTCCGTCGTGGTCGGCATTGTACGGTCCTATGGCGAGCGCGATAAACCCGCTCGCGGCGATTGCCGTACGGCTCGTGATGCCTAACAATCCAGAGAATCCACTGCGGAAGGCGAACGCGACCGGGCCCCTGCTCGTAGCCGGTCGCCTTCACCGGCGGGAGGCCGCGATCGGATGTCTTCATTCTCCACTTCGCGTTATCCCAACGCCGATTGTCCCGCTTGCCGCAAGCCGATCGGGCCGGACGCGAGTGTGCGAAGCTGCGCCGATTGCGAACTGTCGTTTCACGAGGCGTGCTGGACGCAGCGCGGCGGCTGCACGGTCGCCGGATGCCCGAACTATCGCGAAGATGTAAGTCGGGTCGTCGCACATGCGACGACCGATCGAGACGGCCCGGCAGCGGCGGCACGGCCGACGCCGCAACGGCGGGGGCCGGCGCCCATAGCGCCGCTTGAAATGCCGCCCTCGGACAACGGCTCGGTCGCGGTGCGAGTTTTTGTCGCGATCGTCGGCATCGTTGTCATCATCACCGGGATCGTGGGAATTGAGCATTGGCACCGCAGCCGGGCGCGGCGGGAACTGATCGCGGTCATTCGCTCCGGCGAAGCGAGTGCCAGTCCACGGCGGCTGGTCGATTCGCTCGACGAGTTCATCCGCACGCATCCGGGAAGCGATCTGACGGATACCGCGCGGGAACGACTGGACCGCGCAAGGAGCGAGCTGGAGCAGTACGAATTCGCCCAGGCCGATGCGGTCGATCACCCGACGGAGCCCGATTTCGACGTTGCAGAGCGGGCCTATCGGTCCTATCTCGCGAACCACCCAGACGGGTCCAATCGGGCGCGTGCCGAGGCACGACTTCGCAGCATTTCGGAGGGCCGCGACGACGCAAGCTTTGCGAACGCGACGAAGCTTGCGAAAGATGATCCGCTGAACATCGAAGCACAGCAGCGCGCTTGGGATGAATACATGCACACCTACCCGTCCGGCCGGCATGTCGCGGCGGCAAGAGCCCAGCTCGCGCAGATACCCGAAAAAGCCGAGAAACTGCGATTCGATCGCGACGTAACACAGGTCCGCGAGCTGATTGACGCGAAACGATACACGGACGCGCTCGACCGCATCGACGAGGTGATCCACGCCATTCGAGGCGACGAACGCCGACGCGTGCTCGACGGCCTCGCGAAGCAGGCGGAAGGGAGTCTCGAGTCGAGCGATGCTGAGGCATGCCTCGGCGAAGCCGGCGCGACCCACGAGGAACGAGATCGCCAGCGGAGCGCTTGCCGGTTGTTCTTGCTCTGCTATCCCAATAGTTCGCGGCGCGGTTCTGTCACGGAACAGCTCGCCAAGCTCAATGAAACGGACCCGGCCGATGGCGAATCGAGACCGCTCACGCATGACGAAGTGCTCGATCACTTCGCGGCACGACTGGTGGCGAACATTGAGGCCACGGCGCGGAGTTCACTGCCGGCCACATTCGACTATCGCCTGCTCGGCAGTACGGTTGCGACCGTTCCGATCTCCTGGTCATTCGAGAATGCGACGCACCGCGACCAGTTGCTCGGGAAGTCAAAACAGCCGTTTCACGGTCGCGTATTGGTCGAGGTGAAGGCGGCGGTTCGGCGCGACCCATCCGGGCCGGTGCGCGACGACTTGAAGAGTGATATCGACGACGAGCTGCGCTCGATCAGTACGCGGTTGCGGCTGAACGTTGAGTTTGAGATCGAGGAAAAATCGAAGTCGATCGCCGGTCTCGGCGTCGAGTTCCGCGATGCCGATGGCGGCGGCGTCGTCATCGGCCGCACGCTACCCGGAAGCGATGCCTCAAAGTTGGGGCTCGAACCAGGCGACCGAGTCGTCCGCGTGAACGGCACTCCTGTTCCGTCCGAGGCCCGCAAGGACACGGTCGAAGCGATGATCGCAAACGATACGGCCGGACGCGTGGAACTCACGCTCATGCGCGGCGGACGCCGATTTCGCGTCAGCGTCGCGAAGGCGACGTACGCGCTCCCTCAATACCGGATGCGGACAAGCGTGGAGATCTCTCCGGCCCGACCCTTCGGCGAGCCGGCAGCCGCAAGCGATTGGACGATAATCGATCCGCCCTCATAATCGCTCGTCCGAGGCAATGGCATGACGTCGCGGTGGTACATCACGCAGGACGACCAGCGGCTGGGCCCGCTGTCTCTCGACGCGCTCCACAAACTGATCGACGCGGGGCGAGTGGCCCCCACCGCGCAGTTCAGCCGCGACGGGGAGACCCCGATCGACGTCGAAACACTGCGTCGCACCTGGCCGGCGCCGCCACCGCTTCCAAGCGGCGCCGAGCTACTGCCGATGCAACCCTCGGCGCAGCTTGGAGAGGACGACCCCGCGGCGGAGTTTGCCAAACCGACGCCGAGCGGCAGCGATCTGAGGCGGACGACGCCGGTTGTCGAACGCGATGCGATCCTCATCCTCGGCCGGCGCAGATCCGGCAAGACCATCTACCTTGCGACACTCTACGCGATGCTCTGGAAGTCGGTGCGCGGCTTGACGATGAAGGCGCTCTCGGGGCCTGCACACGAAATGCTGATGTCGATCGTTGATCAACTCAAACGCGGCGTCTGGCCCGAGGCAACGCTGGGAACTCGGCAGGTCGAGTTTGAATTGAACGATCACGGCCGCACGCGCCTGCTGCTGGCGTTTGACTACTCGGGTGAGGATTTCCGCCAGGCGTTCGTGGAAGAGGACACCGCGTCGCCACAGGTCCGGAAGTTGTTGAGCTACGTCGACCGGGCGGCGGCCGTGATCCTGCTGCTCGACCCGGCAGTTGCGGTGAGCGGGAAGCACGAGGAGGTTGTGGACGACGACTTCGGCATGGTGCAGGCGGTCGAACGCATCCGAAACTGGCAGGGTGGGACGAACGTACCGGTTGCCATTGCGCTGACCAAGGCCGATCGCAATCGGAACCTGATCCAGTCGCACGGAAGCGGCCCGGAGTTTGTCCTGCGACACTATCCGGCCCTCTCTCGGACGCTGCAGCGAGTCGCCATCTATCCGGTTTCCGCGGTGCAGGAAACGGTCGCCGCCGACGGCTCGGTTGTGCCTAATCCCGATTCCCTGCCCATAAATGTCGACCTGCCGTTACTGCACTGTCTTGAGCGCCTCGCCCGGCGCGAGCGGCGACACCAGCGCCGCGCCGAGCGCGAGGCGGCCGAGGCCGCCCGGCTCGAGATGCAGCGCCGCGAGCTCGAAGCGTTTGTCCGAAGCAACCGCCGACTGACCGTCATTATGGTCGGCGTGCTCATCCTCACGTTCTGCGGGCTGGCGCTGCTCTACATGCTCATGACGAGGTAGCCGGGCGATGCGCGTCGAACGACACATCTTCGGCTCAATCAACGGCTACCGAACGCTAGCGCACTCGGGCGGGCTGACTCCCGCCGACTGCAAGGCACTTGAGGGATTCGCTTTTGGCACGTCGTACGATCCGGCCATCCGCGCAACGTTGGCGAAACAGCCGGCGTATTGGTCGCGGCCGCTGGCACACGGACGTCGTGCTTTCACGCTCGTGCGTCCCGGCGAGGCAGACGATGCGGGACGGCCGACGCTCCTGTTCGCGACGTGTGTGATCTCCGTCGACGACTGGAACGACGCCCTGCAAGGTGATTCGACGCCGCTGCTCAAACTTGGGGAACTGTGGCATTGGAAGCGAGGGGAGAGCGTCGCCGCCGTCGAAGCGACGATTGACGGCCCGAGCGAGTTGAAGTTCGACGCGACGCGGATGAAGTCAGTGCTTGGCATTGTTTCACTCGTTGAAGTTTCATTCGGATCCGGGCAAACCATTGTCATCCGTGAAGGCGATTGCGATCTGGAGCAGTTCATTGCCGTGGAGCGACTACTGCCCCCGGACGTGCGCGTGCGGATCAGCGCCGCACACCGCGGGCTGAACGGCGACATGGCCGTGACGATTAATTGCCTCGCCCAGAGCGTGCCGGCCCCGACATCAAGCCCAATTCGCAAGCCCGTTGGGGCTTCGTCACCCTACGCGCGGCGTCTGGTCGAGGCCGGTGCACTTGACGGGCGCGACCCCGGAATCATCGTTCGAACTTACAACCGCTTTGCCCAAACCATCGTCGAAGCGCACGCCGGCGCGGGCGAGGAGGGACCGATGCCTATGACAGATTCAGGCGACGGCGGCGGCGCCGGCCGTCGGACCGGAGTAATGGCGATCGCCGTTGCGGCAGTTGCGTTCGTCGCCGGTGGCGCAGCCGGCTGGTCGCTGCACCGCCCTCCCCCACCGTCGCCGACGCCCTGGGCTGAGATTGCTCGCGCAACGCTCGAGGTGCCACTCGGCGTAGGTCAGGCACAGATTGATTCACTGTCGGTGTTGTCAACCATGGGTAATGGTGAGTCGGCGAAGCTGGACGAGTGGCGAAACCTGGTCGGCCGGAAGGTTGCGTTTGCAAAGCTTGCCCTGCAGGCCGATGAAGCGATCTCGCTCATCGATCCATCGAACGCCGAATCCGTGACGCGAGCAAAGCAGGCGGTGGAACCGTTGCGTGAACTCGACGCAACGCTTCACGCCGTGACGGAGGCACGGATGACCGAGCGGCGCGATCTGCTGGAAGACGCTACGCTCAGACTGGGAAACGCCGCTCTAGCCCTCGCGCCGTCGGCCGCTCGTGGGACCGGGGCTGATGTCGAAAAGCTGTCGGCCGATGAAATTGAACGCGCGTGGTGTCTGAAGCAGAGTCTGGAGCGAATCTGCGAGCAGGACCGTCGATTAAACACGCCCGCGGTCGGGGCGGCGATTGCAGCACTTGGACGGGTTCCGCCTCCCGGCCGACGTGCGGACCCGGGTGAGAGCCCGGTCGCCGCACATGAGCAGGCGATCAGCAACCTCAAACAAGTGTTCGATATTGTTAACAAGGGGCTCGACGGGGCCGATGTTGACTCTTCCAAGTTCAATATCGCTAAGTACGATCCAATCGTCACGGCGTTGGACTCGGCCGCAGATCGGGCGAGGAAAACGAAGTTCGACGGCGACTTCAAAGCAAGTTTCGCATTTGGTCGACTCGCTGAGATCATTCGGCAGCTCAAGACCAGGGTCATTCAAACCGTTCCAACGAGCTTGCCGTCTGGTGCGCCATTGAGCGAGACCGTCAATCGATCGATTACCTGCCTCGAAGGCCTTCAGAAGCAACTTGAGAAAGAAGGCAACGCCAAGTCCGAGGCGCACATGCAGGTCCAGGGCACGCTGGAAGTGCTGAAGAAGTTTCGCAATGAGATGGACCGGAAGGACTGATCGAAGTGGCGCATGAGCGAACTCGCTGAAACCCAAGTTCAGCAGGCCGAGGCCGCGATTCAGGCCGGCGAATTCGGACGCGCGATGGACCTGCTCCGTAAAGCGCGCCTGCTCGCGGCCGCCAATCAGGATCTGACGGCGAGGATCCTCGTCCGGATGGTGCAGATCGCCCCGCGCGTTGGCGCCGACGACGAAGTGCAGACGTGGCGACAGTTGCTTTCGCAGCTTCGGTCGATTGACGGACTGCATATTCCATCCGACGTCGGCGCGCCAGTCGCAGTCTCGGGGTGGACTCGATCACGCGCGTTCACCATCAGTTTTGCAAAGTATGGCGCGGTGTTGCTCGCAACCTGCCTGCTCGCGCTCGGTGCGTGGTGGTATTGGGGGCTTTCGGCTTCGCGATATCGGCCGACAACGGCTGGCTTGTCGACCGCGCCGAGCGACTGATGTGGGAACTCAGTGTTGGCGATGATATGATTGGAGAGTTGGGTGGGCGGCCGGCAGGCCGAGGGCGAGCGCACCATGCATTCCGATCCGACATCAGCTGGAGACCCTCACCTCAAACAGTGTCGACCGCTCGTCGACCTCTTGCGCAGCGTACGTCGCCGCGCGCTCCTCCTGCTGGCTACACAATCCCTCGTACACGCGCTGATCGTCGGCGCCGCGCTGGGCGGGATACTGGCGGCAGTCGGGCGTGCGCTGGGTGTGTCGTGGTCATTAATAGGGTGGTCTGTCCTCGCTGCCGTGCTTGCAGTCGGGACGTGGTTCATGCATCGTCGGGTGATGCGGCGCACCGCCTTTCTGCACGCCGTCGATGATCGCTATGACGCGGCCGGCCGATTGGTCGTTGCCGCCGAGTTTCTTGCCTGCGACCGGCCACTCGACGCGTATCAACGGCTCGCGCTGGGGGACGCCGCCCGGTGGATCGAATCTCGCCGCACGACGCGGCTGCCTTGGACTTGGCCCTCGCGATGGCCGACCGCATCAAGCTGCCTGTTACTATTCATTTTGATTGTTTCGGGCTGCCAGAAGCCCACGCTGGCGACCAACGAGCACACCGGTACGACCGGCGGGAGCATTTCGGTCGCGCCGCCCGACGGCGGTTCCACTACCCCTCCGGGACGGCCGCCGCCGCCCGCTCCTGCCAGCTCCACGGAGAACCCATTCGGCAGGCCGGCTCCCCGACCCGATGGAGTGACCTATGGCGCGGACGAGTTTCCATCCGACCGCGGAGGTGGCAACAAGTCCGGGGGAAATGCATCTGGGACTCAAGGTCGTGGCTCCGGAATGGCACGCGGTGGCACGGGCGCGCAAAACCAAGCCCCCAACAAACCCGGAGGCCAGGGCGCCACCGGTGGATCCGGGGCCGGCACCTCCGGTGGACCGAAGCAGGCCGATCCGCGCGGGGTGCAGGCCGCCAGGAAAGATGTCGAGGCGAGCGGCGGCAAGGGCGTGGGCAAACCGAGCGGACCGGAGCGAGTTGGCAAGGGTTCGAAGCCGGGCGAGGAGTTCGCGAGCGGCGGTGCACGTGGCGCGACGACGCGCCCGGCCGCAATCGTCGGCTTCGACGGCGTCGAGATCGACGAGATGACGCTTGAACGGCTGCCGCCCGAGCAGCGCGAGCGGATCCGCCAGTACAATGAAAACCTTCGCAAGCTTCGCGAGCAGCAGGCATCGGCTGGCGGCACGCCGACAACGGCCCCGGCCGGTCGATGAAAGGAACGAAACGCAACGCCATGATCGACTCATCGCCTCCGCGAGACACCCACCCGATCGACGAAGCTCAACTTCAACGCACCATCGACGAGTTCCGCGAAGTCATGGCCGCTATTCGCGGCGAACTCTCCAAGGTGATGGTTGGCCAGGATGTCGTGATTTCGCGGCTCCTCATGAGTCTCTTTCTCCAGGGACACGTGCTGCTCGAAGGCGTTCCGGGCCTGGGAAAGACGCTGTTGCTCAAGTCGCTCGCGGAGTGCCTGGGCCTCGACTGCAAACGCGTCCAATTCACGCCCGACCTGATGCCGGCCGACATTGTTGGCACCCGCATTTTTCAGCAGCAGTCCGATGGCAGTTCGTTCGTCTTTGAGCGCGGACCCGTCTTCACAAACCTTCTGCTTGCAGACGAAATAAACCGGGCCACGCCCAAGACGCAGAGTGCGTTGTTGGAAGCGATGCAGGAACGGCAAGTCACGTCCGGCGGCGTCACGCATCGCCTGCCGCGGCCGTTCATGGTGATGGCCTCGCAGAACCCGATTGAAATGGAAGGGACATATCCACTTCCGGAAGCTCAACTCGACCGCTTCATGTTCAAATTGGAAGTGCCGTTCCCGGACCAGTTGGAATTGGTGGAAATCGCCGTTCGGACAACGGGCGGCCCGGAGGCAAAACTGAGCCGGGTGGTACCCTCGGCGGACCACTTGTCCCGCTGGATCGACGTAATCCGGCAGATTCCGGTGGCCCGGCCGCTGCTGGATTATGCGGCAAGGTTGGTTGTCTCAACGCATCCTGAGACGGGTTCGGCGATTGCCAAGAAGTTCATCCGCTTCGGCGCGAGCCCCCGTGGCATGCAATCGCTGATCCTTGCAGCAAAGGCCCGCGCGTTTCTCGTTGGGCGAACGGCCGTCATCCGCGACGACATCGTCGACGTCGCCCAGAGCTGTCTTCAACATCGCCTGATTCTCAATTTTGAGGCCGAAAGTGCAGGCGTTCGGCCCGCCGCCGTCGTCGAGCAGCTTCTGCGACAACTGAGATAGGCCATGCCTGAGTTTGAATTCAACGGCGACGACCTCGCGCGGCTGGCGTCGCTGACCTATTCTCCCGCCCTCGCCACTCGCGCCGCACTCGCCGGCACTCACCGCGTTCGCCGCGCCGGCCAAGGCAGCGATTTTCTCGATTACCGTTCCTACGTCCCCGGCGACGACGTGCGTCGAATTGACTGGCTCGTGTTCGCGCGCCTGCGTCAGCCGTTTGTCCGGGTCCTGGAACACGAGGACACGCTGTTCGTCAGCATGCTTGTTGACGTGAGCCGCTCGATGGCGGCTGGCCAGCCGCAGTCAAAGGCCGCATTGGCGTGCCAGCTCGCGTGTGGCCTGGCGCACATTGCGACGTCGTCCGGCGATCATGTCACCGCTGCGACTTTCTCAGACTCGCTGGGCCCCCTGCTTTGCAATCTGCGCGGGCGTACGGCACTGCCGCGATTGATCGCAGCCCTGCGTGCCGCGCCGATCGCCGGGACCGCGGACCTGCCGACGGTGACGCGGGCGTTTTGCCGCGACGTACGCCATCGCGGATTGGTCGTCCTGTTGTCTGACTTTCTCGGAGCGGGAGACGTCGAGGAAGCCGTGAACATGCTCGTCTCGCGCCGCTTCAAGGTGCTACTCGTCCAGGTCCTCGACGCCGTCGATCGCGGCGAGGGGCTCGAGGGACCGATCCGCCTTCGCGACTCCGAGACCGGACGTGTGATCGACATGGTCGCATCGGCCGAATGCGTCCGGGCCTACCGGCAACGCCTTGCCGATTACTGCGACAACCTGCACGCCGTGTGCGTCCGCCGCGGCCAGCACTACCTTCCCGCCGATACCACCGACAGTTACCTCAGTCTGCTCGCCACCGGCCTGCGTGAGCAGAGGCTCCTTCGATGATGCTCGCCAATCCGTGGGCGCTCCTCTGGCTCGCGATCGGAATACCGGTCGCAGCGCTTTTCTTTTTTCGTGTTCGACCCACCGAGATCATCGTCCCGGCCCTTGCGTTGTGGGAACAGCTTGATCGCGCACGGGAGTACCAGGGTTTCGGGAAACGGTTTGGTCGCTGGCCCACGCTGCTCGCCCAATTGGTCATAGTCGCGCTCCTGGCCCTGACGCTCAGCGACCCGCGCCTCGCGAGCGACCGGCGTGACGTCGCGGTCGTCCTGGACGATTCGGCGACGATGCAAACGCGCGACGAGAGCGGACGAACGCGGTTTGATCTCGCGCGTGACGCAGTGCTCGGCCTGGTTCGCGAGGCCGATGCCGATGGCGTCGTTGCCGTGGTCCTTGCCGGCGAACCGGTTCGCGCCGCCGCACACCGGAGTTCTGACGGTCCGGCCCTGCGCTCGATCGTCGCCGGACTGGCCCCGCGCGATGTCAACGCCGATTTGACGCGTGCCCTGCGTCTGGCAGCCAATGTCGCGTCCGATGCCGGGGCCGGCCGGGTGATCGTCTTTTCCGACAAGCCACCTTCAATCTCGGCATCCAGGGATTTGGTTCAATGGTCGCGCGTTGGGAAATCGCAGCCAAACGTCGGCATCGCGGCGATTCGCAAGTCGACGGACGAGCGCGAGTTGATCGTCACCGTGCATCAGGAAGGCATGGCCGGCCGCCGTGCCGCCGTGCGACTGGTCGCTGATGACCGAGAAATCGATCGGAAGGAATTCACGCTGACCACACAGAGCACGGAAATTTCGCTGTCCGGGCCGGACGGAGCGAACCAGGCGTTCGAAGTCCGTTGCGATCCGACCGACGAACTTCCGCTCGACAACGTTGCCTACGGCGTCTGGACCGCACCGAAGCCGGCCCGTGTTCTGTTGGTCTCGCCGGGCAATCTGCCGCTGCTTGCCGCATTGAGTCAGCCCGGTTTGACGGTCGATACGATCACGCCCGCTCTTTGGCGCGGCGATGAGTCGGCCGATGTCGTCGTGCTGGATAGACCCACTGCACCGGCCATCGCGCGACCGGGCGGTCGCTATTTCGTCGTCGGCGGAATCGATCCGTTTGGCTGGTGCCCGCCGACCACATCACAGCCCGATCAGCGTCCAATTCAATGGGCACCCGATCATCCGGCCCTGCGCGACGTCGATCTCTTCAATTGGAGAGTCCGCAATACCAATGGAATGACTGCGTGTTCCGCCGCAACAGCGATCGTAAGCGCGGCTGACTCATCGCTCGTCCTCGAACGGGTTCCCACGCCCGTTCAAGCCGACGACGCGAGCGGATCGCCTGTCGCGATTCTCGTCAACTTCGAACTGGACAACAGCAACATTCCTGCGCTGGCGGGCTTTCCGATCTTCGTCTGGAACTGCGTACAGTACCTCCTGGGGCGAAGCGCTGATCGCGCTGAGCTCGCATTCGCTACCGGAAGCCCCGCGAGCGTGCCGGGGGAGGCGACGCAGCGCGTCCGTGTCGTCGATCCGCGCGGCGAGTCGATGGAAGCCGTCGCCGAGAACGACGCGGTGCTCATCCTGCAACCCGAGCGAACCGGGATTTACCGAATTGAGACGGCAGACACCACCCGGCCGGTAGCGTTCAATTGGGTCCCGGCTGATTCTTCAAGCGTCGATGCCCCCGGAGCGGCGGCAACGCCGGCGGCCGCGACTCGATCTCCCTCCTGGCTGCAGCCGCTCTGGAGCCGCCTTCTGATGCTCGCGGTCGGGCTGATTTTCGTCGAACTGATACTCT
>CAZONT010000013.1:0-7881 GCA_964581285.1 uncultured Planctomycetaceae bacterium | reverse complement strand
CTGGGTTGAGCACTGTGCTCCGACTGCTGGCACCGCAATTTCTGTGCCTGCTCGCGGCGCTGCCGGTCATTGCGGTTGCAACGTGGTTTGGGTGGTCCCATCTCTCCGCGCGATATCGCGCCGCCAGCATGTTGACACGATCCCTGATCGTCGCGGCCCTCGCCGTCGCGCTGGCTCAGCCGGCAATCGAAAAATCGGAAACGCGCGTCATCTCGCCCGTCTTCGTCTTCACGAACGATATCAGCCGCAGTACGGCGCTCACCGAAAAGGATGCGCGAGCACGGAAAGAGGAGTTGGTTCGCGATCTGCCCGGCGATACCAGGGCGTTGTCGCTCTGCTTTGCGGCGACGCCAACCTTGGCGCCGGGCCCGGACGACCCGAATCCCGACGAGACCAACATTGACGCGGCGTTGGACTACGCCCTCGCAGTCGCGGGCCAGCCCCGCAACATCTACGTGGTGCTGCTCTCGGACGGACGGTCGACGATGGGCGATCCGATCGCGGCGGCACTGAGAATTCGCGGCGCCGGTGGAACCGTGCACGTGGTTCCGGTGGGTCGGAAGGTCGAAGGATCGCCGGCGATTATCAGTCTGCAGCCGCCGGACGACGCCCGTGTCGGCGTCGAGGCGCACATACTCGCCCGGGTATCACTCCCCCGCCCGGGAAATGCCGCCGTAAGTCTGCTGGACACGGACGGCCGACAGCTTTCGCGGGTGAACGCCCGCCTTTCCACGGAGCAGGTCGTCGCACTGCCGGTGCATCCGGAGCATCGCGGCCCGCACCGGATGCGGGTCGTGCTGACGGCGCCCGAAATCCCGGGTGCGGCCGCCGCATCGGCCGACGTCCTGTTCCATGTCTCCGGTCCGCCGAGCATTCTCATCTGCGACCCCGACCCACTCGACATTCAGCCGCTCAAGCGGATCATCGAGCAACTGCGATTCGCGTGCGACATCATCCCGCCGTCCGCGTTTGCAAGCGCGACCGAGTCGCTTGCGGACTACGACGCCGTAGTCCTCAGCGACTGGCCCTCGCCGGAACTCGCCAAGGGGCCGATGGATCGACTCAGACGCTTCGTCGAAAACGGCGGCGGACTGATTTTCGTCGGCGGTTCGCAGGTCGCATCGCGAAGCTGGCGCGGCTCGCCGCTTGAGGCCATGCTTCCGATCGATTTTGCTCCTGAAGTGGCCAAAGTCATCGAAAAGCCGATGCCGGTTCATGTCTGCTTTGTGCTCGACGTCTCCGGCAGCATGACGACCAACCTCGGCGTCGACGACACGGGCCGGCCGGTCAGCAAATTCAACATGATGAAGCAGGCCGTGATCGACACTCTGGCCGAACTTCCACCGGGCGCCATTGTTTCGATCGTGGTCTTCAGCGACGTGCATCAGGTCGTGCTAAACCGCCTGCCGGCGCGCCAGCGCGTCCGAATCGAACGAGCGGTCCGCGACCTCGGCGTGGGTGGCGGGACGAACATGGTTCCGGCGATCCGCGCCGGAGTCGACCTGCTCAATCGCGAGAAGATCTCGCGACACATGATTCTGCTGACGGACGGCGTCTCAGCCGAGAATCCCGATCGGGCGCTCTGCGACGACATTCGCAACTCGGACATCGATTTGACCTCGATCGCCGTCGGGGCCGACAGCAATACGGCTGTCATGGAGGGTATCGCCGACGCTACGTACGGGAGATACATCCACTGCGCCGACGCGAGCTCGATCCCGCGCGTCTTCGTCAAGCAAGCCCGCGCAATCAAAACGATGTCGGTCATGCCGCGAAAGCCGTTTCAGCCCCGCCTCGGACCGCAGCCGGAGATGCTGCGCGGACTGCCGGGCGGCGAGTGGCCTGTTCTGGAAGCGGCAATGCCTGCCGTGCCCAAGCCGTCAAAGACTGTCCAGGTGGCGCTGCTGAACGGCGAGCGGCAGCCGCTGCTGGCAGCGTGGTCGGTTGGCCTGGGACATGTCGTCGCTTACCTCGCGGACGTCAAGCCGGTCTGGTCGCGACGCTGGCTGCAGTGGCCGCAGTACGAGCGATTCTGGGCGCGAATACTCGCATACGCGGTTCGGATCGCGGGAGAATACCGCACGCGAGCCGACGTACGCGTCGACGGCGGTGAGTGTATCGCCCTTGTGAGCGTTCGCGACGCGAACGGGAAACTACCGGACGACGTGCTCGCGCGGGGAATGCTGCAGCGCGACGCTAGCGGTACGGCCGAAGCACCGATCGAACTGCAGTGGCGGCAGTTGCCGTCGGGGCTGTTTCGTGGGACAGCACCGGTCGATCCGGGCGGCCAGTACGTCTGCGATTTGGATTTCCAGACGAACGGCGGCAGGCGCGTCTTGCGCTGGCAAGGCGTCGTCGGAAGCCGCGCGGGTCTCGAGATGCGGGCGACCGGACCTGACGAAAGCACCCTTCGCGCCATCGCCGCGGCCGGAGGCGGAATATTCTCACCCACGCCCGAACAACTCGCCGAGGCGTGCCGTACACCCCTGAAGGAAATACACCAGTCCGTGCTTCAGCTGTGGCCGTGGCTCGTCGGCTTCGCGTTATTGCTCTGGCCGCTCGACGTGGCCTTCCGAAAACTGGGTACGATGTAATCGTTGGAATTGCCCGCGCTCCGGCGAATCTATGGAATTTTCCTCATGAATGATCTTCACTCGATCCACACGCTCCTGCGTTACAGCGACTGGGCCAACAATCAGGTGCTTGCCGCCGCATCGCACCTTGCCGACGCCAAACTGGACGAACCCATCGAAATGGGCCGTGGCTCGCTGCGCAGCGAGTTGCTGCACATCCTTGCCGGCGAGTCGGTCTGGCTGCAGCGATGGCAGGGTCGGCGAGAGACTCCCTGGCCCAACGAATTGGAACGCGTGCCTGTCGGCGACATCGCGTCGCGCTTCCGATCCGTATACGCGGAGCGGGATCGCTTTCTTGCCGGACTCGCCCCGTCAAACGTCGCCCACGACGTCATCTATCGCGACTCAAAAGGCAGCTTGTTCTCCACCACGCTCGGTGACATGATGATCCAACTGTGCGTGCACTCGACGCACCACCGCGCTCAATGTGTCAACATGATCCGCCGCCTCGGCGGAACACCGCCCGAGTTGGACTACATGATGTGGGTGCGACGACCGGCGACCAAATAAAGCTGCGATCCAGGCCCTTTCATTGACATCCAGGGTCCGACCCGAGACGCTCCGCGTGATGGGACAGTACCAACCCGGCCGGCGCTTATTCCTCGCGGGGTCAATCGTGCTGATCCTCTTCGGTGCGGTCCACGTCCTCGCGGTCTATAAGTCGCTCATCGTCGGCCCGGAAAGCCCGGCTGAGGCCGACGCCGACCGGGCCCTGCGTGCATTCTCCATGAACATGGGGCCATTTCACCCCACCGGCTGGCACACGCTGAACATCCTCAACGCGAGCTACTCGGTGCTTCTCATCTACGCTGGTGTCATAAACTTGATCGCCCTCGGCCCCGCCATCGCCGCCGGGCGACTCCGGGCGCTCACTCTCGCTAACATGATCTTCGTGGCGCTGATCGCCGCCGTTCCCCTGCTCCTCCAGTTTCCCCCGCCGCTCGTCTTCGCCCTGCTCGCGCTGATTCTCTTCATCCTTTCGCTGGTGAAACAACGAAGCCGCGCGATCGGCGGGCAATAGAGCGCTCACCGGATTTCCGGATCCGTCGCCGGCCGACAGGACGGGTCGTTGAAACGTTTGAAGCGTCGCGCGATACTCTACGCCATCGCAACTCGTCCGACTCGGAGGCAGCCCCATGAACCGCACCGCAGCCCTGCTATACGGTGTTGTGTCTTACTTCCTCTTCTTCGGCACGATCCTCTATATGATCGGCTTCGTGGGCGATTTGTGGGTGCCGCGCTCCGTTGACCGGGCACTGACCGCAGAGACCGGCCCAGCGGTCGCGATCGACATTTTCTTGATCGCCCTCTTCGGCATCCAACACACCATCATGGCCCGCCCCGCCTTCAAGCGCTGGTGGACGCGAACCGTCCCGCAGCCGGTCGAGCGCAGCACGTTTGTGCTGATCGCCAGCCTGCTGCTCGTCCTGCTGTTCTGGCAGTGGCGCGCGCTGCCGCACGTAGTCTGGGATGTTCAGGCCCCCGCCGGCCGCGCGATCCTCCTCACCCTCTTTGCCATCGGTTGGCTGATGGTCTTCGCCGCGACGTTTATGATCGATCACTTCGACCTCTTCGGCCTGCGCCAGGTCTGGTTCCACTTTCGAGGCCAGCCATACATCTCGCCGCACTTCCAGATTGCAATCCTCTACCGCTGGGTCCGCCACCCGCTCATGCTCGGCTTTCTCGTCGCCTTCTGGGCCACGCCGCGCATGACGACCGGCCACCTGCTCTTTGCGGCCGTGATGACGGTCTACATCCTGATCGCGATTCAAATCGAGGAACGCGACCTGCTCGCACTGCACGGCGAGGCCTATGCCGAATATCGCCGCAAGACGTCGATGATCCTGCCGATTCCGAAGACCGCTTCACCGACTGTGCGCGCTGCTCGATGAAACCCGACGCAACCGTTGAAACGCTTCTGTTCGCCCTCGATCGCTGCTTCGACAAGCGCGCCTGGCACGGCCCGCACCTCAAGGCCGCCATTCGCGGCGTCGACGCCGCCCAGGCCGTCTGGCGACCGCAGCCGGGCCGCCACAACATCGCCGAGCAGGTCCTGCACGCCGCTTACTGGAAGTACGTCGTCCGTCGCAAACTTCGCGCCGACAAGCGCGGCTCATTTCCCCTCAAGGGCAGCAATTGGTATCCGGTCCGCGGCAATCTGACCGAGAATCAATGGGCCGACATGAAACGACTGCTCGATGAAGAGCACCGCCAGCTTCGAGCGGCCATCGTCGCGGCCGGCGCCCGCCGACGACCACCCACAACCGCCGAGCGCCGCCAAATCAGCGGCATCGCCGCCCACGACGTCTACCACGCCGGCCAAATCCGCCTCATCCGTTCAATGTACGCAAATCGCGGCAAGCGGCGCTAGACGCCCTCGTGTTGTTCGCCCTCGTGGGGCTCGATAAACTCCGACCGTTAGCGATGAGTGTTCGCTCCGGGCGAGCCGAAGTGCCCAGGAGAGCGACGACATGTCCAGCATCTTCCTCCTGAACAGATCATCGCCCATTTGCGCCCGTCGAGTGATCGCCGTGTCTGTTCTCGCGTGCCTCACCGGATTGTGTGCGGTGGCGGCGCTTGCCGATGCTGCCGCGCCACGCAAGCCAATCGCGTTCGAGCCCGCCGCCGGTTCACCGCTGCGCGTCGGGCCGAAGCCAACCAGCGTCGCCGCGACCGATCTCGACGGTGACGGCTTCATCGATCTCGCCGTCGGACACGCCGTCGATGGCACACCGCAGCGCGGCGGAATCACCATTCTCTTTGGCGACGGCACCGGCCGCTTCACGCGGCGGCAACTGATCCCGCTCGATGGAGGCGGCATCCTGCTTCGGATCACCGACGTCGACCGCGACGGCGCCGCCGACATCGTCGCCGTCCGCCACGACAGCCACGACGTGTACGTCTTGCGCCGCAAGCAGAACTGGGCGCCGCCGAGCGGCCCGCTGCCGCAAACGTGCGAGAGCGGGAAAGCCCATACCCATGCGCTGACGCTGTTCGACTTCAACGGCGACAAGCTCATTGACTTGGCCACCGCGAATGCCGACGACGGGACTATCTCCGTACTGCTCGGCGACGCCACCGGAACGGTTCGGCCGGCCCCCCGCTCGCCTCTCCCTGTCGGGCGCGTCCCGTACGGACTCACAAGCGTCGACGCCAACAAAGACGGCCGCGTCGATCTGATCGTGCCCCTGGTCGGTGACAAGTCCGTCGGCGTCCTGCCCGGCGACGGCCGCGGCGGCTTCGGCGCCGTACAGAAGAGCGATCTAGGACGATCGTTCGCCGTGATCGGCGTCTTTGACCTTAACGGCGACGCCGTGCCCGATGTCGTCGTGCCGGACGAAACGCTTCCCGGCGTGCGCTGGCGGTTTGGCGACGGGACCGGAAAGTTCGCTGCGACCGACGAGGTTCAGATGCGCCTGCCTGCGGATGTCTGGGGCGTGGAGGTTGCTGACCTCGATGGCGACGGCCGCAGCGAGCTGATCCTGGGAGGTCGCCGTCCGACGCTCTTCTGCGTACGACTCGATGCGCGCGGCCGGCCAGTCGGCGACCCGCTGCCGATTTCAACGGGCGGCCAGGAGCCGGGCGCGATCGAAGTGGCGGACGTGAACGGCGATCGCTAGCCGGACATCATTACCGGAAACTTTGCGAGCGGAGACGTATCGGTCCTGCTCGCGCGCTGACAGGCAGGTATCTCGCGCCGCCCGAGAATTGAATCGAGCACGTCGCGTCGCTACGATTCCCGCAGTTCGCTAGGGGTGTCCGCCGCAAGCGGGCTGAGATTCGGCAAAGCAGCCGAAACCCTCCGAACCTGATCACCGAGGTGCGGCCCCCTCTCCCTTGGGAGAGGGTTGGGGTGATGGCCGGCAACGAGGTGCGTAGGGAAGCGACAGCATGTCAGATCAATTCATACTTCTTAACGCGGCTCAGGTAACCTGCTGACCAGGACATTGGTATGCGTTGGAGCGCTCTTCAAAAACAGCTTTACGGTGTCTTGGACCGAAATCTGAATCTCCAGATCCATTGCACGCGCTATCGCAGCGTCAGTATAGGAGTTGGACGATATTGGGTCACGCTCAATGGCGAGACGATCTGGGACTTGCCAGCAGACTTTGAAGAAGAGCGTTCGAAGGGTCCGTACGCTGACACTGTGACAGATGCGACCATAGTGATAAAGCACTACTTGGGTGCCTCCCCTCGCAGTATCGCGAGTCTCGGATCAGTGCACGACAAATGGGGATTGCTGGACATACTTCGCGCCGGCGATCGTCGCATCGGGCGCCGCACGCTCGAATCCCTTTGCAAACGCGACCTCGCCCCGCCTGCGCGGAAGATCGTCGAAGCGCGGCTCAATTCGACCAGCAGCGATGATGAACCAAACGGGCGCTTACCCGCGACCCGAAGACGCACACGAGGGAGACTCGCTCAATGACTCAGCTTGAATCCGCCCGCAAGGGCATCTTCACGGCAGAAATGGCTCGCGTAGCTCAGCGTGAATGTACGACGCCCGAGTTCATCCGCGATGAAGTCGCACGAGGTCGCCTCGTCATTCCCGCCAACGTCCGCCATCTCGCCGGCAGCGGCGGACAGGCAGCTGCATCCGGCGGCAACGGCCATGCGGGTCACTCCAATCCGCAATCCATCCCGGCGGGCCGGGACAATCCGCAATCGGCCGTCGGCCACCCCGGCCACCGCGCCGATGCCGCATTCTGGGCCAACCGGACCGTCGCGCAGCGCTGGGCCGAAATCAACGACCCCGACTATTGCCGCGGCCAGCGCGCCCCCAAGCGCCTCGACCCGATGGGTATCGGCCGCATGATCACCACCAAGATCAACGCCAACATCGGCGCATCGCCGGTCACAAGCGACACGAAGCTCGAAGTCGAAAAGCTCATGTGGGCCCAGAAGTACGGGGCCGACACGCTCATGGACCTCTCCACCGGCGGTAACCTCATCGAGTGCCGCCAGGCCATCATCAACCACAGCACCATCCCCATCGGCACCGTCCCGATCTACAGCATGATCATCGGCCGCAGCATCGAGGAGCTGACCTACGACATGATCCTCAAGGAAGTCGAGCGCCAGGCCCAGCAAGGCGTCGACTACTTCACCATCCACGCCGGCGTGCGACTGGCCAACCTGCACCTGATCAAGAAGCGAATCACCGGCCTCGTCTCGCGCGGCGGCTCGCTGCTCGCCAAGTGGATGATCCACCACAACAAAGAAAACCCGATGTACGTCATCTTCGACG
>CAZONT010000012.1:4587-37766 GCA_964581285.1 uncultured Planctomycetaceae bacterium | reverse complement strand
CGATGCGCTTGATGCCGCGGAGGGCCATGGCGAGTTGTTCGGGGTGGGTGGCGGCCCGCATGGCTTCAGTGCCGGTGATGATGTTCTGGCGATACATCGACAAGAGGTGATTGTCGAAGCTCTGCATGCCGGACTCGCCGGCTTCGATGTACTCGGCGAGCTCGGTCAGCTTTTTCTGCATGACGAACTTTTCGGTGACGGGGCTGCCGCGGAGGATCTCGACGGCCGGCCTGCGCTGGCCGTCGACGGTCGTCACGAAGCGCTGGGAGATGATGGCCTCGATGGAGGTCGAGAGCTGGCCGAGGAGGAGGTCGTGCTCGGCGGTGGGGAACATGGCGATGATGCGCTGGACGGTTTGGGCGGCGTTGGCGCTGTGGACGGTGGAGAGAACCTGGTGGCCGGTGTCGGCGGCGCGGAGGGCGATGCGGAGCGTGTCGACGTCGCGCATTTCGCCGACGAGGATGACGTCGGGGTCCTGCCGCAAGGCCTGGCGGAGGGCCTGGTCGAAGGAGGGGGTGTCGCTGCCGAGTTCGAGCTGGGAGACCATGGACTTCTTGTTGGAGTGGAGGAACTCGACGGGGTCTTCGATGGCGATGATCTTGTGGCGGTAGTTTTCGTTCATCAGGTCGATCATGGCGGCGAGGGTGGTGGATTTGCCGCTGCCGGTGGTTCCGGTGACGAGGATGAGGCCGCGATCGGCGAGGGCGATTTCTTGAATGACCTTGGGGAGATTGAGCTCTTCGAGCGAGGGGATCTTGGTCTTGATGACGCGCATGACGAGGCCGAAGCGGCCGAGCTGGCTGTAGGCGGAGCAGCGGAAGCGGGCGAGGTCGTGGGCGGCGTGGGAGAAGTCGAGGCCGGCGACGACGGCTTCGTCGACCTTGGATCGCATGCGCTCGGGGAGCAGGGCGACGATGATGTTGCGAAGCTGCTCATTGTCGAGGGCGGGCGTGGTGGCGAAGCGGATGGCGCCGCCGATGCGGAGCATGGGCGGGGAGCCGGCCTGGAGATGGAGGTCGGAGGCGTTGTTCTCGACGGCGAACTTGAGGAGTTGCTGAAGTTCCACGGAAACCCTCCTGAAATTCGAGCTTACACCAGCGGCTTGCCAATCATGTCGGCGGGGACGGGCTGGTTGAGCATCTTGAGCAGGGTTGGGGCGATGTCGTAGAGACTCGGGCCGTCGACGCGGCCGCGGGCCGGCAGCGACGGGTGCGAGAGGATGTACATTCCGAGCTGGGCGTGGTTGGCGTCGTCGGGGCCGGTGTCGTTTTCGAAGGTGTAGACGCTGGGGTTGCCGACGGTTCCGACGCTGCGCCAGTGGAGGTCGCCGAAGATGGCGACGAGGTCGGGCGGGACGCCGTTGACCTTGCGGTAGATGTCCTGCGGGCGATAGACCTTCGTGCCGATCGGCTCGCCCTTCGGGCCGGGCAGCGCTTCGAGCTTGGCGATCAGCTCGCTCCGCACTTTTTCGTAGTCGGCCTTGGGAATGATGCCGTTCGGCTCGCGGCCCTCGACGTTCAGGAAGCAGCGGCCGTAGTAGCCGCCCTCGCCCCAGGCCCTGGTCCTGGTCCAATCGACCATGTCGAAGTTGAACTTGCTGGGCTTTGTGGCGGGCTGCTTGAGGACCATGTAGCCCTCGCGGATGAGCCAGTCGTTGAAGCAGATGCCGCCGTCCATGCGCTTCGCGCCGTGGTCGGAGACGACGAGGATGGCGGTGCGGCGCGGGTCGAGCGTTTCGATGAGGTTGCCGATCAGCTCGTCGAGGTGGAGATAGTACTTCTCGATGGCGTGCTCGAACTTGTTGCCGGGCTCGTAGCGGTGGTGCTTTGAATCGTGAAACTGCCAGAAGCCGTGGTGGATGCGGTCGGTGCCCATTTCGACCATCCAGAGGAGGTCCCACGGCTGGGTGCGGGCGAGGTGATCGACGACCTTGAAGCGGCGATCGGTCATGGTGTAGATCTGGTCGAGCAGCGGGGCCTTGTCGTCGCTGCGGAAGCCCTTGCAGTCGACCATGTATTCGCCGACGAGGTCGGCGATGGTCTTCTTCAACTCGCGCGGCGAGGTGTAGTCGCTGGTGATATCGGGGGTGAGGAAGCAGGAGACCATCGCGCCTTTTGGTGGCTTGTTGATCGGAAACGTCCCGGGCACGCCGACGATAATGGAGTGCTTCCCGGCGGTTGTGAGCAAGTCCCAGATTCGCGGCTCCTTGACGGAGGTCGAGAGGGCAATGTCGAGCCCGTGGTAGGACCAGTCGCGGCGATTGCGGAAGCCGTAGATGCCGAGCTGGCCGGGGTCCTTGCTCGAGGCCATGCAGGACCAGGCGGGGACGGTGATGGGGGGCAAACAGCTGTTGAGCGTTCCATAGGCGCCGGCCTGGCAGAGCCGCTTGAGGTTGGGCATTCGTTCGAGCCAGGGGCCGAAGGCGAGCGACGGCTCGAAGCAGTCGAGGCCGATGACGGCGACGCGTTCGATGGTGGACATTGCAAACTCCGCGAAAAAGCGGGATTCTAAGCGGTTCGAGGGGTCCACGCGAGTTAAGGATGATGGAACAACGATGAACAAAACGCAGGATGCGAGGGTGTCGGGGACGCTGGAGACGGAGTCGCGCGGCGGGGGGTTCCTGCGGAACTTTGCCACCAACTACGCACCATCGCCCAAGGATGCGTTTGTTCCGCCGGAGATCATCAAGGCGGAGACGCTGCGCGGCGGGGAGTATGTCGAGGGGATGGCGAGGCCCGATCCGCGCCGGCAGGGCGGACTGCGGGTCGCGAAGGTCGAGCGGGTGTGCGGCGTTGCGGCGGCTGACTTCGCACAGCATGTCGAATTCGGCGAGCTGACGGTCATCGATCCGCGCGAGGCGATCCGACTGTCGACGGTCGGCGGACCGGGGACGACGCGCGTCATCGACCTGATGACGCCGATCGGCAAGGGGCAGCGCGGCATTATCGTTGCGCCGCCGCGGACGGGGAAAACCATTCTCCTGCAGCAGATGGCCAAGGCGGTCATCGCCAATCACCCCGACATGCTGCTGATGATGCTGCTGGTGGATGAGCGGCCGGAGGAAGTGACGGAGATGCGGCGCTCGGTCGCGGCCGAGAAATCGGGGTGGCACGAGAACAAGCCGGAGGTGGTCTGGTCGACGAACGACAAGGACGCGAACAGCCACACCCGCATCGCCAAGCTGATGATCGAGAAGGCGAAGCGCTACGTTGAGGCGGGGCGGGACGTGCTGATCCTGATGGACTCGCTGACGCGGCTGAGCCGGGCGTTCAACACGTCGATCGGCAGCAGCGGGCGGACGATGACGGGCGGGCTTGATATTCGGGCCCTGATCGAACCGAAGGCGATGTTCGGCGCGGCCCGCAAGATCGAGAACGGCGGGAGTCTGACGATCATCGCATCGGTGCTGATCGAGACGGGCAGCCGGCAGGATGATTTCATCTTCCAGGAGTTCAAGGGCACGGGCAACATGGAGCTGGTGCTGACGCGCGAGCTGTCGAACCTGCGGCTGTTTCCGGCGGTCGACATTCCGCAGAGCGGGACGCGGAAGGAAGAGCTGCTGCTCGGGCCGGATGCGATCAACAAGATCGCGCGGCTGCGGCGGCGGCTGCTGACAATGCCGCTTCCGGCGCAGATCGAGACGCTGCTCAAGGAACTGGAGCGGCACAAGACCAACGCGGATTTTCTGGCGTCGATGGCGAGCTGATCCGGGCCGAGGGGGCGGCCGCAGAACGGACTTCGTCGGAGCACACCGAGCGTGTCGGATCGACCGGGCTACAACGAATTTGATCGACTGTGGCGAACGGCCGAACGGCTCGAACGGGAGCTGGCGGACTTCCGCAATCGATTAGTCGAGCTCGAGACAGGCCGGCACGCGACACCACAGGAAGCAGCGCCGGAAAGGCCGGAGCCGACGCGGCCGGTGGTCGAGCCGCTGAGCAGTCCGCACCCACCGACGACGCCTGAGATACCCGTATTGCACGAGCCGCCGCCGATCGTACGGCTGGAGCCGTTGCGGCAGCCGCCCGCGGAGCCACCGAAGACGGGCGGGGTATCGCTCGAGGTTCTGATCGGCGGGACATGGCTGAACCGCATCGGGGCACTGATCCTGCTGCTCGGGCTTGGATTCTTCGTCAAGTACTCATTCGACAAGGGCTGGATTTCGCCGACGCTGCGCGTGCTGTTGGGGGCGCTGACGGGAGCGGCGCTGATCGTCGGCGGCGAAGTTTCGCTGCGACGCAATCTCAAGACGTTTGCCGTCGGTCTGCTCGGGGCGGGGACGGCGACGCTCTACTTCTCGGCATTCGCGGCGTATTACTTCTATCAGCTCATTCCCATCCCCGTTGCGTTTGCGCTGCTCTCGTGCGTGACGCTGGTCTCCACGGTGCTCGCGGTTCACGGCAATATTCTTGCAATCGCGATCCTGACGCTCATCGGCGGGTTCTGGACGCCGATCGCGCTCAGCACGGGCCAGAATGCGCAAGTCGCGCTGCTGACGTACGTGCTGATCCTCGACGCCGGCTTCCTGATCTGCGGCGCCTTGCGGCGGTGGGAGTCGCTGCGAGTGTTGACGCTGGCCGGCACGGCGGTGCTGTTCGGCGGGTGGTATCTCAAGTTCTACGACGAACCGGCGATGTGGACCACCATCGGGTTCCTGACAGCGTTCTACCTGCTTTACTTCGCCGAGTCGCAGTGGAGCGTGCGGCGCGGCACGCGCGACGGCGACCGGACGCTGACCGAGACGTACGCGGTCGCGACGAGCGCCTTCTTCGCGTGCGTCTACTGGCTGGCGCGCGAACGGGTGCACGAATGGCTGGGGCTGTTCTGCGTGGTGACGGCGACCGTGCAGCTTGCTTCGGCGTGGTTGCTGGGGCGGCTCGGCGACCGGGCCCGCTCGCTGCGCGAGACGCAGCTCATCGCGGGATTGGCGATGCTGTCGCTGGCGGCGCCGCTGCAGTTCAACGCGTACATGGTGCCGATCGCGTGGGGCGTTCAGGCGGTTGTGACGATGTGGTTCTGCCGCGGAAACACGCGGCCGTGGCTGAGAGTGAAGGCGACGGGCATTCTGCTGGCGGCACTCGGCCACCTGCTGGTCTATGACTACGGCAACCCGGAGCTCACGCGGGATTTCTGGTCGGCGGGCCTCTGGCACCTCAACTGGATCATCGTCCTCTTTGTCGGGCTGGGTCTGTGCGCCTACGCGTCGGCGGCGATGCTGACCGTTCGCACGACGGTGCAGCCGGGCGATGCAAAGTTGTGCATGTCGCTGCTGGCGTATGGCTCGGTTCTCATACTCGGCATCTTTGCCGCCCAGTACGAGCGGTACCTGGCGACGTGGTGCTGGCTGGCGCTGGCGTGGTACGCCGTCGCCCGGCGAGCGCCTCGGACGGGCTGGGTGTGCGTCTGCATCGCCCTGGCCGTTTGTGCAAAGTTCCTGGTCTGGGATCTTCTCGACGCCGCGTCCGGCGGCGCCTGGGCCGATTTGCGCGGAGTGCTGTTCAATCGCGCGTTCGTGACCGGCGTGCTCGTTGCGGCCATGGCGGGCATTGCCAGCCCCCTGCTGCCGAAGCTGCTGCGGCCGGAGGCGCTCGCGGGGGAGACGATCCTCGATCGGCTGCTCGCGGGGATGATGGCGCTGGCTTGCGCGATCGTGATTCTCGCAACCGGCACATTTGAGATCGCGCGGGCGTTTCAGTTTGAGTCGTGGCGCGAGCGAATCACCGACCCGGCGAGCATGGCCGGAGTGCTGATTACGGCGTGGTGGGCGGTGAACGCGGGCGGCGTGTGGCTGCTATTCGGCGCGCGGCGGCCAGGGCTGGCGGGCTATGCGACTGTGCTGACGTGGGCGACGCTGGCGAAATTCGCGGTCGGCGACACGCTGGCCGCGACCGGCAACGGGGCGTGGCGCCAATTGAGCGGCATCTGCACAAACCGCGTGTTCGTCATCGGCATCCTGGTGATCGCGGTCGCGCTGCTGGCCTACGCGATCATGCGGCGGGCGCGGCGGGGCGATGGCCCGTGGTTCCTGAGCGAGCGGTCGGGCAAGGCCTTGCTGGCGGCGAGCGTGCTGATGATCGTCTGGCTGCCGACATTTGAGATCATGCGGGTGTTTCGCTTCGAGCCGCTTCGCGACCGCTTCCGCGACCCGAACCTGGCGATGCACGTCGCGCTGTCGGTGCAGTGGAGCGTGACGGCGGTTGTCCTACTGGCCGTGGGGTTTGCGCGGCTGTCAAACTTGCTGCGCTACATGGCGATCGGGCTGTTCGGCATGACGGTGATCAAGATATTCCTGGTGGACCTCTCGCACCTGGAGATGGTCTACCGAATCGTCTCCTTCATCGTGCTCGGGTTGCTGTTGCTCGTCGCGTCGCTGCTGTATCAGCGGCTGGAGGCGCGGATTTCACCGGCCGCCGACCGCGAGCCGCCGCCATCGCAAGTCTGAGTGTTTCTGTCGAGTCAGGGCAGGCCCAGCAGCCGGTTGACCATGCCGGGAATGTCGTCAACCGTCACCACGCCACTCAGGGTGAAGTCGCCGGGGCAGACGTCGATCGCAGCGATCGACTCGCGCAGTACGGCATCGACAAACCGCTGCACGTCGGCGCCGTTGGTGAATCCGTCCGAGTTCATGTCGCCGCTCGCAGACCCCGGGACCCATGTGATCGACAGGGTGTCGTCGTCGGTCGAGCTGCACGGCGCGGCGCCATCACAGGTGAGCTTGAGGACAACGCTGCCGGCGCCGAGGTCGGTCGGTCCGGGTGTGTAGCGGGTCGAGAGATTGCCGGGTGTCTCGAAGCTGCCGTCGCCCGCCGAGGTCCAGGTACAGCCGGACGCGTATTGCGACGAGCCGGTGACGAGGACCGGGCTGCCGTTGCACAACGACTGATCGGGTCCGGCGTCGCTGATCGGAAGGGGCTGCAGCGACACGATGACCGTGTCGAACGATCCGACGGTGCAGGGGGCGACCGGGTCGGCCGTCAGCGTCAGCGTCACGGTTCCGGCGGCGACGTCGTTCGGGCCGGGCGTGTAGGTGGTGTCGAGCACGCCGGGGTCAAGGAAAGAGCCGTCACCGCCCGTACTCCAGTGCGTGCCGGCGGTGTTGCCGGCCGTTCCGGCGAGGGCTGCAGAGCCGTCGGTGCAGATGAGCAGATCGGCGCCGGCGGAGACGGTCGGTCCGGCGCCGGGCAGAATCGTGACGGTCATCGAGTTTGTCGCTGCCGCGGCGCAGGGGGCGATTGGATCGGCTGAGAGCGTCAACTCGACGCTGCCGCTGGAGACGTCGTTTGTGCCCGGTGTGTAGACCGCGGCGAGGGCGCCGGCGTCATCGAACGTGCCGTCGCCGGCGGTGGTCCAGAGGCCGCCGGTTGAGAATTGCCGCGCTCCGGCGAGCGTGACGGTGCTGCCGGTGCAAATAGTGCGGTCGACGCCGGCGTCGGCGAACGGCGTCGGCTGAAACGTCAGCACGACCTCATCGGTGCTGGGCTGCGTGCAAGGAGCAGTCGGGTTGGCCGTGAGCGTCAGCGTGACGGTGCCAGCCGATATGTCTGTCGTGCCCGGCGTGTAAATCGCGCCGGCAGCGGCCGCGTCGTTGAAGCCGCCGTCGCCCGCGGTGGACCAGAGGAGCGATGGGCTGTCCGTCGTCAGACCGGCCAGCGTGGCCGACGCGCCGGCGCAGATAGACTGATCGCTGCCGGCGTCGGCCGTGGGAAGCGGCTCGAAGGTCAGCAGCACGGTGTCCGGGGCCGGCGTCGCGCACGGCGCGATCGCGTGGGCCGTCAGCGTGAGCAGTACACTGCCGTTGGCGAAGTCGGTCGCCCCCGGCGTGTAGGTCGGCGCGAGCGACGCCGCGTCATCGAAGGATCCGTCACCGGCGGTCGTCCAGGTGCGCGAGTTGCTATTCGATGTTGAGCCGGAGAGCGACGCGGTCGAGCCGACACAAAGAGTCTGGGCCGCGCCGGCGTCGGCCGTCGGTCCGCTCTCGAAGGTCAGCGTGACGGCGTCGATCGCCGCGTCTGCGCACGGTGCGACGGGGTCGCAGGTCCATGTCAGCTCGGCGCCGCCACTCAACAGGTCGGCCGCGCCCGGCGTGTAAACCGCCGTCGGGGAGTTTTCGTCGTCGAAGAGTCCATCGCCGGTCGTGGTCCATGCGCACACGGGGGAGTTTGCCGAGCTTGCTGCAAGCGGCACGACTACCGCGTCGCAGAGCGACTGGTCGGGGCCGGCGTCGGCGTGCGGCGGGGCCTGCAGCGTGATCGTCAGCGAATCGGTCGCCTGGAGGGTGCAGGGCGAGAACGGATCGGCCGTCAGGGTCAGCACGACGCTGCCCGCGGCGATGTCGGCCGTGCCGGGCGTGTAGCTCGCGTTGAGCAGAAACGGATTGTCGAACTCACCGTCTCCGGCGGTCGACCAGGCGGTCGCCGAGGAGTTGACGCTGGCGCCGTTCAGCGGGATCGGGCCATCGGCGCAGGTGGCGAAGTCGCTGCCGGCCTCGGCCATGCCCGGTTCCGGGATGCAGATGACCTGGCGGAGCAGACTGAAGTCCTGCACGGTCGAGCCGTCGCCGATGATGTTGGGTTCGCCGAAGGTGCTGGCGGCGGAGTCGGTGTAGTCCGAGCGCGGATAAACCAGCTCGGTGGGGTCTTCGTCGAGGACGCAGACTTCATCGTTGCCGATGCCGCTGACGGGCTGGATGCCCTCGCCGGCGGGGCCGAAAACGACGCTGTTGGCGGCGTTGCGGATGGTGAGCTGCCAGTTGCTGTTGGAGACCTTGAAGTTCTCGGCGGTGATGTACGTACCGCTTCCGACACTCGCAGCGCGGACGTTGATCCACCAGTCGCCGCCGTGCGGGTCGTAGCTAATGTCGTCGGGAAGGTTTTCGGAAACGGTGATGATGGTTCCGCTTCGCAGGTCGGACCAGATCGCATGATTGGTCAGCGTCAGCGTCTTGATCTCCTGACCACCGCCGCCGGTGTCGTCACTGACGACGAGCTTCCAGCCGCGGACGTCGAGATGATCCTGGATGACAACGAGTTCGAACCAGTCGCCGCCGTTGCCGAGGACGCGGCCCCAGAAAGTGTCGGTGCCGCTGTTCTTGAGGAATCCGTCATCCCGGACGCCGTTGTATTCGTTGAGCACCATGGGGGCGGGCTGAACCTGATTGGCGGCACCCGGCGTGGTGATCGAGAACTCGCGGCGCACCGCGCCGCCATCCGGGTATTTGCCATAGGAGATGTTGGCGGGGAGCGGGTCGTAGTTGAGATAGTCGATGATCTGGCCGCCCGCGGTGTAGAGGCCGACCGAGCCGCCCGCCGGGCTGAGCGAGAAGCTGGTGTGAAGCGGGCCTTCGCCCGGTTCGGCGTCGGCCCAGACGACCAGGTATGAATGGCCCGCGAGGGTCGTGTTGATGGGGAACGTCCAGAGCAGCGGGGACGCATAGTTGTTCGTCAGGCCCATGCTGGCGAGGGAGATCGGATTTGACGAGGCGTTGTAGATTTCGATCCAGGGGGCGAGTTCGTTTTGCTCATCGCGAATGCCGGTCGTGTTGACCGGCAGGACTTCATTGACCCAGAGATCGGGGACGGCGCTGGATATTCCGGCGGTGCTGTTGGCCGCGCCGGGCGTGCCGCCGGGGTTGAGACTCGCGGCCCAGTTTGCGGGGCGGTTGTTGTCTTGGGTCGGATCGATCAGTTCGAGCGAGGGAC
Source organism: uncultured Planctomycetaceae bacterium (assembly GCA_964581285.1). Classification (GTDB taxonomy): domain Bacteria; phylum Planctomycetota; class Phycisphaerae; order UBA1845; family UTPLA1; genus SpSt-539. Next base: position 28,068 of record CAZONT010000012.1, on the reverse strand, counting down.
CGCCGCCGTCGGCCGAGGTCGCCCACGGGGCGTCGTCGTCGTAGCGAACGGAATCGACGATCTGGCCGTTGCGGTCGCGAAGGGTGAGGTTCTCACCGCCGTCGTCGAGGCGCCCGGTGTACTGTCCGCCGACAAAGATGGCGTTGCCGTAGAACGCGCGGAACTCGACGTCGTTGCGGACAAAGACCACGAAGCCGTGCGGCAGGATGACCGTGCCGCCCGGAATCGTCAGCTCGACGCCGGAGATGGACCAGCCGGAGAGATCGACCGATTCGGTCGAGGAGGGGTTGTAGAGTTCGATGAACTCGCGTTCGGTCGAACCGGCGGGGAGATACATGATTTCGTTGATGATGACGGAGGGGTTGGCCGACTGGGCCGTGGGGATTTCGCCGGGGACGCGGTGGGTGACGCCGAAGTGGGTGCGGCGGACGGGGAGGTAGTTGGTCTTGATGAGGTTGGCGGCGGTGGCGACCGACTGGGCCGCGCCGTACTGGCCCCATTGAAGGGCGTCGCGGGCTCCTTCGGATGACAGCTCGGCGACGAGGGCGTCGATGCGGGCTTCGAAGCGACCGGGTGCCAGCAGGTCGTCGAAGAGCGTTCGGAGGCGGCGGAAGTACATCTCGCGGAAATCAGGCTGCTCGAGGATGGCACCGATCAGCCGGTTCCAGAGGAAATCAAACTTCTGATGATACGCGTCACCGAAGAGCGGGTGGCTCGGGGAGACATAGTCGCGGCCGGGGATGACATCGACGTCCGCCCAGATTTCGTCATTGAGGACGATGCCGTTGAAGTTGCGTCCGAAGGTGAGGTCCTTGTCGTAGGGCTGCATGGACCAGCGCTGAGTGCCCTCGGTGTCGCGATAGAGGAAATAGTTCTTGGCGACGTGGTCATTGTCGTGCGTAATCGCAGTCGCGGCGATGTAGTTAATCAGTTCGGGCACGTCGACATTGCCGAGGATGAACTCACGCTTCGCCGCGCCGGCGAGGTTGTTGATGCCGTCGAGAAGGGCGAAGAGATCGGAATAGTCCTCGAACTCGCGGCCGCGCTTTTCGTAGCGCGGCGGCAGATCGACGAGATTGCGGAAACGCGCGTCGTCATTCGCCTTGTACCAGGCGCCGTCCTCGTTGATGCCGTTGCGCTGGAGGTACTCGTCTTCCAGGGCTTCCATGCAGCCATAGAGGCCGAAGTACGCGCCGTTCTGGTAGACGACGACGGGGGAGGTCTGGCTGTAGGGCACGCCGGCATCGCGGTAGGTCTCCATCGAGAGGTACTCGCGGGAGTAGCTCTTGTCGGCGTAGCTGCTCTGGAGATTGAACTCGTCGAGCGGCAGCGAGAAGATCGTCGGAGCAACGAGATTGTGGCCGCGGGGGAAGTAGAACTTCCAGTGTTTCTTGGGCCAGTCGCGCGAGAAGACGCCGCCGCGGACGCGAATGCGCATCGCGTCGTAGAGCACGCCGTTGAAGACGAAGACGGCGGGATGGGTGACGTCGGTGTGGCGCGTGTCGATCGCCGCCTGGAAGTCGATCGGGTCGATGAACCAGTTGTAGATCGGCAGGCCGGAGGAGGTCTGTGATCCATCGGCGACCATTGTTCCGACGTAGGTCATCGAGTCGTCGGTGCGCGGGTAGCGCATGCTGCCGGTGGGGCCGGTGGCATTGATATTGAAGCGGATGAGCGAGGCGGCGACCTGGCCGGGGATCGAGGCACCGAAGACGAGATCGCCCGCACCGCCGTCGCCGTGAGCGCCGTCGTCGAGCATGGAGATCGTCGTCTCGCTGCCGAAGCCGACGCGATAGGTGAGTGAAACGGTTGTCGCGGCATCCACGTGGGCCGTGACGATCAGGTCCGCGGCCGGCGCGGGAAGCAGCGCGAAGCTGACGTTGGTGATCCACGGCGGGAGGCCGGTCGCGGCGACGCTGTTCGCGGCGCGGGCCGTATGCTTCGCGACGTTGATCGCCGAGCGCCAGTTGCGCGGCGTGTCATTGTCCTGGAGCGGATCGATGACTTCGAGCGACGGGCCTTCGCCGTCGGCCGAAATGGGCCAGGGCGGCAGGTCGGAGTATGTCACCTGATCTTGAACGACCTCGGCGGCATTCACGAGCTGGAGCATCTCGCCGGAGTTGCTGAGCCGTCCGTCGCTGAAGACATAGTCGGGTGCGAATCCGTAAGTCGTCTGGAAGCGGGCCGCGTCGTGAGCGAGAACGATGCGGCCACCGGCGGGAATGCTGGCCCCGCTGGGAAAGCAGAAGTCGACGCCCTTGAGGCACCAGCCGGTGAGCGTGACGCTCGCACCGCCGGTGTTGTACAGCTCGACGAACTCGTCCCCGTAAAGGTCCGACAGGGGGTGATACATGATTTCGGTGATGACGACGGCCGCGCGAAGCGGGGCAGCGCCGAGGGCGAAGACGGCCGCCGCGATCATCGCTATTCGCAGAATTCTCATCCCTCACTCCTGGTCGGTCAGGCGGTGCTGCGGCATGCCCGCCGGTCTATGGTATGCCCAGCAGTCGATGGACCATGCCGGGCACGTCGTCGACGGTGACAAAGCCGTTCAACGTAAAGTCGCCGGGGCAGACGTCCGCGGCGTCGAATGACTCGCGCAACACGGCATCGACGAAGCGCTGGACGTCCTTGCCGTTGGTGAAGCCGTCAGCGTCCATGTCGCCGTTGGCCGAGCCGGGCGTCCATGTAATCGACAGGGTGTCGTCATCGGTCGAGGTGCACGGCGATTCGGCGTCGCACGTGAGCTTGAGGACGACGCTGCCGGCTGCCAGGTCGGCCGAGCCGGGGTTGTAGCGGGTCGAGAGGTTGCCGGGAGTCTCGAAGCTGCCGTCGCCTTCCGACGTCCAGGTGCAGCCGGACGCATGCTGCGACGAACCGGCAACGAGGACCGGGCTGCCGTTGCAGAGCGACTGATCGACGCCGGCGTCGCTGATCGGAAGCGGCTGGATGGTTACGACGAGCGTGTCGGAGGAGGCGACCGTACAAGGCGCGACCGGGTCGGCCGTGAGCATCAGCGTGATCGTCCCAGCGATGAGATCGTTCGGACCGGGCGTGTAGGTCGTCTCGAGTGCGCCGGCGTCGTAGAACCAGCCGTCGCCGCCGCTCGTCCAGTGCGTACCGGTGGTGTTGCTCGCCGTTCCGACGAGGTTGGCCGGATCGCCGGGGCAGATGAGCAAGTCGGAGCCGGCCGCGACATTCGGACCTGCACCGGGGAGGATCGTGATCGTCATCGCGTTCTGCGAAGCAAGCGTGCACGGACTCACGGCGTCGGCCGTGAGCGTCAGTTCAACGCTGCCGGCGGCGAGATCATTCGTACCGGGCGTGTAGACAGCGCTGAGCAGACTCGCGTCGTCGAAGCTGCCGTCGCCGGCCGTTGTCCAGAGACTTGCAGATGAGAATTGGCGGGTTCCCGACAGGGTGACCGTGCTGCCGGTGCAGATGGTGCGGTCGATGCCCGCGTCGGCGATCGGCGTCGGCTGAATCGTAATGACGACGTCATCGGCGCTCGGCTGGGTGCAGGGGGCGTTCGGATTGGCGGTGAGCGTGAGCGTGACGGTTCCCGCGGCAATGTCGGCCGAGCCGGGTGTATAGATCGCGCCGGGCGCGGCCGTGTCATCGAAGCCGCCGTCGCCCGCCGTTGACCAGAGCAGCGAGGCGCTATGGGTGGTGATGCCGGCGAGTGTCGCCGTGCCGCTTGCGCAGATCGTCTGATCCTCGCCCGCATCGGCAAGGGGCTGCGGGGCGAAGGTCAGCAGGACCGTATCGGGCACGGGCGTCGAACAAGGCGCAATGGCGTGGGCCGTGAGCGTCAGCAGAACGCTGCCGTTGGCGTAGTCGGTCGGACCCGGCGTGTAAGTCGTCGCGAGCAAGGCGGCATTCGCAAAGTGGCCGTCACCGGCGGTCGTCCAGAGTCGCGAGTTGCTGTGCGTGGACGTGCCGGAGAGCGCCGCGGTCGAGCCGACACAGATGGTCTGCGGGTCGCCGGCGTCGGCGGTCGGGCCGCTTGCGAAGGTCAGTGTCATCGTGTCGGCGTGCGTGGTCGCGCACGGTGCGATCGGATTTGCGGTCAGCGACAGCTCGACGCTGCCGGCGAGGAGATCATTAGGACCGGGCGTGTAGGTCGGCGCCAACAGCGTGGCGTCGTTGAACGAGCCATCGCCGGCGGTCGACCAGAGGCGCGACGGGCTGTGCGAAGTTGCGCCGGCCAGGACCGCGGAGCTGCCGGAGCAGATGGTTTGATCGGAACCGGCATTAGCGATCGGCAGTCGCTGAATCGTGAGGGTCAGCGTATCTCCGAGCGGAGTCGTACAGGGTGAGTTCGGAGCTGCGGTGAGCGTCAGGACGACGCTGCCGGCGGTAATGTCGGCCGACCCGGGCGTGTAGGTCGTGCCGAGTTGCGCGGCATCGGCAAAATCGCCGTCGCCGGCGGACGACCAGGTCGTACCGCTCGTGTGGGTCGCCGAGCCGAGGACGCTGGCGGCGCCATTCGCGCAGATGGTCTGGCTCAGGCCGGCATCGACACTCGGGCAAAGGCCGATCGTCAGCACGGCGGCCGGGCCGGTGTCGAATGCGATCGGTCCGCCGCCGAGATGGGTGAGCGTCGAAGTGTTGTAGGAGAGGACGCGAACTTCGAAGGTCGCGCCTTCGGTGGCGTCGCTGGAGACATGCAGGTTGTACGTCGCGAGGTATTTCGGCGTCGAGCCGACGTGGACCGCACCGACGGCCAGCGAGGACGCGGCGAGCTTCGCCGCGCAGTTCGAGGACGGCGAGCTTCCACCCAGGCCGAAGAAGACATAGTCGCTGCGGCCTTCGTTGACGCTGACCGAGCCGGGGCAATCAACCGTGAGCGATCCGGCGCCGGACGTGCGGGTGATGGCGATGACCGTCTGGTATCCGCGCAGGTTGCGGGCATCCTGAACGAAGGCGTCTAAGCTGACCGTGCTATCGGGAACCGCACCGGCCGCCGCGAGTTGGCCCGTCAATCGCGCGCCGCGACGCACGCTCGTGAAGCCGAGCCAGCCGATTCGATCGGATGACGGGCCGGCCGTCGCCGCGGGCGAGCCGAAGCCGAGGTCGTAGTTACAGCCGGCGGGGTCGGGCTGGACGAAGAGCGGGTCCTGCGACGAGTTGCCGGCGCCGCAGCCGAGGTCGCCGGCGCTGCCAACGATGGTGTGATTGACGTTGCCGCAGCAGGTGGGGTGGCTGATCGGCCAGAGGACGCAGCGATCGATAACGGAGTCGGCGCAGCTCGGGTTGAGCAACTGGTTGTTATGGCCGAGGGTGCAGTGGGTGAGGATGGCTGCCTTGTTGTTGCAGCGGATTCCGCCCGGGGAGTTGAAGAGGAGGCAGTTGGTCATGGTGATCGAACCGCCCGGCGATGCGTCGAGACTGACGCACTTGTCGCGGGCGTCGTAAAGCAGAGAGTCTTCGATGGTCGGCTCGGCGCCGGTGCTGTGGTCGATGAAGTCGTCGCCGATGTCGGTCAGGACGCAGCGGCGTACGTTGATGGTGTTGCCACCGCCATCGAGGTGCAGGGCGTCGCCGTCGACGTTGTTCTCGACCGGCGCGCGGCCGATGCGTGTGAACCAGGAGTCTTCGACCGCCAGAGTGTAGCCGGAGCCCAGCCACTCGCCGCCGATCCCGACTCGGGAGAAGAGCGAGTCGCGAATGGCGTAGCTGCCGCTCGACCCGGGCAGGGCCGCGAAGCCCATGCCGGGGCAGTCGGCCATCACGCAGGACTCGATCGTCACGTCGTGCGAGTCGCCGACCCGGATGATCGGCGGCCGCGGGTGGCTGACGACGATGCCGTTGCCCGCGCCGGTGAAGTACACGTTGCGATAGACCGATGAGCCGCTGCCATCGAGATAGATGCCGCGCCACGATGGGTCGTTGTTCGGAACGGCCTGCGGTAGCGCCATCGCGGCCGGGCCGGCCGTTGCGAAGAAGAAGATCGGGTCGCCCTGCGACGCATCGGCGCTAATCGAGCCGCCGTTCTGCGCGAGGATGGCGACGCCGTCGTTCGGCGAACCGGAATCGACCATGACGAGCGTCCCCGGCAGGATCGTCAGCGTATTGCCGGAGTCGACGATCACGTCGTCGGTCAGATGGATGACGCCGTCGGCCGGGCTCCAGGTGAGGCCCGCACCGGTCAGCGTTCCGGAAAGCTCGCGGAAGACCCCGGGCATCTCACCGTCGAGAACCGTCACGTCGACAAAGCCCGACAACGATCCGGCCGTCACGGTGATGCGTATGTCCCCGGCCGCGAAGTCGGCCCCGACGTCGAGCGTCAGTGAGACGCTGCCGACGCCGTTGTAGAAGCGAATCGAGTTGGCCGGCTGCGCGCCGCCTCCCGCGCCGCCCGACATGGTCTCAAAGACCGTCGTCGTGATCGGGACTGGGCTGGTGTCGTAGAGACTCTGGGCGGTCACGGTGCCGAGTTGCGTGCAGGAACGCCAGTCGATTCGTCCGTCGATGTCGAGAATCTCGGCTTTGAGCGTGATCGTCTTGCTGTCGACCATGCGCCGGGGCGCAGTGACCATGAGCTGCAGCGGCGCGGGCTGGTAATAGACGTGATGGGTGATGGACTGCATCTCGTCGCCGTTGCGATCGAGGGAGCGGACCGTGATGGTGTTCAAGCCGCGCTGCAGGGTGAACGGGCTGCTCCAGGTGCCGGCGTAGACGCTGAAGGTTGCGGGCACGTCGTTGACCGTGACGGCGTGGGTGCCGGCCTGGTTAAGCGTTCCGCTGAGGGCGAGGGTCGGGCTGGCGGCGACGTAGGGGCTGGCCGGCACGCCGTTGACCGTCAACTGGGAGATGATTTCATTGTTGATGAAGGCAACACGGCTGGCGTACCAGTCCTTGAATTGCTGGCGGGTGATGGGCACGAGGTTGCTTCCGCCCGACGTGAAGAAGGCCGCATTCGACGTGGCGTCCATACGGGCGTTGAAGTTCGCGGGCGAGAGCTCGTTGTCGAGGAGGTCGCGGATGGCCTTGACGAAGATCGGGGCGAAGGCGTTGTGTCGGAGAAAATTGCGCACGGACGCAAGCGTGTTATTGACGTTTCCGGTCCGCCAGATGGTCTCGTTGCCGTCACGGAGGATGGAATCGGTGTCCCAGGTGATCATCTTGGCGTCGAAGCCGTTCGCGTGGCCGGGCGGGTTGAAATAAAGGAAGTAATCGTCACCGGTGTCGCGGTAAATGCCGCCTTCGCGATTGGCGAGGATCATGTGCATCGCGAAGTACTTGCACCACTCGTCCTCGTCGACGACCGCGGCCATGGCCGTGGCGTAGTCGGCGGGCAGGCTGTTGTTCATGACGTTGCAGAGGTTGATCAGGTCGGTGAAGTCGTCGAGCTCCTCGTTGTTCTCCTTCGAATAGCCGTTGTGGCCCCAGGCATTGACGCGATAGGGCGCCGGATCGGTCCCGCGCCAGTCGAGATTGCCGGTGTTCTCGCCGCGGTAGAGATTGCCGTCGGAGGTCAGCCCGCGGTCGGGGACGACGTCGCCATCCTGCGAGTCGAGGAAGTCGTTGTCGACTGTTTCGATGGCGGCATAGAGTCCGGTGAATCCGTTGTTGCCGATGAAGGTTGTGTCGTAGTTGACGCCGGTGTAGCGCACCCGCGCGAAGCTACAGCGCGAAGTCGGGAGGCCGGCGGCGCCGAACAGGTCGAAGCCGAATTTCTGCCGGACCGGCGCGTTGCCGTTCAGGGTGAGTTTCCGCACGGGGAAACCGAGGGGGGTCTGCAGCTTGTTGTTGGATGGGAAGTCGACGCGATAGGAGCGCGGCTGGAGGACGATACTGCTCTGGCCGCGATAGCGCTCGGTCACGTTGTAGTAGACCTTGTTCAGGTTGTCGACGAATGTCGCGTCGAACTCGGTCTTACAGGGATCGTCGCCGGTCAAATTGAGATTGCAGATGAGCGCTTCCTGGGTGGCCTTGGTGGCTTTCGCGACGACGATGTGATAGACGGGAAAGTCGGTCGGCAGCGTCTCGTTCGAGAACTTGCAGAGCAGGGTCTGACAGGGAATGCAGGCCGGGTTTTCGAGACAGCCCGTGGGGCTGCAGGTCGGCAGGGCGCTGGGATGACCGGTCGGGTAGGTCGAAACCGCGACGCCGTCGTCGGCGGTGATGTAGAAGTCGTACTGCTCGCCGTTCGCCAGCCCGGGCATGCTCGCGCCGAACAGCCCGTCGCCGGCGCCGCCATCGTCGTGCGCTCCGTCGTCAACCATCGGAATGGTCGTGTAGGCCGCGGGGGCGACGAAGTCCTGGCGGTAGTGAAGCGAAACGGTCGGCGGAGATACGCCGTCGTCGAGCACGGTCGCAGTCACGATCACCGGAACGCTGGGGGCCGGTATCGACGGTGTGTGCATGGGCGAAATGATCAACGGCGCGGTCGAGGGGTTGTAGTCGCTGTTCTGGGCGCCGGGCGTGCCGTTGGTTGCGCTCGACGGGCGCCACGCGCTGGCGAACTGGTTGGGCAGTCCGGGGTTGATCAACTCAAGCGTCGGCCCACCGCCATCGGGCGAAGAAGGCCACGCGCCCGAATCGCTGTAGGTCACCGTATCGATCACGTTGCCGACGTTGTCGGAGATGGCGACGCTCTCGCCGCTGTTGCTGAGATTGCCGGAGGTCCACTGCAGCGCCCCGGAGTAACCGGTGGCGGCCTGCAGCCCGGCGGCGTTGACGGCAATGACGAGGAATGCGCCCGGGTTGAGGGTCGTGCCGCCGGGAAACGTGAATACGACGCCGTTCGAGATCGTCCAATTCCCCATGTTGACGGCGGCCGCGCCGTGATTGACCAACTCAATGAACTCCGTCTCCTGGGCCGGGTGGAGGGTGTCGTGCGGGTGGTAGTTGATTTCGTTGATGACGATGAACTGGCCAACCGAGCACGTCCAGGACGCCCCGCCGAACGGCGCGTTCAGCAGATCGTGAATGCCGGCGCCGGAAAAAACGATCGACGCCGATCCGGGTGTCGGCGCGGTAAAGCCGCTGAAGACGTAGGGGCCGGCGTCGCTCCCGCTCACCGAGGTCGCCGCCGAGCCGTTGACCGTCAGGGACGCCGCCGTCACGCCGGTGACGACGCGATCGAACGTGGCCGAGACCGATGCCAGGGTCGGCACGGAGGTTTGCGGTGCGGGTATTCGGGCGGCGAGCACCGGCGTGTTGACGAATACGCTGTTCTGCGCGCCGGGCGTGCCGTTGTTGCCGATCGACGCAGCCCAGGATGCGGCCGCGTTGTTGTCGAGATTGGGGCTGATCAATTCGAGCGACGGTCCGTTGCCGTCCGGAACGGACGTCCAGGCGCCGGCATCGTCATAGACGACTTCGTCGATCAGCACGCTGGCGGCGTTCGAGAGGGCGACGCGTTCGCCGGCGTTGTCGAGCGAGCCGCTCGTCCATTGCAGCGCCCCGGAGAAGCCGGTCGCGGCCTGCAGGGCAGCGGTGTCCTTTGTGAGAACGAGGTAGCCGCCCGCGGGAATCGAAGTCGACGCGGGGATGGTGTAGACGATGCCGTCGGTGATCTGCCAGCCCGAGACGTTCACCGAGGCCGCACCCGGGTTGTGCAGTTCGATAAACTCTTCCAGGTCGCCCGAACCGGCGGGGTTGTAATGAATTTCGTTTATGACGACCGGCTGGGCTGCGAGTCGGCTCGTGAGTGCCAGAACGATCAGGAGCGGGACGATGCGAGACGCGCGATCCATGGGGCTGCCCTGCCTCAGTGAAACACCAGCTTCGAGATCAATGAGTACCGGCGGTACAGCCGAGCCGGACGATCGAATCCGGCGCTGCGCCGCCAGTCAGTGCGAGGAAGTTTGGTCGCCCTCCGTACCCATCCGGCCGGTGTTCCGACGAGTCGATTTCGCGATTTCGAGCTGGTCGAGTGCCAACCTGATGATACCACGTTCCGCGCAAGAGAGGCTCAGCCATTCCATTTATAGACCGCACCGAGGAGTCGCCGAGGGAAATCCCTTAACGGCGGCCGACCAAGCGCTCGATTGCGCCCGAAATCGAATCATGGTTCCCAAATGAGCGATGCACTCCGAAATTCAGCGGTCGAACCATTCCAAACGGCTGCGAACTCTCACAATCCTGTAGACGAACGCCGAGAAGCCCGGGGGCAGTGCAAAAAACCGCGAATCTGTCGGCCAAACATCGATTTCGTCAGGGGTCAGAGGGGGGTTACTAAGGTTTTGTTGTGTTTGGATCAGGAATTCGCTAAGCTGCTGACTCAGGTCAAACTTAGTTATCGGGTCGATAGGTTGTTACAAGCGTTTGTACAAGCTTAGCTTGTGAACGAATCGACGGGCCGTGAAGAGGAGAGGGAAGGAACGCCATTGCCGAGGATTCATCCTCGTCGAAGGGGTCTCCCGCCAGACATTGTTTGAGTTAGCCCGCGCGAGCGAATTTCTTGGACGCGGCCGTGCACCGCGACGGCTGGCGTCCCTGCCGGAGCCGAGTTTGTCGCCATTGAATGCACTTCGACTCAGTCGCCCGGCGCGGGGGCTCGCTGCGTGGATTCTTCCAGCGCTTGTCCTGGTGTTTGCGACTTTGCCCGCCCTGGGCGGCGCGCCGTTTCCGGGCACGCTGCCGGGCATTCCCATCGGGATGAATCTGCCAGCCAACGCCGAACCAAGCGACATTGTCTGGCACCCGCGCCTGAATGAGCTCTTCCTGGTCAGCGACAACGGCTGGCTATTTCGCATGACGTCCGACGGCTCGCTCATCCAGAGCTGGTTCATCGGCGGCGATCTGGAGGGGCTGTGTGTCGCCCGGCCAGAGAATAACCTGATCTACCTGGCGGTCGAAGTCCCGTACCGGATTCACGAGTTTGATTTCGAACGGGGCATCGTCATCCGGACATTCGACCTGAGCCCGTGGATTCAGACACCCTCCAACCAGGGCATCGAATCGCTGACGTACATTCCGGAGACGGAGACCGGTGCGCCCGGCCGATTCCTGGTGGGCGTGCAGTTCGACGGGAGCATTCACGAGTTCGACCTGTCGATCGATTCGACGTCGACGCACGTTGCCCAGCTTGCCGCCTGGACGCCCGTCCCGGGGAGAACGGATCTCGCGGCGATGTCATACGACCCGGGCAGCGGCCTGCTTTACCTGGTGTACGACTACGCCGACCTGCTTCGCGTGATCCGGCCCAATGGCGACTACGTCAACGAGTGGCAACTTCCGGGCGAAGAGCAGGAAGGCATCGCGCTCGATCCGGCGAACTGCGATCTGTTCATCGCCGAGGACAGCGGCCCGGTCTGGCGTTTCGCCAACTTCCCGGCGGCCGACCTGGACATGGACCGAGTGCCGGATTGCCGGGACCTATGCCCCGACACGCCGCCGCGTTCGGCGGTCGACGCCAACGGCTGCGCCTGCGTGCAACTGGATGACGACCACGATGGCGTCGACAACTGCAGTGACTGGTGCGGTGGCACTCCGTCGACGGAAACGCCCGATTGGCACGGTTGTTCGTGCAGCCAGCGTGATTCAGACGCCGACGGCCTCAACGACTGTGTCGACGCGTGCGATCACACTCCGTGGCCCGAGCCGCCCGATGCGAGCGGATGTTCGTGCAGTGAGCGCGATGGGGACGAGGACGGCGTCGATGATTGCCGGGATGGATGCCCCCGTACCGAGCCCGGCACGCGCGTGGACTCGGTGGGGTGCCCGCTCCCGGAAAACCCCACGATTGGCACGAATGGTCCGCACGAACAGGCCACCGGCAGCAGCCAAGCCCCTGACCTTCCCAACTGAAAGCCCCCTGCCAACCCGTTGAATTCGCGGCCGATGCGCGGGCTTGATGTCACCCAAGCGACCCCCTCAGCCGATGACATATCTGAGCCGCCGCGCCGGTAAGACATGGCCTCGACGAATCCAATCCAACCTGCTGCGCCGACCGCCGCCGACCAGTCCGTTGTACTGCTGGTGGATGACCAGCCGATCATTGGCGAAGCCGTGCGGCGCATGCTCGCGCCTCTCGCGGACATGACTTATCACTTCTGTTCCGACGGAGCACGGGCGATCGCAGAGGCGGTGAAGCTCAAGCCGACGGTGATCCTGCAGGACCTTGTCATGCCCGGCGTCGACGGGCTCGACCTGATCGCCGCCTACCGCCAGACGCCCGAGACCAGCCGGACGCCGCTGATCGTGCTCAGCTCGAAGGAAGAGGCCACGACCAAGGCCGAGGCCTTTGCACGCGGGGCCGACGACTATCTCGTCAAGCTTCCCGACGCGGTCGAGCTGGTCGCCCGAGTTCGCTATCACTCGCGCGGCTACCGCACCCTGCTGCAGCGCGACGAGGCCTTTGCGCGGCTGGCCGAACTCAATCGCGACCTGGAGAAAAAGGTGGCCGAGCGCAGCGCCGAACTGGTCAACGGCCGCGATGCGCTGATCTTCGGGCTGGCGAAGCTGGCTGAGTCGCGCGACAACGAGACCGGCATGCATCTCGAACGCATCTGCGGCTACGTGGAGATCGTGGGTCGCGAGTTGCTCGCACGCGGATTACCCGAGGTCAGCGAGGCGTGGGTCCAGACGGTGACGCGCACGGCGGTCCTGCACGACATCGGCAAGGTCGGGACGCCCGATGCCGTGCTGCGGAAGCCCGGCCGGCTGACCGACGAGGAGCGGCAGACGATCCAGAAACATCCATGCATCGGCGGGGATGCGTTGATCGCCATCAAGGGCCGCTGGGGCGAGAACCCCTATCTGAACATCGCGACCGAGATCGCCCTGTGTCATCACGAAAAGTGGGACGGCAGCGGCTATCCGTACGGCCTGCGCGGCGAGACGATTCCGCTTGCGGCCCGCGTCGTTGCCCTCGCCGATGTGTACGACGCGCTGACCAGCGCGAGAATTTACAAGCCGCCCATGCGACACGAGGAGGCCGTAGCCCGCATTATGGCCGACGCCGGAACGCACTTTGACCCGCGCGTCGTCGAAGCGTTCGCCGCCGTCGCCGAGCGGTTTCGCGAGGTGGCGGCCGCCAATCGTGACGCACACGCCGCCGAAAGCTAGACCCACCGACTGCTTATTCTCGGTCCGGAAGTGTGGTATCGTTCGCTGCGTGACCGAAGCGGCGACCGACACCACGCTCCCGACCAGCGACGCCGTCGTCGTCCTGCTGGTCGATGATCAGGCCATTGTCGGCCACGCCGTCAAGCAGATGCTTGCGCCCGAGGCCGACATCCAGCTTCACTTCTGCCAGGAGCCGCTGAAGGCCATCGAAATGGCCAACAAACTGAAGCCCACGGTCATCCTGCAGGACCTGGTCATGCCGGATGTCGATGGGCTGACGTTGCTCAAGTTCTTCCGGGCCAATGCCGAGACGCGCGAGACGCCGATGATCGTGCTGTCGAGCAAGGAAGAGCCGGCCATCAAGGCGCAGGCCTTCGGACTCGGGGCTAACGACTATCTCGTGAAGCTGCCCGATCGCGTGGAGCTGATCGCGCGTATCCGCCATCACTCGCGCGGCTACATCGCCCAACTTCAGCGAAACGAGGCCTATCGCAAGCTTGCCGAGAGCGAGAAGCGGCTGGCTGACGAAGTCGCCGAGGCCGCCAAATACGTGAAGTCGCTGCTTCCGCCGGTGCTCAAGGAAGGTCCGGTGCGGATCGACTGGCGATTCGTGCCCTCGACGCAACTTGCCGGCGACGCGTTCGGCTACCACTGGCTCGACGACAAACGGCTGGCGGTCTATCTCCTCGACGTGAGCGGCCATGGAGTCGGGTCGGCGTTGCTGGCGGTCTCGGTGTTGAATGCCCTGACGCATCAGGCGCTGCCGCAGACCGATTTCGGAGATCCGGATGCGGTGATGCGCGGCCTGGCCGGCATCTTCGAGATGAGCCGCCATGGCGGGAAGTTCTTTACAATCTGGTACGGCGTGTGCGATCTGACCACGCGGAAGTTGACCTACAGCGGCGGCGGGCACCCGCCGGCGCTGCTGCGAGATATCGGCGACTCGTCGACGCGCGAGCTGGAGACGCCGGGGCCGATCATCGGGCTGCCGGTCGAAATGCCGTTCGAGAACGTCACCGTCGACATCCCCAAGAGTGCCAGTCTCCTGCTCTATAGTGACGGCGCCATCGAAATCGAACGCAGCGACGGGCGGATGGCCAACCAGGAAGAGCTGACGCAGTTTGCCTCGCAGCAGCGAGATTGGAGCGGCGTCATGGACCAGCTCATCGCGCGGGCCCGCGAGATTCGCGGCCAATCGGTGCTGGCCGACGACTGCAGTCTGATGCAGATCTCTCTCTAAGCGCTGCCTTGCGACTTTCGATAGAGCAGGACGCGCCCGACCTTCAGGGACTCGAAGCGATCTTCGATTCCGAACAGACTCTCGGCTGCTCCCACCGCGAACCAACCACCCGGGTGGAGAACACCGTGCAACGCGTTGCACACGCGCCGGCGCGTCGCCTCGTCGAAATAGATCAGCAGGTTGCGGCAGAGGATCAGATCGAACGCGCCGAACTGCGCCGGCGATTGCAGCAGATCGAACCTGCGGAACTGGATCAGTCGCCGAACCGACTCGGCGACGACCCACTTTTGCCCGTCGCGGCAAAAATGCCGCGCCAACATCGCCTCCGACAGGCCGCGTCCGACCTCGGTGCGGCTGTATCGGCCGGCCTTGGCGACTTCGAGGGCTTCGGCCGAGATATCCGTCGCGAGAATCGTGAAGTCGCTTTCGCGGAGGCCGCCCGCCGGATCGGACGCGACCAGGTCGCGTATTAACATCGCCACGCTGTAGCACTCCTGCCCCGTCGCGCAGGCAGCAGCCCAGATGCGGATGCGATGTCGCTGCCCAGGCCGCCGCTTCAAGTTCGCGATGCACTCGGGCAACACCATGCGCTGCAATGTCTGGAAAAAGGCCTGGTCGCGAAAGAAGCTTGTCTCTTTGGTCGTGATGGCTTCGATGATCGCATCGTGGAGACGTGCCGCGCTGCGGCCCTGGAGTCGTTCGAGCAGCTCCTCGAAGCTCTTGAGTCCCTCGTGCCGCACGAGCGGTTCGAGCCGATGACGGATGAGGTAGCTCTTATTGTGGCCGAGCACGAGCCCGCACAGCCGGTGAATCAGGTCCGACAGTCGTTGACCGGTTTCGCGTGAAAGTTCCATTGTCAGATCGCGGACGCCTGTACCGCGCCGGCGGCGGCCTGCGCGATGTCCCGAATGCCGCGAATCTCGTCGACGACGCCGGCCTCGACGGCGCTGCCGGGCATGCCCCATACCACGCTGGTCACCTCGTCCTGGGCGATCACGTATCCGCCGGCGCGGCGCACGGCCGCGAGCCCCTTTGTTCCGTCGTTGCCCATGCCGGTCAGGATGAGGGCCAGCACACCCGGGCCGAACATCGCAGCGGTCGAGCGGAAGAGCACGTCGGCCGACGGGCGGCAGCCGTTCTCGGGCGGGGCGTCGCTGAGTCCGACGATCGGCGAGGCCGCTGAGCCGCGAAGCACCATGTGTCTGCCGCCGGGGGCGACGAATACGCGGGCGCTCGAGAGCGACATGCCATCGGTCGCTTCGACTACGACCTGCTGCGTCAGGCGCGCCAGCGACTCGGCCAGGGACCGCGTAAAGTTGGGCGGCATGTGCTGAACGAGCAGGACCGGCAGCGAGATCCGGCGGCACAGATCGGGCAGCAATTCGCTCAGGGCCCGCGGCCCGCCGGTCGACGAACCGATGGCCACGAGCGCGAAGGCCGCGCGGCGTCGCGGTGGGCGCGGCGCGGCGACCGGCGGCGGCGCCGGTCGTGGAACGTAAGTCGTCGCCCGCCGTCGCGCGCAGGCACGAACGCGCGGGAGCAGTTCGTCGCGAAGCGTGGCGACGTTGGCCTCGGCCGACGGGCCCGACGGCTTGGTGACGAAATCGAACGCGCCGGCTTCCAGCGCCCGCACCGTGACGTCGGCCCCGCGCCGGGTGAAGGCGCTGACCATGATGACGCCGACCGTCTTGTCCGGCGGGCGACCGGCGTTGAATGCCTGAATCTGCTCCAGGGTCGCGACGCCGTCGAGGCCGGGCATTTCGACGTCGAGCGTCACGACGCGCGGCGGCGTGGCGCGGATGAACTCGAGCGCCTTGGCTCCGCTGAAGACCGAGCCGACAACGGCGATGTCCGGCTGGCCGGCGAGCGCTTGCTCGACGGCGGCGCGAAACAGCCGCGAGTCGTCCACGATCAGTACGTCGATGCGATCAGACATGGCGGTCGGCCGCGGGCGACGGCCCCGCGGTCTTGAAGTGCTCCACGCTCCGCTGCAGCCGGGCGGCAATTTCCTTGAGCTTGCGGGCCGCCTCGTCAACCTTGACTGCACTGGCGTTGCTTTGCCGGGTTGCCTCGCTCACGCCGTGAATGTTGGACGAGATCGTCTGCGATGCGGCCGCGGCCTCGGTCGCGTTGCGCGAGACGTCGGTTGCGGCCTTCGAGGCCTCCGCTGTATTGCCGGATGCGTCATTCGCGCCCTTGGCGACCTCCGCGATCGAACGGGCGATGTCCTCCACGCCCTTTCGGGCCTGCGCCACCGAGCTTGCGATCTGGCCTGCCGTCTGCGTCTGCACGCCGACCGCCTCCGAAATCCGCCCGGCCGATGTATTGATGTCGCCGATCGAGCGGGCGACGTTATCGATCACCTTGACTGCCTCGCGCGTGCAGGCCTGAACGCTTTCGATCTTCCGCGCGATCTCCTCGGCCGATTGTCCGCTCTGATTGGCCAGGTCCTTGATCTCGCCGGCCACGACCGCGAAGCCCTTGCCGGCTTCGCCGGCCGACGTCGCCTCAATCGTCGCGTTGAGAGCGAGCAGGTTGGTCTGGATCGCGATGGTCTTGATGACATCCGTCACCTTGTTGATCTCGCTGGCGGCCTGATCGAGCTGCGTCATCGCCTTGTTCGCGGCGACGGCCATCTCGCGCGCCTCCTGCGTCATCTGCGAGCCCTGCCTGGCGTCGCGCGCCACGCCCTGCAGCGAGGCGGTGATCTCTCCGACCGACTCCGCCACTTGTCCGACGCTTCGACTAGCCGACTCGGCGCTGGCCGAGATGGTGCCGACGTTGACCGAAACCTCCTCGCTGGCGGAAGAGATGCTGGAGACATTGACACTCATCTGCTCCGCGGCGGCGGCCATGCTGGAGATGTTAGACGTGAGTTGTTCGGTGCCGGCGGCGACGGTTTCGGCCTGGGTCGCGACTTCGTGGCTCTGGGCAAGCAGATCGTGCGATACGCTGGAGAGTTCACCGGACGACTCGCCCAGACGTTCGGCCAGCGAGCGAATCTGCGTGACGACGTCGCACAACGTCGCCGCCATCTGGTCAGAGGACTTGCCGAGCCGGCCGATCTCGTCTCTCTGGTCGAGATTGATGCGTTGGGTCAGGTCGCCGGCTGCCAGGGACTCGAAGACGCGAACGCCGCGCTCGACCGGTCGGGAGATGGAGCGAGCGATCAACGCACCGAGCACCAAGGCGATGAGTAACCCGATCGCACCCGTGGTGATGAGGGCGGTTCGGCCTGCCGCGTTCGAATCTTCGGTGGCCCGCTTTTGGTGCTCCAGGCGTTCCGCGAGCGCCGCCGTCAGCTCGGACATGGCAGAATCGCAGCGGTTGGCCAGTTCGAAGGTTCGCGTGATCGTCAGCTCCCGCGCCCGCATGACGGTGTTGGCGTGCGATAGGTCCTGAATCGTCGCGACCTGTGTCTTGATATTCTCGAGGGAGGAGAGCACGGCGCCGCCGCGAGCGCGCTCCGAGTCGGTGAGCATCCCCGTCAGTCGCCGAAGCCCGTCCTGAAACGAACTCGTGCGAGCGCGGAGTTCCTGATCGAGCGCGGCCATGTGCTTGTCGTTCTCGGAAATCAGATGCGAGCCCAACACGTGTAGAACCGCGTACGCTCTTCCGATCATCTCGCGCCCCGCAGCGACCTTCGCCGCCTGACGTGCGGCGTCGGCGGGCTGATCTGCTCCGTCTCCGACGGTCTCGCCAAGACCCGTAACAAACTCCTCGGCATCCTGCACGCGCGGGGACATTTCGGCGTTCAGAATACGCAGTCCGTCCCAGTTAGACTTGACGACCGCCAAGCTGAGCACCTCTTTTTGATTTTGCTCGAACTCGTCGAACGCCCGCTCGAAAACGTCGAGCGCCTTGCCTTCGCGCGATGACAGGTCCATACCGACCAACCGCGTCAGCTCGGCGAGCCGCTGCCGCAGCTCTGCGATCGATTTGCGGGCCTGGTCGGCGAACTCCGTGGCCCGGGC
Organism: uncultured Planctomycetaceae bacterium; assembly: GCA_964581285.1. Taxonomy (GTDB): domain Bacteria; phylum Planctomycetota; class Phycisphaerae; order UBA1845; family UTPLA1; genus SpSt-539. Next base: position 9,831 of record CAZONT010000012.1, on the reverse strand, counting down.
CTTGTCCGGGGTGATGACCGCGTTTTTCTCGGCGCGGATCGAACCAAGCAGATCGACCCGCACCGCCGACGCCAGCACCAGCGCGCGGCCGGCGTTGTCGATCAGGTATTCAAGTTGATCTTCGCTGCGGGACATCTGGCGGGCGCCGACAAAGGCGATCACCGCACCGCAGATCACCAGCACGCCGACGAGGATGCCGATCTTTGTTGCCAGACTCAGGTTCTTCACGGATATGCCTCACAATCTTTCGAACGAAGTCTCAACCGATGGCCCTTTCCGCTGCGGCTACCAGCCGTGCCGGGTCGATGATCATCATCAGCTCGTGCTCGAGCTTGCAGACGCCGACCACCGGCGTGTGCCGGGTGCCGGTTGCGTGCTCCATTGCGTCGTCGCCGGCGCGCACGGTCTCTTCGATCTGATCAGCGGCAACGCGGACGATCTCGCCACCGCAGTCGGCCAGCAGTCCGAGATGCTCCGCGACGTGGGCCTGTAGCACAACCAGGCGGCTGTCGGGGGTGCAGTCGACGATCGGCATGCCGAGGGCCGGGCGCGGATCGAGCACAAGGTAGATCCGGCTGCGCAGGTTCGTCAGGCCGCGAACGATCGGCGGGGCCTGCGGCACCGGCGTGACCGCGATGTGCGTGCTGACCTCGCGCACCTGCGCGACATCGATGCCGAAGAGCCGTTGGTCGGCGCGGAAGGTGTAAAACGTCCGCTCGATTGCGCCGCTCGTGGTCGCCAGTTCGGTCATGGGAAACCTCCTCCGGCGACGAGCGCCGCCTCGCGGCCGCGCGTCAGCAGATGGCGCACCGCGTCGAGGAATGTCTGCCGATTCAGCTTGACCTCGTAGGCGTCAAAGCCCGCGGCCAGGGCCTTTCGCTGATCCGACTCGCCGCTGAGCGACGTGAGCGCCAGCATGGGCGTTCGCGACCAGCGCGCATCCTGTCGCACGGCACGGACGAGGGTCAGGCCGTCCATGTTGGGCATTTCGATGTCCGACACGATCAAGTCGACCGCCCCTTCCTCCAGCTTCGCGAGACCTTCGACACCGTCTCCGGCCGGCACGACGTCGTGACCTTCGCCCGCGAGGTAGCTCGCGACCAGCCGGCGGAAGAACTCGGTGTCCTCGACGACGAGGATTCGCTTGCGGGCCGGCGCGGGCAGCGCCGCCCGGCCCGGCGTCTGCTCGATCTCCCACATCTCCATCAGTCGATACAGATCCAGAAAAATCGCGATCTGTCCGCGCACGAGACCGGAGCCGAGCACTCCGTCGGCTCGATAGGCCCGCTCGTCCAGTTTCAACTCCAGCGTCGGCGTATCGACGATTTCCGACGCAACAAAGCCGACGGGAGACTTCGCGCCGCGCGGCAGGATCAGAAAAAGCGAACGCGCATTGTCGCAAGGGGATACCCGGAGAAATCGATCCAGCCGCAGCACGCACGTCGGCGTCTGGTCGATGGCCACCATCTCCCGATCGCCGACCCGCTCGATCTGCTCCGCGCGTATCGCCACGATGCGGCGGACATCCGCGAGCGGAACGGCCAGAAGCTCCGTCGGCCCGCCGCGAAACAGGAGAAGCGTGCCGTCGTCCGTTGTGCGGGCCGCGGCGGGAAGTGCCGGCCCCTCGGCCCGCGCCGGCCGATATGCGATCCCGCTGTGCCGGGCGATGCCTTCGCTGCTCAGGATCAGCGCGACGCCGCCGTCGCCGAGGATGGTCGCAGCGCCGTAGACGCTCAGAGGCCGCAGGAGAGGGTGCAGCGGCTTGACGACGATCTCCTCGCTGCCGAGTACGTCGTCGACGATGAGGCCGAAACGCTGGGCGCCGAAGCGGAGGATTGCCGCGTACATCCGCTTTGCCGGCGGCGGCGATCCGCCATGGTAGATCGCCAGAATCTCACTGCGGGTCTTGCCCGAAAACGGCTCGCGACGGCTCAACACCTCACCGAGCCGAGTTACCGCCACCAAATGGCCGCGCAGCCGGAGGACTTCCTCGTCATCAGCGACCTCGATGCGTTGCTTCGCGTCGCCGACGCCGAGCAGGACCACCTCCTCGACGTCGCGCAGGGGGACCGCGAACGGTCGACCGCCGCTCGACAACATCAGGCATGGCAGGATCGCCAGCGTCAGCGGCAGCCGCAGCGTGAAGACCGCGCCCTCGCCGAAGACGGAGTCGATCTCGACTACGCCGCCGATCTGCTCCAGGTTGGTCCGCACAACATCCATGCCGACGCCGCGGCCGGACAGGTCGGTTACCCGGGCGGCCGTCGAGAAGCCGGACAGGAGAATGAGGTCGTAGAGCTGCCGTTCGCTGAGTGAGTCGAGTTCGTCGCGCTGCTTGATGCCCTGTTGCAGGGCCTTGCGGCGAATCGCCTCGCGGTCGAGGCCCCGCCCGTCGTCGCGGACCTGGATGATGATCTGCCCGCGTTCCTGCCGGGCGATCAGGCGGATCAGTCCGTTGGGCCGCTTGCCGGCGGCCGCGCGCTGATCGGGCAGTTCGATGCCGTGGTCGCAGCAGTTGCGAACCAGGTGGGTCAGCGGGTCGGCCAGGGCTTCGAGCACGGTCTTGTCCAACTCGACACCCGCCCCGGTGATCTCGAGGTCGATCTGCTTGCCAAGCTGCCGCGCCACGTCGCGAACCAGCCGCGGAAACCGGTCGAACAGCGTGCCGACCGGCTGCATTCGCATCCGCAAGGCCGCGTCCTGCATTTCGTTCGTCAGGGCGTCCAGCCGGCGCAGGAGTTGGCGCTGCGGATTGTTCGCGACGTCGGCCGAGCGCGTCGCCTGGTTGCGCACGAGCACCAGCTCGCCGGCCAGACTCATCATTCGGTCGATCAGCGAGACGGGGATGCGCAGCGACCCGGTCGACGCAGCCGGACGGGCCGCGGCCGGAGCCGGCTCGGCTCGCGCGGCGCGAGGGCTGTTCGCAACGCTTTCCAGTCGCACGATCGCCGCGCAAGGGATGTCGAGCTGATGGGCGAACGGCTCCGGCCGCAGGGCTGACGAGACGATCGTCCAGTACCAGAGCGGAGGCGTCGGCAGGCCGTCGCGCAGGGCGGGACCGGACAACTCCATCCGGGCATCGAGCACGGTTCCGGCTTGTTCGAGGCGGCGCGCGACTTCAAGCGGCTCAATGCCGTGGTTTCGCTCGCACTCAAACCAGTCGAGCTTCACGCCGTACAGAAACGAGGCGTGCCGCTCCCATGCATCGAGCACACGCGGTGAGATCGGAAACTCGCTGACGGCCGCCGTCGATTTCGCGAGCGGTGCGGGCGCGGTCGGGAGCTGACGCGACGCGATCTTGCGCGTCGCCTCGGGCTGCGCCGTGGCGCCGGCCTCCACGATCGGACGCAGCCGCTCCAGCGGAGCCGCGATGTCGGCCGCCTGGCTGTGTTCGACGTCGTCGACGAGCGCGCTGACGCGATCCAGCGCGAACAGCAGCGCGTCGATCGCCTCGGGGCTCGCCGCTGCGTGGCCGTCGCGGATGTTTTCGACGGCCGTCTCCATCGCATGAGCGAGCCGCTCGATCGTCGTCAGGCCACTGAAGCCCGCCCCGCCCTTCAAGCTGTGGGCCGAGCGTAGAATCTGGGCGACGTGTCCAGCCGGATCGGCCTCACCGCGCTCGAGCGCGACGATGGCGGTCGTCAGACTCGCGAGGTGCTCGCGGGCCTCGACCACGAACCGCTGATGTTGATTGGATTCCGCGGCCACTGCGATCTCGCTCACCCACCCGGGCCGAATGCCCGCTCCAATCCCGTCGCCCGAAGCAGCGCCGCCACCGGCGGAGAGATGCCCTCGGCACGAAGCGTCGCCGCGGCATCCGGCCGTGCCGCTTCACGCGCGAGCGATGCCAGCAGTCCGAGCGCCTCGGCGCTGATGTAGTGCACACCACGGAAGTCGAGTCGAATTCCAGCTGCGCCCGAGCCGAGGCCTTCGAGCAATTGGCCGCGAAGGGCTTCGGCGGCGCGAACCTCGAACTCGGCCGGCAGCGTCACGCGGATTTCAGAGGTCGAATCAGCAACCGCCGGAGCCGGAGCCGGTTCGACGTGCTGAGCGGGCGGCGACGGCACGATCGGCGTCCGCTTCGGCGCCCGACCCGATTTCACGCCGGCGAGCTGCTCAACGAGGGTTGCCAGCCACGCCTCGGTCATGTCCGCCTCGGGTTGCAGTGCGCAAATGCGCTGGAGGGCATCCACCCCGTGCAGCAGAACGTCCACCGAGTCGCTCGAGAGGACCGCCGCATTCTCCTTCGCAGCCGTGAAGCAGTCCTCCATCGCGTGGGCGACGCGTACGGCCGCGTCGATCCCGACAATGCGGGCGGCGCCCTTGATCGAGTGGGCGGCGCGCATCATCGAGGCGATGGCAGCGTCATCGGCAGCGCCCTTTTCGAGCGCGAGAAGGCCCTGGCTGAGGACGGGGATGTGCGTATCCGATTCGGCCCGGAACAGGTCGATCAGCGCGGGGTCGGCTTGCGTGGTGAAGGGCCCGTCCACGCAGGTCTCAATTCTCTACCGGTGCGTGCATCGGGCAAGAGTCTACGCGATCGGCCGGGCATCGGCTACGCCGGGCAGACCGAACGGGAGACTCACGAAGCGAGGGCCATCTCCGGCTCGTGGCGCGCGGGCGCCTCCGAAGCGCCGGTGGTCTCGAGCGACGGGATGTGCTCGATCGCCCAGTTGATCTCGCGGCCGGTCGCTACGTCGACCATTGGAATCCGCGCCGGCTGCAGGCCGTCCCACATCTCGATCGGACCGCGCTTCAATCGCCAGGCCCATGCCAGCAGCCGCGGCGCCGTCAGCAGCAGGCCGATCTGTCCAACCAACTGAAACAGGAGTCGCTTGCCGCCCAGCGAGTCGCGCCGGAATCGCAGAAAGGTCCGCAGCATGTTCAGCGGATTGTAGAATGCCGCGTAGGCGCGAAGCACATTCACCTGCCGCGACCACGGCTCCGGATGGGCCGACGCCGCGACGTGGTTGCCGTCCTGGTAGGCCTGCGGAATGTCGCGCGACCCGACGCGGCGATAGACCTTCCGCGACTTGACGGCCGGCTCGAAGTCTCGCGTGCCGACGGCCGGCCCGAGATAGGTGCATTGGTACGACACCGCCCCCTGATTGAAGAGGTATCGCGCCTGATTGAGCAATCCCGACAGATCACCGTTCTTCGAATGCAGCGGCTGATCGTCGCTGTGGATCATCATCGTCATCGGCTCGATGCCGAGTTCTAACAAGAGGGCGAACAGCTCCGATG
>CAZONT010000012.1:0-4577 GCA_964581285.1 uncultured Planctomycetaceae bacterium | reverse complement strand
GTCTTCACCTCGGTCTGGCCCTTGTTCACCAGCTCGGCGGTGATGTCCTCGATGCCGAACCAGATGGCCCGCAACCCGCCCGCCACCGCCAGCGGCAGCAGATCGCGATTCTTGTAGACGTCAAACTCGGTCGCCTCGGTGAAGAATCGAATGCAGCTCCCGAGCGGCTTGCCGTCGACCTGCCGATTCGCCAACTCCGTCATGAGGTTGACGACCGTCTGGCGGTCATTGAAGAAGTTGTCATCGGTGCCGAAGAAATGCGTGATGCCAAAGTTCTGGTAGATGTGCGCAATTTCATCGGCCAGCCGCCTCGGACTCTTGTAGCGCCACGTCCGCTGGTTGACAGCCGGGATCGGGCAGAACGAGCAGTTGAACTTGCAGCCCTGGGTCGAGATCACCGACGCGATGGTCGACAGCTTGCCGACGCGCTTGGGCGGGCACGGCCGCGGCGACAAATCGCGCTTGCGGTGCGGCGGCTCGAGCATGCGATAGCCGGCGTCCGGCATGGGCATCTCGTCGAGGTCGCGGAGCAGCCGCTGCATGCCGGTGTTGATCGCGACCGGCTGGTCGGGCGCCGCGTCGGGCGAGAGGTAGACAAGGCCGGGGATGTCGGCGAGCGATCCGTTCATCCGGGCCGATTCGTACGCATCGCGGACCGTCTCGTCCGGGCGGCGCTGTCGCAGGATCGTCCGCAGCAAATCCATCAGCACGAACACTTCGCCTGTCGAGACACAATCGGCCCCGACGCCGGTTTCCGGCCCGAGATCGAAGAAGTCGGTCGGCTCGTAGATCGCTTTTGACCCGCCCGCCAGGATCAGCGGCCGCGATTCACCCATCGCGTGGGCATCGCGAACCAGCGCATAGGCCCGTTCCGCGTGAACCTGCATCGACGAAACCATCACGATGTCCGGCCGCCTGCCATTGAGCAGCGCGCGGCTGGGCAGCACGTTGGGCGACCACTGCTGCATGACGATGCGGACGTTCTTGAACCCCGCGGCATCGAGCACATCGCCCAGCAGGCGAACCGAGCACGGCGCCATCCGCTTGTCGGCATACCAGAACGGCAGCATGTGCGTCCGCGCGTCAAACGCATAAAAAATCAGGATCGCCAGGTCGTGCGCGTCCTTCATTTCGCGAAGCGCGGCCATGCATTCCCGAAACGCTCCGTCCTTGAGATGGATGTCATCCCGATCGCGGCGAGGTAGTTCCATTTCAGAATCCTTTCTGCGGATTGCTGTCGCTGAGCGTCAGGCGCGGGCCGCCGGACGTCTGCCGGATGTCGAGCGTCTTGCTCTTCATCTTGCGAGTGACATCCGCGTCCAGCAGGAGCACGGTTCGCCCGTCGTGAGTGAACTTCGTGTCGGCCGGATCGGCGCCGTCGAGTCGCAATTGCCAGCCGCCCGGCCGCCGCACGAATCGCAGGGCCTGTTCGCTGGTCGCCTTCTTGGTCGTCAGCTTGCTTGCCAGGCGCGCTCGGGCGGCCGGCGTTACGGTGAAGAGGGGTTGCTTATCAAACACGCGATGCCATCCAATCTCGGATGCGACGCCGATCAATCGACGCTGCCTCCGCTACCGCTCCAACTCTCGGGCGACACGCGCCCGGAGAGCAAAAACACCTGCACGACCGTGCCGGTGGGGAATACACGAATCACGGCGCTGGTCTCCGATCCAGCCCCGGCGTCCCGCACCGACAAGCCGGTGATCCGCTGGATCGCGTCGCGCAGCCGGTCGGACGCGTTTGCAAAGAGGGCTTCGTGCAACTGCTGCAGCTGCGCTGCGCCGGCCGCATCCTGCGCCATGGCGCGCTCCGCCGGGGTCAATGCGCCGTGCAGGGTGATGACGAGCGAGTCGTCACACAGAACCACCGTCACCGACTTCGGTGCATGGCCGGTCCTCTGTTTCTCGAGATCCAGCGCCGCACGCGCGATCCGCGCCGACAATGACGAACCCGGATCATCCATCCGACCGGTCCCTGTGCGGATGCCCGTTGGTTCGCACAAAAAAAAGCCGATGTGGCAGCGGCCCTGGTCAGGCGCTCCGCCACATCGGCTTACTCGTTAATGGGCCTCCCGGCTCCGCCGGTCTGCCCTTTACCTAGTCTTCCGATTTCGGAACGGATTCTCGTCCCGAGCCGATTCCACCGCCCAGCGGACTCGGCTCAAGCGTCTATTCTAGTCTGACCGCACCAAATAACAACTGAACCGCTGTCGTGGAAGCCCGGCCCGGCCTTGCTGCATCGGCGCCCGCGGCAGTCTCACTACCGTGTAGACATCGGCGTTGTTGCTCCCCCAGAGACACCGCATCCAGCGGCGCCCGCCGCTGTTCGCGCTCGGAATCGTCACATTGGGCTCAGGTTCGCTTCGCCGTGCGAACGACCGGCGCTTCCCGCAGCGTAAAGACCACGATCTCTTCGCCGGTCATCGTGCTGACGTCGTGATGGAGACTCACGACCTGCACGCCGGTCACTTCCTGAACCATTGCCTCCATCACCGGCCGGGCCGTCTCGATCAGGTGAACCCGAACCTGCTTGAGCAGGTCCCGCCCCTTCTCGGCCGGAAGCGATTTGACCAGTTGCTGCTCCGCGGCCGTCAGTACGCCCTGCAGTCGGACCACCAGCAAATCACCGATGAGGTGCGTGCGGATGTCCTTGGGGCCGCGGCCCATGTACTCCTGCTCGAAGCGGCTGATGCCGTCGCAAACGGCGGCCTCGATCTCACCCTGCGTCTTCATCGAATCCTCGCGAGCACAAAGACTCTCGCCCCATCGAGCGACCGGTGCTTTCGAGTCTTTGCTCCATTCGCCAAGCCTGAATCTGCCTTGCTTTCGCTCTTCGGAGGCCTACAGTCTAAGCACCCGCCCGGTCGTTGTGAATGTCGCATCGGCCTCGGGCGGAGCGTCAGAAAATTTGTCGGATGATTAGCTGAAGGGCAACCCGGCCGTGCCGGGGGGCCCGTCAAAGAATAAGCCGACGTGATCGAATACCTGTGTGTGTTCGGCCACGCCGGTTTTTTTTTCGCCTCGCGCGAGGCGGCCCAGAACTCATGTACGGGATCGCTCATGATTGCAGTTGAATCGCAGGACTCGGCTCTGTCTCCCGCCGAAGCACCGGTTGTCGCTACGCATCCGTCGCATCTCAAGTTCGGCCCCTCCGACGGCTTTCAACTCGAAGTCCGGCGCGAGGTGGACGATTACTTCGCACGCACGGGGAAGCTGCCTCGCGATTGTGCGGCCATGTATCTCAAGACGGCCGTCGTGCTGGCGTGGTTTGTCGCATCATACGCGTTGCTTGTCTTTGCGGCCCCGGCATGGTGGCTGGCCGTGCCGCTGGCGGTCTCGCTCGGCTTTTCGATGGCGTGCGTCGGCTTCAATGTTCAGCACGATGGCGGTCACCGCGCGTATTCCGATCGAAAGTGGATCAACCGCGTCATGGCGGCCACGCTCGATCTGCTCGGCGGCAGCTCGTACATCTGGGCCCGCAAGCACAACATCATCCATCACAGCTACACCAACGTCACCGGCCACGACGACGACATCAACGTCGGCTTCTTCGGCCGGCTCTCGCCCCACCAGCGGAGGTTGAAGTTCCATCGCCTGCAGCACTTCTATCTTTGGGCGCTCTACGGAGTCCTGCCGATCAAGTGGCAGTACGTCGACGACTTTCGTGACTTTATCACCGGCCGGATCGGCGAGCATGCGTTTCCGCGTCCTCGCGGCTGGGACCTCGCGACGTTTGTCGCTGGCAAGCTCGCGTTCTTTTCGCTGGCCCTGCTGATTCCGCTGCTGCTGCACCCGGTCTGGCAGGTTGTGATCTTTTACGCCATCACGTCGTTTGTGCAGGGCGTGACCCTCAGCGTCGTGTTCCAGATGGCGCACTGCGTCGAGGAGGCGGAGTTTCCCATGCCGGCCGGCGACAGCGGCCGGATGGAGTCGGCCTGGGCCGCTCACCAGGTCGAGACGACGGTCGACTTCGCCCGTGAGAATCGCCCCCTGTCGTGGCTTGTTGGGGGCCTCAACTTCCAGATCGAGCATCACCTGTTTCCGCACATCTGCCACGTTCATTACGCAGCGCTCGCGCCGCTTGTCGAAGCGACCTGTCGCCGCTTCGGCCTGCGCTACCGGGCCCACCGGACTTTCCGGGCCGGCATCGCGTCGCACTATCACTGGCTCCGCCGCATGGGCGCGGCAATCGTCGCGCCACCTTCGCTCGCGTAGACGCCGCCCATCCCAGCGCAAAAAAAAAAGGGAGGGCCGCGATCGCGACCCTCCCATTCAGGCATGCTGATGGAGGCGTTAGAAGCGCTTCCGGCCGCCGCCGCCCGCGCCGTAGCCGCCGCCGAAGCCGCCACCCGGGCGATTCTCCTTCGGTCGGGCCTCGTTGACAGTCATGGCGCGTCCGTCGCGCTCCTGGCCGTTCAGAGCGGCGATCGCCGTCTTGGCTTCCTCATCGGTTGCCATCTCGACAAAGCCGAAGCCCTTGCTCGTGCCGGTTGACCGGTCCGAGATGACCTGCGCGCTTTGCACAGTTCCGTGGGCCGCGAAGAGGGTTTCCAAATCCGAGCCGCTCACGTTGTAGCCCA
>CAZONT010000011.1:0-38882 GCA_964581285.1 uncultured Planctomycetaceae bacterium | reverse complement strand
GGATGCCGGCGCGTCCGATGTGCTCGTGATACCACATCCAGGCTTCAGGATTGATCGGCTCGCCGACGGTGCCGAGGAGCTTGAGTGACGAGAGGTCGTGTTTGGCGGGCCAATCGGGTCCCTGGCGCATGAACGCGCGGATGGCGGTGGGCGCGGTGTAAAACTTCGTAACTTTGTGGCGTGCGATCGTCGCCCAAAAGCGATCCCAGGCCGGGAAGTTTGGCGCGCCTTCATACATGACGCATGTGACGCCGTTTTGCAGGATTCCGTAGACGATGTAGCTGTGGCCGGTGACCCAGCCGATGTCGGCGGTGCACCAGTAGATGTCGTCGGGCTTGAGATCGAAGACGAGGCGGGCGGTGTAAGCGGTGTAGATCATGTAGCCGGCGGTGGTGTGGAGGATGCCCTTGGGCTTGCCGGTGCTGCCGCTCGTGTAAAGCAGGAAGAGCATGTGCTCGCTGTCGAGCGACTCGGCGGGACAATCGTCGGACTGCCCGGCGATTGCTTCGTGCCACCAGACGTCGCGGCCGGATTGCATGGTGACGTCGTTGCCGCAGCGCTTGAGGACGACGACTTTTTGAATCAGCGTGGTGAGGGTTGCGGCTTCGTCGACCGCGGCCTTGAGCGGGACGATCTGTCCGCGACGCCAGCCGCCGTCGGCGGTGATGACGATGCGGGATTGTGCATCGTTGACACGATCCACGATCGCCGGGGCGGAGAAGCCGCCGAATATGACCGAATGGGGCGCACCGATGCGTGCACAAGCAAGCATGGCGACGACAAGTTCGGGGACCATCGGCATGTACAGCGTGACGCGGTCGCCCTGCTTGACGCCCAGGTGTTTCAGGGCGTTGGCGAACTCGCAAACGTCGGCAAGGAGCTGTTTGTACGTAATTCGACGTACTTCGCGAGGGCGGCCTTGTTCGTCGGTCGGCTCGCCTTCCCACAGCAGGGCGGTGTGATCGCCGCGGCCGCGCTCGATTTGGAGGTCGAGGCAGTTGAAACTGACATTGGTCCGTCCGCCGACGAACCATTTTGCGAAGGGCAGGTCCCATTGCAGAACGCGGTCCCACTTCTTGAAGAAGTGGAAGTCGGCAGCGACTTCGGCCCAATAGCCGTCGGGGTCGGAGCGCGAACGACTGTAGAGCTCGCGATAACGGTCGAGCGAACCCACGTGGGCCTGCCTCGCGAAGGGTGCGGACGGAGGGAACCGCCGCTGCTCATTCATGATGGATTCGATGTGGGTGGGTTCGGCCATACGTTCGACCTCCGTGATCTCATGCTAACGGTTACCGCGGCGAGCAAACAAGCTATAACATGTCGGCGTGATCGTACTTGAAACTACACGTTCGGTGATCGAGTCAGCCGAGTTTGTGCGGGTGAACGACGACGCAGTCTCGCGCTGGGCGGACACGATCGCACCCGGCCAGCTTCGCCCGGCCGGCCACTCGCTTCTGGCCTCACTGCCCGGCAATCGTGAGCAGATTGCGAACCTCGTGTTACTCATCGACGCACTGAACTTCTGCTTCTGGGGGCCGCAGCCGACGTACGCATCGAACGGGGCGACTCACCGTGGATTCAACGCCATGCTGGCGGCCGTTATCGATGCGGCGCGGCGCGAGCGCCGTTGGTTTGATGCGCGTTTCTGGTGCGATGTTTCGTCCCCGGAGTTCGGCGCCGCCGTCAGCCCCGGCGGAAACCTGCCGATGCTGGCCGAGCGCGAGGTGATCGCACGCCAGACCGGCCAGACGCTGCTTGAGCGGTTTGACGGGCAGTTTTCCAATGCCGCGGAGTCGGTGAACCACCGCGCGTGGGACCTTGCGGCGTTACTGCTCTGCTCATTTGACTCGTTTCGCGACGTGGCCGAGCACCGCAGTCGACCGGTGTTCTTCGCCAAGCGGGCGCAGATCGCTGCCCTCGATCTTTCAATGGTGTGGACCGAGCACGATTACGATCCGCTCGTCGGCCTGGACCAACTGACGGCCTTTGCCGACTACCGCTTGCCGCAGGCGCTGCGGCATCTCGGAATTGTCGAAGTGGCCGAAGGCCTTGGGCGGAAGATCGATGGCGGGGACGAGATCGCGGCGGGGTCGGCGGAGGAAGTGGAGCTGCGGGCCGCGACGGTCGTGGCGGTCGATAAGATGCAGTGCACGCTGACCGGCCGCGGGCAGCGGATTCCGGCGTGGCAGATCGACTGGTATCTCTGGGATCGATCGCACGGGCCGGATATTTCGGTTGGACATCATCGCACGCGGACGATCTATTACTGAGCGTTCGGCCGGGAGTGTGACGTTGTTGATGCGAGATCGAGGAATCGCAAACAAAGGGTGATATCGCGATGCTGAGCAAGAAGATTGAAACAGTGCTGAACAAGCAGATCAATTACGAACTGAGCGCGTGGTACAACTACCTGGCGATGCACGCGTGGTTCGAGAATGCCAACTGGGCCGGTTTTGCGCGGTGGATGAAAATGCAGGCCAGCGAGGAGTTGGAGCACGCCAACCGCATTCTTGAGTTCATCCACGATCGCGGCGGCAGTGTCGTGCTGGAGGCCGTGGCGAAGCCATCGGCGACGTACAAGACGCCGCGGGCTGTATTCACCCGTGCGGCGGAGATGGAGCGACAGAACACGAAGGCGATTCATGCATGCTATGCCCTGGCGGTCGAGGAGAAGGATTATGCCACGCAGAGTCATCTGAAGTGGTTTATCGATGAGCAGGTGGAGGAAGAGAAGATCACCCGCGAAATCGAGGCATTACTCGAAATGGCGGGGGACGAGCAATCGGCGATTTTCATGCTGAATCGACAGCTGGGGGAGCGTGCGGCGTCGTCGAAGGACTAGCCGCAGATTTTTTTTTATTTCGGGGAAGACTTTCCGTCGGCGCGTGTACTCCCAGTGTTCGCAGGTCCCGACCTGCGGAGACGGCACACTCGGGAGAGTCGGCGGGCGGCACGCTGAACACCGCGTCCCCCGCCCTCACCCGTTTTTTACTTTCGATCAGGTCCAGAACGCAGCCCACGCCAGCGACGTCACCACGCCTAGACCGATGCCGATCCACGCGACTGATCGTGATTTGTGCTGGCTTGGCCGCCGGCCCGCGCGATGGAGGGCAATTCCGCCGAAAAGGACCGCGAGCGGGCCAACGGGTATGCAAGCGAGCAGACCGAACGTGAGTGAGAGCATCGCCGACGTCGATAGTCGCTCGGCGTGGCCGGTGAGTTCTCCGGCGCCTTCGATCGTAAAGGGGGTGCCGCAGGCGCGACAGAGGTCGGCGTCGATCGGATTGCGCGCGTCGCAGCGGGGGCAAATGATGGAGGCCGTCCCGTCTTCGCTGCTTTCGATGCGCGGGGCGCGCGCCCCGGCGGCGGCGTAGGCGTGCATCGGGGTGGGGGGCAGGCCATCGCTTGCCGCGACGGCGTGGCCGGAGGGAAGGCCGGTGTGGGGGTCGGGGCTGGGGACCACGAACGTTGCGCCGCACGTGGGGCAGCGGGCGGTGCGGCCAGCGTGGGAGGAGTTGGCTTCGAGAATGGAGCCGCAGCGCTCGCACGTCAGGGAGAAGCGGATGGAGCCATGCGGGACGGTTGTGGGGGTCGCGAACACTGGCGGCTGGGGGTCGGCCGGCGGCGGCGACAAATGAGCGTTGCAATAGGGACAGGTGGTCAGCGACTCGGCGCGCTGGTCGGAGTCGGGGATCGTGCTCTCGCAGTGGGGGCAGATGAACTCAGCGGCCATCGGCCGGGATCATACGTTGCGGGCGAGGCCGCCGCGTGGGATCACGTATCGGGCAGCACTGGGCCGGTCGGGCTGTTCGGCGGGCGCGGGAAGCCACTGTTCGTGTTGCTTCCGCCCGGCGGCGTTACGAGGGGCCCGATGCCGGTGCCGGGGAACGTGGAGCCGATGAAGGTGTTCACCAGGGCAGTGATGATGCCGTAGGGATTGAGCAGGCCGCCGAAGCCGTTGAGCCCGAGCGGGATGTTGATCGTGAAGGTTTGGCCGGAGAGGAAACCGAGCGCCGTGCATCCCGTTGTTGCGGGCATGACGGCCAGAAGGGCGACGAGTGCGACCGTCACGCGAGTTTTCTTGTTGCGAAACATAGGCATCCTCTCTTGAACGGGCGGACGGTGATGCGCCGGCCCGATCGATTCGTCGGATGTCGAACAAGGGGGATTCAGTTGAAAGTCCGAGGGGCAGACTAATCGGGGACGAATGCGGCTTTGATGACGCCGCTGCGGCTGCGGCGGAGCAAGACGTCGAAAGCGGCCCGATAATCGGCGAGGGGAAAGCGATGGGTCAGTAGGCCGCGGAGGTCGATGCGGCCGGCGGTCAGCCATTCAAGGACAACGTCGTAGGTGTGCATGCGGCGGCCGGCAACGTCTTCGAACTGCCGGCCGTTGCAACCGACGATGTTCAACTCCGTGAGCCAGAGGGGCGTCGTGTCGACGACACTGATCTGTGAGGTGCCGACGAGGACGACGGCGCCTCGGGCGGTGGTCCACTTCATCGCATCGGTCAGACTCTGGCCGGTGCCGACGCAATCGTAGGTGACATTGAAACCGCCGATGAAGGCCTGATTCCCGAAGCGGGCCGGGATACGACGTCCGTCGGCGGCGGCGGCGAGGTCGTCGTAGCGCTCGGCGTGCGACCATGCGCGGGGATGGATGCGGACGTCGCTTGCGCCGTAGCGCGAGAGCAGGTCGGCCTGGAAAGCGTGGCGGGCGATGGCGGTGACGTGATTCGGAAGCTGCAGGGCACGAATCGCCGCGAGGACGCCGACGGCGAGGATACCGCCGCCGGTGACGAGGATGCGCTCGTTTTCACGTGGGGGGCGGCGGAGTACGGCGTGGGCGGCGCAGGCGATGGGGTCAACCAGGACGGCGACGGCGTCGGGGACTGCATCGGGTACGGCGAAGAGCTGAGTCTGGTGGGCGACGAAGAGGCGCGACCAGCTCCCGCCGGTTCGGCTGTTGAGGCCGATGATCATGCCGGGCGGGAGGTCGCCGCGGTCGGTGTTGTCGCAGAGACTCGGGCGGCCGGCGGCGCACTGGGGGCAGAGGGGTGCAATTCCGCGCGGGACGCAGGAGAGGCAGGGGTCGACACAAACACGCTGACCGGGCTTCCAGTCCTGGACGCCGGGGCCCACCTGCTCGATGACGGCGACGGATTCATGGCCGAGGACGGCCGGGAACGAGGTGAGCCGCTGAAGAATCGTCGCCGGATGGTTGCGAAGCGTGACGAGGGCAACGTCGCTGCCGCAGATTCCGCCGAGGAGGGTTCGGAGGCGGACCCACTGCGGGCCGGGAAGGGTCGGCTCGGAAACGTCGCGGAGTCGGAGTCCGCCGAGGGGGCCCGTCGCGGCGCGTGGTGAGAATGCGGCGGCGAGTTTTGCGAGGGGCCAGGCGGCGCGGGGCGGATCGAAAACGAGGGCTTTCATTGGGGGGGTACCATAACGGCGCGTGCGGGGGGCGGGTAGCGGGGCGGTGAGGGCGCTGTCCGACTCAGAATATCATTGGACGAGAAATCCTCAGATGTCCGCCTATGGGCGGCAACGCTTTGCGGTCCGGCCCAGCCCGTGTGAAGTCGGGGTTGACCCTATTGGACGGAATCGCTCGGCGCTCCTCACAAGCCAACCGAAGGATCGAAGATGTTTCGATCCGGACAAACGGTTTGAGAGGAACTGCCATGCGGAAGAAACGATTATTCGAACCGCATCCCGGACTGCACATTCCTGTGCGGACTCTACGCGAATCGACTCCCTCAGCAGGATTGAACGCTGCGATTTTGATTGATACGTCAGCCGGACTGGCTGAGCGTCTTCATCGCTGTGAACCGGCCGGCGCGAGTCCACCGAGGCGGGCGGGAGCGCGCGTGCGCGATTTCGCGATCGGGCGCCGCTCGGCCCCTATTGCTGCGGTGGCAACAGGCCGCCGATGAAATCTGCGAGTGCGTTGAGCGGACAGTCGGACTCGGTTGAGACGCCGGCCGTCTCCGATTCGATCTCGCGGACGCGTTCGAGGCAGTTCTCGCGGCAACGGAAGTTGTCGCAGCAATTGCCCGGGCCGCAGGTGAAGCCAAAGAAGCAATAGCCGCAGCCGGCGCTCGGGAGCAGAGCGATGGCGGCGAGGAGGAGTGCGATGGCCGTTCGTGAGCGGGGGAGTCGGGTCGCGAACATGGCGGTCTCCTTTTGCTGAGTTTGGGTTGATGGTACCCGTGGCCGGGCGGCCGTGGCAACAAGAATTCGGGGTCGGCTGTCGACCTGAAATGGGGGCGGTGCGCCTGCGCCCGCGGTTAGAACGTGGTTCCGAAGGAGAAGGAGAAGACCTGGGTGTCGTCGTCGGGGCCCTTGGACAGAGGGATCGCGAAGTCGAAAGCGAGTGGGATGGGGCCGAAGGGCTTGAGGTAAACCCGCATGCCGACGCCGATGGCGGCTCGCCATTGGGAGATTTCGGTGTTCTCTTCGATGGTGCCCATGTCGAGGAAGGTGACGCCCCGGAGCGTTTCTTCCCAGACGGGGAAGGAGTATTCGGCGTTGGTGAGCAGCTCGAAGTCACCGCCGACTCGCTTTTCGCTGATGAAGCGGGCCATCGGCGCGACGCGGCGGAACTCGAACCCGCGGATAGAGCCGATGCCGCCGCCGAAATACTTTTCGAAGACAGGCGCGTCGCCGAAGATCTGGCCGAGGGTGCCGCCGATTGAGAGAACGTGCTTGCGGTTGGACGAGTCGGTCAGCAGGGTGAAGTGCTGGGCGGTGTCGGCGGTGAAGCGGCCGAAGAACCAGTCGCCGCCGAGTGCGCCGAACTGTTCGTAGGAGAAGCTGCTGCGATTACCGCGGGTGGGGAGGAAGCGACTGTCGGTCGTGTCGCGGACGATCGTGCCCTTGATGGAGTTGAGCCAGCTCGTGCCGTCGGCATCGCGAATTTGTGCGGGGTCCTCCCAGTGGACGTCGCTGATTTTCACGTTTTCGAACTTGAAGGCGGCTTCGACGGCCCAGTTCTTCAGCCGGCCCTCGCGGAAGCGCTTGTCGAAGGCGAAGAAGAAGCCGATGCGGCGCTCGTCCCAGTCTTCGCGGTCGCGCTGGAAGACGTAGACGCTGGTGCTGAAGCCGAGGTCCTGGTCGAAGAGGTAGGGCTCGCGGAAGTCGATACGGCCGCGCATGAGCTGAGTACCGGGCTCCAGCTGGATGCGGAGGGTCTGGCCGGCGCCGCGGAAGGCGCGGCCCTTGAAAAGCTCGGTGGCGTTGCGAGGCCAGTCGGCGATGTCGAAATTGCGGTTTTCGAGGGTGACGGAACCGACGAGACCGCTGTTCGAAGTGACGCCGACGCCGAAGAGGACGGTGTTGGCCTCGGCCTCCTCGACCTTGACGAGGGCATCGCGAACGTGGGGTTGGTCGCCGACCGGGGTGATGACGGCGGTCTTGAACAGCCGAGTTTCGACGAGGCGGTTCTGAGCTTCGCGGGTGGCGACGGTGTTGTAGAGCTCCTCAGGGAAAAAGCGGAGTTCGCGGCGGACGACCTTGTCCTTGGTGTCGCTGTTGCCGCGAATGACGATGCGGCCGAAGCGATATTGCTGTTCTTCGTTGATGTTAATGGTGAGGTCGACGAGGGCTTCCTCGGTGGCATATACCCACTCGGAGCGGACGTCGGCGTAGATGTAGCCGTTCTCGCCGTATTTGTCGGTGATGTTCTTGAGGTCGTTCTGGAGCTTCTCGGCGATGAAGTAGTCGCCGGGCTTGAGCTTCATCAGGTTGAGCAGCTCGTCGGTCGGATAGACGGTATTGCCCTTAATGGTGATGGTCTTGATGGCGTAGCGGACGCCTTCATCGATTTCGTAAATGACGGTGAGGTCGGTGTCGCTGGTGAAATCGAGCTTGTAACCCACGCGGGCGTCGAGGAAGCCCTGATCCTTGTAGAAGCGCTGGAGACTGGCGCAGTCGCGATCGGCGCGGTCGGCGTCGAATTCGCCGGTGCGAAAGATCCAGATGTAGGTCTTGGTTTCGATGTGGGGCTTGAGTTGGCGCGGGGTGAAGGAGTTGTTGCCGGTGAAGCGGATTTTCTTGACTTTGACGCGCGGGCCTTCGGTGATCTGGAACTCGATGACGCGGTCGTTCGTCAAACGAGTACGGTTGACGTCGACCTTGATGTAGTAGTAGCCGGCTTCCTTGTACTTGCGTTCGATGTTCTCGACGGCCTGGCGGATGGAGAACTCGCTGATGGGGCTGCCGGGGGCCAACTCGACCTCGGGGAGCAGGTCCTTGGTTTTGAATTTTCGGTTGCCGTTAAATTCGACGGCCTCGACGAAGGGGCGTTCAACGCAGCGGAACACGAGGACGAGTTCGCCGTTTTCGACGGTGGGCTCGGCGCGGGCGGAGTCAAACTTGTTGGTCTTGATGAGACGGTTGACGTCTTCCTCGACGACAACCGGATTGAAGGTTTCGCCGACCTGCGACTTGATGATCGAGCGGGCGTATCCATCGGCGACGTACTTGATGCCGACGAAGTCGATGCGGCGGATGATCTGGCCCTGGCGGACGGGTTCGGCGGATGCGGCGGGCTGGGTGTCGGTGCTCTGCATCATGCCGGTCGCTGCCCAGATGGCGGCAATGGCGAGTGCGAGCGCCGATGCGAGGGCGGCGGGGCCGCGCTGGCGGAGGCGGTGCGAGAAATCCGTTCTGCAAGACATCCGGTCGTCCCTGCCGGGAGCTGGATCGATCAACCGCGCCGTGGCGGGGCGGAGTATATGAGGTTATCGGCGGGATTGTAAATAGTTGCGGCCGGTAAAATCGGCGGAAATCGGCCGGGAAATCGTTGTCGAGCTGGCGCGGGTGGATTACGATTTGGTAATACCGAATCGGTTGAGTTTCTGGAGCACGCTATGAATCCGTTGACGGCGATGATCCGGGCGGCGCAGCGACGGTTGTGGATCAACCGGTGGCTAGAGCACTTCGGGTGGTCGATGACCGTCGCGGCGACGGCGTGGCTGGTCTTCTTAATCGCGGTGCGGCTGTTTGGGCTGGCTTGGCCGCTTGGATGGACGGCCATTGGGACGGCGGGGCTGGGGTTGGTCGCGTCGATCGTCTGGACGGCGATGCGGCGTGCGACGACGCTCGAGGCGGCGGTGACGCTCGACAAGGCGGCCGGGCTCCGCGAGCGGGTGTCGAGCGGCCTGGCGTGCGCGGCGGGGAGTGATCCTTTTTCACAGGCCGTGGTTGCAGATGCGGAGCGGACAGCGCGAGGGCTGTCGGTGAGGCATTTCGTACCGATCCGGGTTGGGCGGCCGGTGGCGTTCGCGGCCGGCGCGGCGGTCGTCGGGCTGGCGATGGTTTGGCTGTTTCCGAAGTTTGACTTGCTGGGCAAGGCCGAGGCCCGCGAGCAGCAGAGTCTGAAGAAGCAGGTGCTGACGCAGCTCAAGAGCGAGATTGCCAAGCCGGTTGAGGCGATGAAGAACCTGATCGAGGGCAACCCGGAGTTGAAGGGCCTGAAGGGATTGGACGAACTCGAGCGGCTGGCGAAGCAGGAGAATTCGACGCTCGATCCGGCGGACCTGCGGCGCGAAGCGATCAAGAAGCTGGACAAGGTTTCGGATGAGTTGAAGAAGCAGGCGGCGGCCGAGCGGTATCAGCAGATGCAGGACATGAAGAACCGCTTGCAGGAGATGGGGAAGCCGAGCGACCCCAAGTCGCCGGCCGGGAAGCTGATGCAGGCGCTGTCGGACGGGGACTTCAAGCAGGCACAGGACGAAGTGCAGAAGATGAAGGACAAGCTGGCCACGGCGAAACGCGAGGGAAAGAGCGAGGCCGAGGTCAAGAAGATGGAGAAGCAGCTCGACGAGCTGGCGAAGAAACTTGAGGAGGCGGGCGGCGACAAGAAATTGCAGGAGCAGATGAAGCAGGCGGGGTTGTCCGAGGCGGACATGAAGCGCGTGCTGGACGCGCTGAACAAGAAGGACTCGAAGCAGCTTCAGCAGATGATGAAGGAGCTGGAAAAGAAGCTGCAGCAGCAGGGGATGTCGCAGCAGCAGATTGACAAGCTCAAGAAGGAAATGCAGAAGTCGCAGCAGAACAAGCAGTCGAAGAACAATCTGAACAAGATGAGCGACGCGATGAAAAAGGCGGCGTCGCAGTGCAAGAACGGGAACAGCGAGGGGGCGCAACAGCAGCTCGACGAGGCGGCGGAGCAGCTTTCCGAGATGGAGGCGATGGAGCAGCAGCTCGGCGAGATCGAGTCGAAGATGTCGGAACTGGACGACATGAAGGACAAGCTGGGGGAGAACGACAGCGATAAAGATGGCGACCAGGAGTGCAAGAGCTGCAATGGGAGCGGCAGGCGAAAGGATGGATCGCCGTGCCCGCATTGCAACGGGACCGGACAATGCGGCGGCGACGGCAAGAATCGCGGGCCGGGCGGTCGCGGGCGCGGGGCCGGGGATCGGCCGAAGGGCAGCGGGGATGTGGCGTTTGAGAAGAAGCGGGCGAAGACGCATCAGCGGACGGGCGTGATCATCAGCCAGTGGTACATCAAGGGGGAGCAGCTCAAGGGGGAGGCCAAGGCGGAGTTCGAGGAAGCGGTGCAGGCGGCCGAGCGCGATGCGAGCGATGCGCTCGATAAGGACCAGGTGCCGCGGGCGTACCAGAAGGCGGTAAAGACTTACTTCGATCGACTCGGGGATGAAAAGACGGCGGCGCCAGCTGCGAAGGATGAGAAGAAGCCGGAGAAGCCGTGAGTCGCGTCGCGGCGATTATTCTGCTCGCAATCTCAATTGCGCCGGCTGCGGGACAGACGAAATCCAACGCGGTCACGATCTATTGCTCGGCAGACGAAGCGTTCGCGCGGCCGATTCTGGCGGAGTTCACCAAGCAAACAGGCGTCGAAGTCCGGCCGTTGTTTGATACGGAGGCCGGGAAGACGACCGGACTGGTACACCGGCTGCTGGCGGAGCGCGCGCGGCCGCGGGCGGATGTCTGGTGGTCGAGCGAGATCTTCGGAACGATTCAGCTTGCAGAGGCGGGGGTACTGGCGGCGTACGATCCGCCGAGCGCGAAGGACATTCCGGCGGCCTATCGCGATCCGAAGCACTACTGGACGGCGTTTGGACTGCGCGGGCGGGTAATTGCGTACAACCCGGAGAAGACGTCCAAAGACAAGGTTCCAAGGACGTGGGCGGAATTGGCGCGGCCGGAGTACAAGGGCAAGGTTGCCATTGCGAACCCGATCTTCGGGACGACCCGCGGGCACATGGCGACGCTGCTGACGCTCTGGGGAGAGGATGCGTTTCGCAAGTATCTGATGGCGCTTCGCGACAACGGCGTGCGGATCGCGGATGGGAACTCGCAGGCGGTGATGATGGTGGCGCGGGGCGAGGTCGAGTTCGCGGCGACGGATACGGATGACGTGATCGTGGCGATTGGGCGCGGGGACAAGTTGGAGATGGCGTTTCCGGATTTGGATGCACCGGACGGGAAGCAGCAGGTGGGGACGTTGTGGATACCGAACTCGGTGGGGGTTGTGGCCGGCGGGATCAACAAGGCAGGGGCGAAGGAACTGGCGGATTACCTGGCGTCGGCGGGGGTGGAAATGGAGCTTTCGTTCAGCGAGTCGGCCAATCTGCCGGTGCGGAAGGCATCGTGGGATCGATTCTCACGAAGGATGCCACCCGGGGAGAAGGAAGTCGATAGAAATCACACGTATGTTGCGCGCGAGATTGACGTCTTCCAGCTAAGTGCACCGGTTGACTATGTGGCCGTGGCGGCAAAGCTCCGCGCCGCGGATGCGATGATTAAGGAAATTCTGCTGCGCTGACGCGCGTCTGCACATCGCCATCAATCACGATACTTGTTTGATCGTGCACTGCTTGACGAATTCGACGTTGGACGTGTCGTCGGTGTCGATGGAGACAATGCCGGAGAAGCTGCCGTCGGGTTGGCGCTGGCCGGCGATGATGATGTCGGTGGGTTCAACCGCGCCCTTGCCGAAAACGTCGGCGTCGAGATGGAAACCGACGGAGAGCGTGGAGACGTTTGGGTCGAAGGGGATCGGCACCGTCAGATCGCGGACACCGCCCTGATCCCGAATGCCGACGATCTGGCCGTTGCCGACGAGGAGACCGAAGCTGCCGGCGTTCTGGGCGGCGGCGACCTGCCAGACTTCGCCGGTGGGGGTTTCGAGGGCGGCGGGCTGTGAGCCGCAGGCCGATAGGATGCTCAGGAAGACAACGCAAAGAAATCGCTTCATGGATGGCACACTCAATAAGGGATATCGACCGCGAGGACTTGGAATTGTTGCCGAAACCGTTGCGGTTGTCGAGCGGCGTGGTTCTTGGGTTGAGGCACGCATCATCTGAACGCCGCACGCAGGAATGTCGACAGCGTGGTAGGCAGCCCGCAGAATGGCTTTGTGACGTACTGGGTGCGAGGAACGAGGGCGGCGGGATGGATGGTGCTGCTGGCCGGGGTGTTCGCGCCGCTGGTGATGCTGGGGATTGAATTGGGGCGCGCGGCGCCCGCGTGGAGCGATCTGCGGCCGGGATCGCGATTGACGGGGATCTATTTTCGCACGGTGGGCATCGCGGTGGGGACGGCGTTGCTCGCGACAATGCTGGCGGTGCCGGTCGTGTTTGCCGCGGGGCAGGTGCGCGGCGGGTTGGCCCGGCGGACATTGACAAGCTTGACATTGGTTCCGCTGCTTGCGCCGCCGTGCGTGTTTGCGTATGCGTGGATGCTGGTGTCGTCGGAGCAGGGGTGGGCGGGGCGGTTGCTTGGGATACTCGGATTCAACGCGGCGACGGCGGGGCCGGTGCGGGCCGTGATTGCGCTCGCAACGTGGCTGTGGCCGGCGCCAGCGCTGCTGATCGGGTCGGCGTATCGGCATGGGGGTGAAGCGGCCTATCGGATGGCGCGACTGGACGCCGGGGCGTGGCGGGCATTCGTGCGAGCGGGGCTGCCGGCTGTTCGCGGGGCCGTCGTGGCGGGGATGGCGGTTGTATTTGTGCTGAGTCTGACCGAGGGGACGGTTCCGCCGCTGGTGCTGACGCGGACGTGGCCTTCGGAGATGGCGCCGGAGGTATTGGATGCGGCGATGTACGGATCGACGGCTGCCGCGATTGCGTGGAAGTCATGGCCGGTGCTGTTGACGCTGGCGGCGGCGGGGCTGCTGGCGTGGCCGGGGCTGCGGGGTGTGCGCGCGGCGATCGAGAGCGACGCGGGAGCGGACCTGGGGACTGGGGGTTCGCGGGGCGGGATTGGCGTGATCGCGGCCGGGGTGTTTGCAGCGATCCTGGCGCTGCTGCCGGTCGTTGTATTTCTCGGCGAAATGTATTCGGCGCGGTTGGACTTGGGGGCGTCGCTGCGACGGGTGTTTGTGCTGTATGCGAGTGAGTGGCGTGCCTCGATGATTGTTGCGGGGCTGGCGGCCGTTGCGGCGTTCATGATTGCAGCCGTTGCCGTGCGGGTCGAGGCGGCGGGGCGGATCGGGGTGCGCGTTGCGTTCGGGCTGGCGGTTGTGACGGCGGTATTGCCGCCCGAGTTGATTGCGCAATTGCTGGTGCGGATCTTCAACCGGCCGGGGTGGCTGGGGTGGTTCTATGACGAAACACCGATCGTCTGGGTGCTGGGACTGGTGGCGCGGTTTGCGGTTGTGCCGTTGGGGATCGCGTGGTTTGCGTCGCGACAGGTGCCTGTTGATCTGATCCGGCAGGCGCGGAGCGATGGGGCGGGAGAGGCGACGCTGCTGGCGAAGGTCGCGTGGCCGTACGTGTGGCGGCCGGTGGTGGCCGGATCATTGGTATTTGCGTGCCTGTCGCTGTCGGAGGTTGCGGCGTCGCTCATTCTGATTCCGCCGAAGTTCGGCGGGAGCCTGGCTGTGGCGCTGGATAATCAGATGCACTACGGGCGGAATAATGATGTGATGGTGACGACGCTGTTGCTGATTGCGCCGGCGGTCGTGGTGGCGGTTGTGGCGACGATGCTGATGCCCGCGAAGAAGCGTCCGAGCGACGTAGCAACGAAGGGATGAAGCCAGTGCGTGCCACCCGGCCAGTCAATCGATCGATTGCAGCGTGTTGTGTTCAGATTGCGCTTGTGCTTGCGGGGTGTGAGTCGCGACCGGAAGGCGACGCTGGTCGGGTGGAGTATGTGTTTGGGGAGCAGGGGCTGGGGAATGGGCAGTTTTCGTATCCGCGGACGCTGGCGATCTCGCCGATCGACGGGTGCGTGTTTGTGTGCGACAAGACGGCGCGGATTCAGCGGTTCAGTCCGGACGGGAAGTTTGAGCACTCGTGGCGGATGCCGAAGTGGGAGTTCGGCAAGCCGACGGGGATGGCGTTCGACAAGCAGGGGCGGTTGTGGGTGGCGGATACGCATTACAACCAGGTGATTGTGTACGACCGCGAGGGCGTAGAGCAATTTCGGTTCGGGTCATACGGGAATGGACCGGGCGAGTTTGTCTTTCCGACGTGCGTGGCGTGGGACGCGCAGGGGAATATCTACGTCGGCGAGTACGGCGGGAACGATCGGATCAACAAGTTCACGCCGGATCGAAAGTATGTCATGAGTTTTGGGACGAAGCAGGATGGCGACGCGGCGCTGGAGCGGCCGACGCAGATCAAGTTTGATCCGCGCGGGTTCCTGTGGGTGTCGGATGGGTGTCACCATCGAGTCTGCAAGTTTTCGACGGACGGGAAGCTGCTGGCGAGCTTCGGGCAGCCGGGGAGCGCGTCGGGGGAAATGAATTATCCGTACGATCTCGACCTCGTGCCGGGGACGACGCACGTGGTCGTGACGGAGCATGGGAACAACCGGGTGAGCGAGTTTGACGACTCGGGGCGGTGTGTGCGGACGTGGGGGAAGCCGGGGCGGGAGCGCGGGGAGATCATGCAGCCGTGGAAGGCGCAGTTTGGGCGCGGCGGGGTGCTGTATGTGCTGGATTCGTGGAATAACCGGGTGCAGGGGGTGCGGTGGTAGGAAAACGCCAGAACGCAAAGGCGTCGAAACGCAGAAATCGCTGTTGATTGAATCGTTGGAGTTGGGCCGGTGAGCGAATTGCAGTCGACCGGATCGCGCGAAGTGAATCGACCGCTCGGGTTCCTGCGCAACGTCAGCGGTCCAGTGCTGGTTTTGTCGCTGGGAATTGTGCTTTGTCAGATTCCGGATCATGTGCTTTCGTCCGCTCGCGGCATGTGGTGGGCGACATTACTGGCTTGGAAGCTCGGTCCCTTCGGGCAATTCCCGGTACCGTTTGATTTCGGCGTCTTCGCAGGCACGGGATTCGAGTACGGCGGGTTCGTTGAGGCACTCCCCGCGATCGTTGCAGTGTTATTACTGTTCAGTTCCATCCTCGCGGCAATACATTTCGGCATTTTCGTTTGCACACTCAGCGCGTATCGACACTTCGGTTGGCCGAAGTACCTTTCGGATGTCGACGATCGCCTAGATCGACTGGCGTTGTGGAAAACGGCTGTCCGCCGCGCGTGGTGGGTACTTCCCTTGTTTGCGACGATTGCCGGTTTATGGAGCTGGTTTAGCTACGGACAAGCTTATGCGCAATACCGTACGGTGAGTGTGGATTGGCCATTTCAACTCGCAATGCTCGTTCTGGCGGCGATGACGTACGCAACAATTAATGCATGGACGATCGCGGCGGCTGTCCGCGCGGAGATACGCGAGGACGGCGTTCGTTGCCAGCGATGCGGGTACCTGGTGCGAGGGCTCTCTGGCTCAATCTGTCCTGAGTGTGGCAGCGGTTTCGCTTCGACAATTCCGCCGCGGTTTGAACTCGGTCGAGCTCACTTTCGCCTTCGCCGGTGGGTTGTGATGCTCGGGTTGCCACTCTTCGGGCTCCTGGTGGTGACGATGCCAGTACTGCAACCCGAAATGGTGTCGATGCTGCCGCGCCCTTTCGTCATGCGTTACGTGCCCCCCGTCTGGCATCCACCGGCGTGGACCTGGTCCGCACTTCGCGCTTCGATACCCTTAAAGTCCGACGGCATTTGCATTCTCCGGCGCGACCGTGCGGTAATTTGCATCTGGTTGCCTCCTCAAAAGAGACCTCCGTCAACAGTTTGGTGGTGGTCGTGGAATAACTTTGAAGATTGGGCCGAGGCGGCAGACGAGAGCGGCTCCGTGGCGATTTCCCAGACGAGCTACAGCGGCACAATTCAGCTTGCGGCGTGTCCCGTCTCCATCGGTCCAGCCGGATGGCAGTATCGGTGGTGGGTTTGGATTACGCGCTTCGACCCGACCTGGCATGCCGAGGTGGTATCGATGGACGATGTGCCCGAGAATCTGAAGGAACTGCTGGCGAAAGTACCAAAAAAATGAACCCGATGCGGCCGTCGTTGGACGGCCAATTTCTCGCGGCGGTGAGCTTCTTCATGCGCCACGGCCAAAGGTCCTGAGGATGCAAATGGAACCGACTCGCCGTGTCGGCTAGATTACCGCGGACTCACGCGTAAGAAGAGCGATGACACTGATCCTCGCCGTCACACTCGCTGAACGATTCGACCATCCGATGGCGCTCTGGCTCATTGCGCTGCCGGTTGCGCTGTGGTGGCTTTCGCGGCGGTCGCTGGCGGGGTTGTCGCCGGGACGGCGGTGGGCGGCGCTGGCGGCGCGGGCGGCGGTGATCGTGCTGTTGGCGCTGGCGCTGGCGGGGCTCAACAAGATACGCAAGAACAAAGACCTGTCGGTGATCGTCGTGCTCGATCAGTCGCGGAGCGTGCGCGGGGACGAGCAGGAGTCGGCGCGGAAGTTTGCGCGGGCGGCGACGAAGAAACCGCCGGCGGACGATCGGGTGGGGGCGATTACGTTCGATGGGGAGGCGTACATCGAGCAGCTTCCGAACAAGCCGGGGCCGGACGGCGGGCTTTATTCGGATGTGAAGCTGATCGCGCCGGGGAACCAGCCGGATCGCACGAATGTGGCGGCGGCCATCCGATTGGCGATGGCGTGTTTTCCTTCCGACACGGCGAAGCGAATCGTGCTGATGTCGGACGGGAACCAGAACGTCGGCGACGTCATGACGGAGGTTCAGACGGCAGCGGCGGCGAACGTGACGGTCGACGTCGTGCCGATCCGGTACGACTACGACGACGAGATCATGTTCGAGCGGCTGTCGGCGCCGGCGTATGCGCGGGAGCAGGAGGTCGCGACGCTGCGGATGACGCTGCGGTCGAAGTCCAGCCATCCGACCAGCGGGCACGTGCAGCTCTATCACGACGGGCGGCTGGTGGAACTGGACCCGGCGGCGAAGGGGCAGGGGCAGCGGGTCGATCTGCAGCCGGGGCTGAACTCCTACACGATTCGGCTGCCGCTGAACCATGCGGGGTCGCACAAGTTCGAGGCGCGGGTCACGCCGGACGATCCGGCGGCCGACAAGGTCGCCGCAAACAACAAGGCGACGGCTTTCACGACCGTGGAGGGGCCGGCCACGGTGTTGATGATCTCGGCCCGGCCGAAGGACGACGAGCCGCTGACGGCAGCGCTGGAGCGGGAAAAGATTCGAGTCGACGTCAAGCAGCCGGCGGAGTCGGAGATCGATGCGATCACGCTGCAGCAGTACGCGGCGGTGATCCTGTCGAACGTGGCGGCGGATTCGTTCAGCGAGACGCAGCACAAGGCGCTGGCGAGCTACGTGCGCGACCTCGGCGGCGGGTTGATCATGCTCGGGGGCGACCAGGGGTTCGGGGCCGGCGGGTGGCAGTCGTCGGCGGTCGAAGCGGTGATGCCGGTGCGGTTTGACGTCGATGCGGTGCGGCAGATACCGCGCGGGGCGCTGGCGATCGTGATGCACGCATGCGAGATGCCACAGGGGAATCACTGGGGCGTCGAGACGGCGATCGCCGGGATGAAGACGCTGAGCAGTCTGGACTACTTCGGCGTGGTGGCGTACCTGGGGCTCGGGCCAAGCTGGGCCGTGCCGATGCGGTTGTGCGATGACAAGAGCGCGATCGCGAACCAGATTCGGAAGATGAACCATGGCGATGCGCCGAGCTTCGATGATCTCATGGACATCGCGTTCAAGGGATTGATGGGCCGGAAGGACGCAGCGCAGCGGCACATGATTGTCATCTCGGACGGCGACCCGGCCCCGCCGAGCCCGATGTTGATGACGCGGATCAAGGGGAACAAGATCACGGTATCAACGTTCAGCGTGTTTCCACACGGTGGGCGCGAAATCAGCACGATGAAGGACATCGCGAAGGCGACTGGCGGGAATTACTACGACATCAGCAAGCCGGGGGATGAGAAGCGACTGCCACAGCTGTTCATCAAGGAGGCGAAGATCGTGCGGCGGCCATTGCTGCGCGAGGAGCAGTTTGTTCCGCGCGTGAAGTATCGGTTGTCGGACTTGCTGGCGGGGATCTCGGGTGGATTTCCTTCACTGACCGGATATGTCGTCACGACGCCGAGGTCGGCGAGCGAGATCGAGCTGCCGCTGGTGTCGGATAAGAACGATCCGATCCTTGCAAACTGGCAGTGCGGCTTGGGGCGCTCGGTGGCGTTTACGAGCGGGTGGTGGAATTACTGGGGGACGAACTGGGTCAACTGGCCGGCGTTTCCGAAGCTGTGGGCGCAGACGGTGCGCTGGTGCATGGCGCAGGGGACGGCGAAGGATTTCGAGGTCACGACGTTCACCGATGGGAACAAGGGGCGGGTGGTTGTCGAAGCGCTGAACAAGGACGCGGACTACCTGAACTTTCTGCAGATGCAGGGGATTGTCGTACCGCCGTCGGGCGAGAGCCAGCCGATGCGGCTGGAGCAGACGGGGCCGGGGCGGTACGAAGGCGCGTTCACGATGCAGGACAGCGGCAATTTTCTGATCAACCTCCAGGCGGTGGGGCCGGATGCGAAGCCGATCTTGATTCGCACGGGGGTGAGCCAGTCGTACTCCCCGGAGTTCAAGGAACTGAGTACAAACGAATCGCTGCTTCGGCGCGTGGTGGAGGCGACGGGCGGGCGGTGGCTGGATGTCGATGCGAGTGATGCAAACCTGTTCCTGCACAACCTGCCGGAGAGCTTTTCGCGTCAGCCGTTGTGGTCGATGCTGCTGAAGCTGGCGGTGATTTTCTTTCTGATGGATGTGGCGGTTCGACGGGTAGCGATCGATCCGCGGCGGATAGCGGCGGCAGTTCGCGGATACATCGCGGACATGGCGGGGCGATTCGGCGGCGGACGAGCGGAGACCGTGCTCACCGATCTGAAGGGGGTTCGCGAGAAAGTGCGGGCGGAGAAGACGGCGGCGGGCGAGGCGCCGAGGTCGCCGCAAGTGTATGCGGCTTCCGGAAAGAAGTTTGAGGCGTCCGCCGAGGGCGCGAAGCCCAGCGGGGATCTGACGTCGACGCTGGGTGGGGCGGAGTCGTCGACGGGCGGAGGCGGGGCCGAGCAGAAGCCCAAGCCGAAGCCGGGTGAGACGCCGAGTGAGGAGACGACGTCGCGGTTGCTGAAGTCGAAGAAGAAGCGGCAGGAAGGGAGCTAGGCCGGACCGGGTTGGCGGGATCGGCGCGAGGGCCGGCATGGTCGACGCGATTTTCAGGGCGATGGGCATCGATGCGCCGGCTGCGAGCGCGCCGGGGGCGTTCGCGCTACTGCTCGTGGTTCCGTTGACCGTGCTGCTGAGCCTGGCGTCGATCTCCGGGCTGGGGCGGGTTCGACATACGACGGCTCTTGTCGTGCGGTGTCTCTTGATCGTCTGCCTGATTCTGGCGCTCGCGCAAACGGAGTGCATTCGAACGACGTATGACCAGACCGTGATGTTCCTGGTCGATCAGTCGGTGAGCGTGCCGCGCGAGCAACTGAAGTCGGCCGGTGAGTTCGTGCGCGCTGCGCAGGCGGGAATCCGGGCTGGGAAGGATCGCGTCGGATTAATCCGATTTGACGGGGAGCCGTCGATCGAGCAATTACCGGCGGAGCAGTTGCAGGAGGAGATTCCGGGGCGGCCGGTGAAGCCGCACGAGACAAACATTGCCGACGCGGTTCGGCTGGCGATGGCGGTGCTTCCGGCGGAGACGGCGAAGCGGATCGTCGTGCTGTCGGATGGCAATGAAAACGTGCGACGGGCCATCGATGAGGCGGGGGTGTGCGAGGCGACCGGAGTCGCGATCGATGTCGTGCCGCTGCAGTACGAACATTCATCGGAGGTGATCGCGGAAAAACTCGTGTGTCCTCCGACCGCGGCGAAGGACGAGACGGTGCGGCTGTCGCTGGTCCTGCGATCCCAGGGGAGTGCGCGGGGGAAGATTCGGCTTTACCAGGATGACGTCGCCATGCCGATCGGTACCGACGGCGGCGAGGCGATGGCGGTAAACCTGGACGCGGGAGTCAATCGGTTTGACTGGCAACTCCCGGTGCGAGATGCGGGGGCACGACGCTTTCGTGCGGTGTTCGTTCCGGATGACGCGGCGAGCGACAGCATCGCGGCGAATAACGAGGCACGGGCATACACGCTGGTTGGAGGGCCGGATCGAACTCTGATCGTTGCCAATCCAGACGAGATGGCCTCCGCGGACGCGTTTGCCCGGGCGCTTGAATCGCAGGGGATCGCGAGCGACGTACGGGAAGTCGGGACGATCCGGCTCGATGGCGTTTCGCTGTTGCCCTATCCGCTGGTCGTGTTGCAGAACATTCCGGCATACGCGTTGAGCCAGGATGAACTGGCGGGTATTGCGGCATTCACGCGCGATCAGGGTGGCGGACTCATCGCGATCGGCGGTGATAAGGCGTTCAGTGTCGGGGGGTACTACCAGACGCCACTGGAGGACGTGTTGCCCGTCGGGACGAACCGGGACCCGAAGCGAATGCTTCTGATGCGGACGGCGCTGGTGCTGGTGATCGATTGTTCGGGGTCGATGACCGGGCAGAAACTGTTTCTCGCGCAGAAGGCGGCGATGGCGTCGGCCGATCTGCTGAGCTCGCAGGATGAGCTTGGAATCGTGATGTTCCAAGACGCGGCCGAGTGGGTGTTGAAGCTTGGGAGGCGGCCGGAGAAGGGCGTCGTGCGGAGCCGCATCCATTCGCTGGGAGCGGGCGGCGGGACGGATCTGTATCCCGGACTGTATGCGGCGTACCAGGCGCTGATACACAGCCAGGCAGCGGCGCGGCATGTGATTGTGCTGACGGATGGGCAGACGGCGCCGGCGGACTTTCCGTATCTGGCGAAGCGGATGGGGAGCATGGGCATGACGGTCACGACAGTCGCGGTCGGACCGGATGCGGACAAGCAGCTACTGTCGCAGATCGCGAAGTTGAGCGGTGGGCGGTTCTACACAACGGATGACCCGATGAAGCTGCCCCAGATTTTCGCACGAGAGACGGTCGTGGCGGGGCGATCGAACATGAGCGAGGAGCGGTTTGTCCCGATCCTGCGGCCGAATGCGCGGGAGTTGCTTGGGGCTGTGAAGCAGAGCGAAGTGCCGCCGCTTGAAGGGTATGTCGTGACTACGCCGAAGCCCGGGGCGGATGTGTCGGTGATCCGAACGGCGGGCGAGTATTCCGATCCGATTCTGGCGACCTGGCAGGTGGGGCTTGGCCGATCGGCGGCGTTCACGAGCGGGATGTGGACGCGTTGGGGCGCGGACTGGCTGCGGTGGCGGCAGTTCAGCAAGATCTGGTCGCAGATTGTGCGATGGGCTTCCCGGCCGGAGGACGCGCGGGGATTTGACGTACGGACGGAATTGGACGGGGGCGTCGCGACGATTCGGATCGAGGCGCATGACGACCGGTCATCGCCGATCGAGTTTTTGACCTTTAACGGGCGCGTGAGCGATCCGAAGTCGGGGGCGAGGCCGTTGCCGGTCACGCAGACGGGGCCGGGGACCTACGAAGCGAAGTTCGAGACGAGCGATCCGGGTAGCTACGTCGTCGGGTTGGCATACGAGGGGGCGCGGCGCGACGGCGAGCGGATTTCCGGCGTTTTGCGGACGGGTGTATCGGTGGCATATTCGCGCGAGCTGCGGTCGGTTCGGTCGGATGATGCGATGCTGAGCGCCCTTGCGCAGAAGACGGGCGGGCGTGTTCTTGAGATGCATGATGCGGCGAGCGTGTTTGACCCGTCGGTCGTTCGGCCACTGCGGTCGCATCGGCCGATCTGGCCGACGCTGTTGAAGATTGCGGTCGTGTTGTTCCTGGTTGATGTGGCGGTTCGGCGGGCGTCGATCGATGGGGCGAAGATGGCGGCCGCGGTTCGAGGTTACCTGGGTGACCTGGCGGGGCGTCGGACTGCGGCAGGGGCCGAAGTCGTGCTTCAGGACCTGAAGGGATTGCGCGAGCGAATCAAGGTTGAGAAGACGGCCGCGGGCGAGCACGTTCGACGGCCGCACGTCTATGCGCACGCGCCGAAGGCGTCGCACGCGGGAGCAGCGCTTGAGCGAGCCGGGGGTGAAATCCTTGAAGGGTTCGGGAATGCGTCCGAAGCGCCGAACGAGAGTACGCTAAAGCCCGACGATTCGGCGGAGAAGCAGAATGCGACGACGGCGAGATTGCTGAACTCGAGGAAGCGGCGACAGGAAGGGACCTGAGTTAGAATCGGAACCCGAGGTGTAAATGGCGACGATTGATCCGGCGATACAGAAGGCGACGGAAGAGTTCCGTCGGAAATTTGCGGCAGTCAAGGCCGAGATCGGCAAGGCGATCGTCGGCCACGAAGAGATCGTCGACGGCGTGCTGACGTGCCTGTTCACGGGCGGGCATGCGCTGCTCGAGGGCGTGCCGGGGCTGGGGAAGACTTACCTTGTGCGGACGCTCGCGCAGGCGCTGACGTTGAAGTTCTCGCGGATTCAATTCACGCCGGATCTGATGCCGGCGGACATCATCGGGACGAACATTATCGTCGAGGACCCCGCGACCGGACGGCGCGGGTTTTCGTTTCAGCAGGGGCCGCTGTTTGCACAGATCGTGCTGGCGGACGAAATCAATCGTGCGACGCCGAAGACGCAGTCGGCGCTGCTGGAAGCGATGCAGGAGCACACGGTTACCGTGGCCGGCAAACGGCACCAGCTTGTCGAGCCGTTCTTCGTGATGGCGACACAGAACCCGATCGAGCAGGAGGGGACGTATCCACTGCCGGAGGCGCAGCTAGACCGGTTCTTCTTCAAGCTGATCGTGCGGCCGTCGGATCGGGCGGAACTGAAGACGATTCTCGATCGCACGACAACGGGGCACAAGCCGGACGTCCAGGCGGCCATGAGCGGAGACGAGATCCTGGGGAGCCAGCAGCTCGTGCAGCGCGTTGTGGTCGCGCCGCACGTGCAGGATTACGCGATCCGACTGGTGCTGGCGACGCAGCCGAACGGGCCGTACGCGACGGAGCAGACGAATCGTTACATCCGGTGGGGCAGCTCGCCGCGCGGGGCGCAGGCGCTGTCGCTGGCGGCGAAGGTACGGGCGCTGCTCGAGGGTCGGTTCAACGTGAGCTTTGACGATGTGCGGGCCGCGGTATTGCCGGCGCTTCGACATCGGGTACTGCTCAATTTCGAGGCGCAGGCCGAAGGGCTGGAGACGGACAAAGTCCTGGGGGACATTCTCGACAAGACGCCGCAGATGGCCGAGGCGGCGGCGTAACGCTTCAATTCGCGCACGAACTGATCACGACAGGCGAGAAATCTCTTCAGTGGCGCGTTCCCGTGCGACGGCGATCACCGCTACGAGCCGAAGCCGCCGGTGAACTGCCCGCCCGACTGGAAGAGAAACTGGCTCGTGCCATTCAAGATGCTGATGAGAAGCTGGACGCCGTTATTGAAGATGGTCGACGGCAGGCCGTTGAGGAAAATCTGGCCGGTGCGGGCTCCGAATGTTGCACAGCCGTTGGCCTGGAAGAGGGGCAGAGCGGCGGCAACGAGCATGAGACGTGTCGCCCAGCGCGAGTGTCGTGGATTCATCGGGTGATAGCTCCAATCGTATGGCCGGGCCGTGGTTCAGGAAGCTCCGAAGCCGGGGAAAAAGCCGGCGTTGCCGCCGAAGAGCGCGCGAATGATGCCCGATCCGGGGAACGTCCCGAGCAGGGCCTGTGAAAACGAGGCGTACAGTGACTGGGTGACCGAGTTGGCGATGATGCTGGCGAAGCCGAAGCCGATGTTGAGGAACGTGGCAGTGGGGTCGCAAGCGCCGGTGGCCTGCAGGAGCGGAAGTGCGGCGGTGAAGAACGCAATTTTCTTTGCAAGGCGGTATTTCTTGAGCAGCATGATCGATTACTCCCGCGAGAGTCCCGCGCCGAATGTCGCTGTCGCGACGACTCGCGTAGTCTATTGAGTGGTATCGGCAAATTCAAGGGTTTGAGATCGGCGGGAACTGCGCGCGGCGGCGGACGAGCGGACGAATGTAAAGCAACGTCAGCGGCTGGGTTAGCGCGCGGCTCTGGTGAGCGAGATGGCGAGGGACGGCGGCGAACATAGCGGGCGCGAGGCGGCGGGGCGGTCGTGGGTGGATTGGGTCAGCGAGCGTCCGAAGACGGTTGCTGCGGTTGGGGTGCTGGTGCTGCCGGTGGGGGGCGTGGTTTTTGGTTGATGCGGCGGGGACGCTGCGGCTGAGGCGGGCGCGGCAGGTGATTCGGGATGCGGGGGAGCCGCTGACCGTTGACGATTTGAAAACGCGGATGCCTGTTCTGGCGGACCACGAGAACATGGCGATCGAATTAATGGCGATCGGGGGATCAATTCAGACCGCGGCCCAGTCGAACGCACCTCTCATAAGCCGAGTGCCGGCATACGACAACGTGAATGCGCCCGAGGTTGGAGTTCGATTCAGTCAAGACCAGTTGACTGCATCGCGAGAGTTCGTCGATCTGAACCGCACCGCACTCGATGGAATAGCGGTTGCGGCCGGTAGGCAGGCGGGCGCGTATCCGATCAGTTGGAAGCAGAATCCAGCCATTGGGACGCTGCTGCCGCAATTGTCGATGCACCGCGCAATCGTGAGACTGCTGGCTGTGGCCGCTCTGCTAAGCGCTCACGACGGCCTTGGCAGCGAGTCTGTCGCTCGGCTCACTCAGGCCGCGGCGGCAGACCGCGCCCTTCGACATGAGCCGATTTTGGTAAGCATGATGGTTCGGATGAAGAGCCAATCGCTGGTCTACGACAGCGTCCTGCGGTGCATGGCCCTTACGCCTTTTAACGAGGAACAGCTTCGTGCGCTGGACGTCTCGCTCGCTTCCTTCGTGGATGATCAGGCGATCCGCGCGGCGATGATGGGTGAGCGCGTCGTAATGCTGGATACGATCACCTGGGCATATAGCGGCGGAGACCTTTCCGGCCTTGTCGCACGGGGCATGCCACCCGGCGCGCTGCTCAAGCTTGCGCCGGGATTGAAAAGCGCCGACGCCGCAGCCTACCTCGAACAGATGGCTCGAATCTGCGAGGCGGTGAGGATGCCGCCCGCTATGGCGGTTGCAGAAGTCGCAAAGATCGAGCAACGGATATCGGGCCTGCCGTTCTATGCGATGATGGCAAAAATGCTTACGCCCGCGATGTCTCGCTCGGTCACGCTTTGGTATCGGTCGAGGGCACAGATCGCAGCAACCCGCGCGGCGTTGGCCGCGGAGCGATTCAGA
This sequence comes from uncultured Planctomycetaceae bacterium, assembly GCA_964581285.1. GTDB lineage: Bacteria > Planctomycetota > Phycisphaerae > UBA1845 > UTPLA1 > SpSt-539. The sequence continues at coordinate 13,355 of CAZONT010000011.1, read as the reverse complement.
ACGATTCATGGAGAGTGGCCGACGTCGCTGAAAAATCTCGTTCCAGGGTACGTTCCCGAGGTTGTGATCGTTGATCCGTTCAGCGGAATGCCGCTCATCTATCATCACGATGCCGACGGCATTCGCATCTACTCGGTCGGCGAGGACGGAATCGACGACGGCGGCGTTATGGATCGGGAGCAATCGACTTCGCAACGAACAATGTTTGATCCCGGCGTATTCCTGCCGAATCCGGAATTGCGAAATCGGGCAGCGAGTACGCAGGCGACGGAGAAATAACCAAAGCGATTCATACGTTCATCATTTCGTGGACTGTTGCTGGCGGGTGAGCCAGTTGGACATTCGGTTTTGCAGTACATCGAGGGGGATGGCGCCTTCCGCCAGCAGTTCGTCGTGGAAACTGCGCAGGTCAAACTTGGGGCCGAGCTTTTGTTCCGATTCGGCCCGCATCCGCGAGATTTCGAGCTGGCCGACCTTGTAGGCGAGGGCCTGGCCGGGCCAGGCGATGTAGCGGTCAATTTCGCTTTCGATGTCGAGCCGGGCGAGGGCCGTGTTGGCCGCCATGAAGTCGATGGCCTGCTGGCGGGTCCAGCCCATGTTGTGCATTCCCGTGTCGACGACGAGGCGGCAGGCCCGCCAGGCGTCGAACGTCTGGCGGCCGAACTCCTGGTAGTTGTCGCGGTAGCCGCCGAGTTCCTTGCCGAGGCACTCGGAGTAGAGCCCCCAGCCCTCGATGAAGACGGTGAAGTCGCTGTGGCGGCGAAACTCGGGGAGGGCCGTGTTCTCCTGGGCGAGTGAGATTTGCAGGTGGTGGCCGGGCATGGCCTCGTGATAGGAGAGGGCCTCCATGGTGAAGCGCGGACGTTTGTCGGGCTGGTAGGTGTTGACGTAGTAGTAGGCGGGGCGGGTGCCGACGTCCGGGGCCTGATAGTAGTAAGCGGCGGGGGCGGCCGGTGCACGGAAGGATTCGATTTCCTTCAACACGTACGGCGCTTTGGGGAGGCGGCCGAAGCATTTCGGCAAGTTGGCGTCGCTGGCTCTCAGCACAGCGGCGAAGTCGGTGAGCATTTCCGATGCGGAGTTGAAGTGCTGGTCGGGGCGGTTGCGGAGGACTTCGCAGAACTCGGCGACGGTGCCCGTGAAATTCTCCTTGGCCATGATCCGCTGCATCTCGCCGTTGATGCGTTTGACTTCGGCCAGGCCGAGTTGATGCAGCTCGTCGGAAGATTTGGTTGTTGTGGTGTGGAGCCGGGCGGCGGCGGCGTACCACTGTTTGCCGCCGGGGAGGTGGCCGATGCCGACGGTTTCGGTGCAGGCGGGGAGGTACTCGGTTCGGAGGAACTGGCGGAGGTTGCGGTAGCCGGTAATGGCTTTGGTTGTGGATGCGAGCATCATTGATTCAGTCTGCGGGCTGACGGAAGGCGGTCGCTTTTCGGCGTAGGTCTTGTAGAGATCACTCTGCCTGGGATCGTCGACGATCTGCATTTCGATGGCGGGCAGGGCTTTCTCGATGATGATCTTCGGGGCGACGACTCCGCGCTTCTTGCCTTCGCGCATCTGGGCGATGACCTGATCGACCTGATCCGGGAAGGCGGCGAGGCGGGCAGCGTACTTGCGGCAGGCCGCGTCAGTATCCATGGGCTGACTGAGGCGAAGGAGCGGGAGCGTGATGTGCGGGCCGTTCTGCTGCGAGATCGGCATGTAGTGAGCGGGCAATTCGGCGGATTCGATGTCGTCGTCGAGTTCGTGGCGGAGGATGGCGGCGCTGAGTTGGTTGGCGGGTGTGGCGCGGGCGACGTCGATCGCATCGAGCTGCTTCAGCATGGCCTTGCGTTTGTTGATGCCAATGATGCGGCCGGATTCGGAGAAGTCCTCGAGGCGGTCGTCGTAGCGGTGGTCGCCGAGGTAGGTCGCACGGCTGGGAGACTCTTCGAGCTTAAGCTGCCAGTAGTCGTTGAAGAATTTCTGGAGCTGGGCGTCGGCGTTGCCGGGCCTGGCGCTGTTCGGTTGATTGCAAGCCGAGCCGAGAAGCAGAACGAATAACGCGATCTGGGAGATCGGGCGCATGGTGCTCCTTTTCGTCTAACACTCCGGCGGGGCGGCCGGGGTCAGTGATGTTCGATGAGGTTGCGGATGAAATCAATCGTGAAAAAGGTGGTGAAGAGGCCGGTGACTACGACGATGAGCGTGGCGATGACGCCGACGAGGGTTGCGCCGCTGATGGAGCTGTCGCCGTAGGCGGCGATGATGAGCGGGCGGGCAAGGGCGAGCAGGGCGAGGAGGACCATGGCGATGGTGGGCCAGATCGTGATGGAGTGGGCGTAGCTGTAGATCCAGACGCCACGGCTGACTTCCTGCATGCGGCCTTCGCCGTGGAGGAAGTGGCCGCCGACGTAGTAGCGGCCGGCTTCGATCTTGCCGTTGGCGGCGTCGCCCTTGATGTAGGCGTACGCGACGGTGTAGGCGAGGAAGTTGATGAGGCCGATGAGGATGAGCCAGATGCAAAGCTTGGCGCGGGTGCGACGGTTCACGGGGGCAGATTATCAGAAGTGACGGGCGGAGTCGAAGCGGGGCGAGTGGAGCGAGTTGGTTCAAGAAGCGGCGGGGAATTCGTCGTATAATGAAATGTCATGACAAAAGTCGTTGAGGCGATCTATTCGAATGGGGTTCTGACGCCGGTCGAGACTCTCGAGCTGGCGGAGCAGCAGCGCGTGCGGATTACGATCGAATCGCTTGCTGCGGATTCGAACGGAGACCGAGACGCGGCAAAGCGGGAATTGATTGAGGGGCTAAGGCAAAGTAAGTTGCGGCTCGTCGGAAAGTTGCCCACGCGCGACGAATTGCATGAGCGTGACAGCCGCATTTGATACGAACGTACTGATCTACTCGTGCGACGGTCGGAATCCGGCGCGTCAGGCACAAGCACTACATCTCATTCAGGGCACATCCGATTCGATCTTGTTGTGGCAGGTCGCGTGCGAGTTCATAGCCGCCTCGCGCAAACTCGAACCGCACGGACTTGCGCGACATGAGGCGTGGATCCACCTCTCGCGATTTGTGCGCATCTACCCGCTGATGCTTCCGAGCAGCCGAGTCTTGGATCGCGCGCGGACGCTGCACGTCGAGCAGCAGTGGGCGTTCTGGGATGCGATGATTGTTTCGGCTTGCCTTGAAGCGGGGGTGACTCGGCTCTATTCCGAGGATTTGCCGGGGCGGGCGCCGCCGGGCGCGCTTGAGATTGTCAATCCGTTTGTATGAATTGATTCAGTAGACAATCGAACCTTCGACGGGCGACGACGCGGAGGCGTAGAGTTTCTTCTGGATTCGGCCGGCGCGATGGGCGAGGTAGCCGGCGTCGATGGCGTGGGCCATTGCTCGTGCCATTGCGACAGGGTCTTTTGCGAGAGCGACGCCGGTGTTCAAGAGGACGCCGTCGGCGCCGAGTTCCATGGCGATGGTGACATCACTCGCGGTGCCGACGCCGGCGTCGACGATGACGGGGTAGGTCGGGTCGTCGGCCTTCAGCAATTCGAGAACGATGCGAATGTTGTTAGGGTTCAGGATACCCTGGCCGGAGCCGATGGGGGAGCCGGCGGGCATGACGCTCGTTGCGCCGGCCTCCTTGAGGCGGCGGGCCATGGCGGGGTCGTCGGAGGTGTAGACGAGGACTTCGAAGCCGTCCACCTTGAGGGTGCGGAGGGCTTCGAGCGTACCAACCGGCTCTGGAAGAAGCGTCTTGGGGTCTGAGAGCACTTCGAGCTTGACCCAGGATGCGCCGGGGTTGTGGAGCTGTTCGAGAATGTCGCGGCCGAGGCGGGCGACCCGGACGGCGTCTTCCGCGGTGAAGCAGCCGGCGGTGTTGGGGAGGATCGTGTAGCGCTTCGTGTCAATGAAGTCGAGGATGTTGCGGTTCTGCTTGTCGAAGAGACGTTCGCGGCGGACTGCGACGGTGATGACTTCGCAGTTGCTGGCGGCGTGGCACTCGCGCATTTGTTCGTAGCTGGCGTATTTGCCGGTGCCGACGAAGAGGCGGGAGCGGAAGGATTTCGTGCCGATTTTCAGGGGTGTTGGTTCGATCATGATGTCTTGTGTGTTCTCCGGCCGGCGGTGCCGTTAGCCGCCTCCTACCAGTGTGACGATTTCGATGCGATCGCCAGCGTTGAGATGGGTGCGGTCGAACTCCGTTCTGCGAACGTGAATCTTGTTTACTTCGGCGGCGAAGGGGGGCTGCGGTTTGCGCAGCTCCACGAGCCGGGCGAGGTTTGCGCCGGCGTCGATCTTGAACGGATCGCCGTTGACCATGACTTCAATTTGATTCGAGTCACTCTGCATTTCGCGCGATTATAGAGGCGGGGCGGGCGGGCGTCATTCGCGGAGAATGACGCGGCGGTATGCCCAGTAGCAGAAGGTAAGGAAAGCGGCTTCGAGGGCGAGTCCGATCAGCGCGTGCTGGGGTTTCTGCAATGCGAAGAGCAAGAGTGCGAAGCTGATACTGTTGAGCACGATGGCGGCGACGGACTGGAGTCGCTGGCCGGCAACACCGGGCTCTTCGGCGCGGCGAGCTCGGAGGGCCCAGAGGACACCGGCGGCGAAGGTGACGGAAAGCGCGATCGTGTACGGTAACAGCGTAACGACCGCCTCGGCGCCTCCGGCCGGACGAAGCACGACGTAGATTGTGGTGACCAGCGCGCCGAGTGCGATCCAGACGCTAAGGACGGCGAACATGGCCTCAATGCCTGGCGGATTCGACGAGGCCGATGAGCTTGTAGATCAGCTTGGCGGCGAGGAACTCGGTCTGGGCGGAGCCGGGCACGGGCATGACTTCGACAACGTCGGCGGCGACGACGCGGTGGGCGCGCGTGACGGCGCGAAAAAGGTCGATCACTTGGTACCAATCGAGGCCGCCGGGTTCGGGTGTGCCGGTGCCGGGTGCGTAGGCGGGGTCGAAGCCGTCGATGTCGACGGTGATGAATACCGGCGACTGGAGCATGGAGACGGCCTGATCGATCCAGCCCCCGCCCTGACGACACTCGCGTGCGGTGATGGGCGTGAAATCGTGGGCACGCATGAAATGGTGTTCTTCGCGCGAGTAATTGCGGATGCCGACCGGAACGAGAGACGCGCCGGCGTCGAGGACGCGGCGCATGGCGCTGGCGTGCGAGTAGGGGGTGCCTTCGTATTCGCCGCGGAGGTCGGCGTGGGCGTCGATTTGCAGGACGCTGAGCTTCTTGTGCCTGGTCATGACGGCGCGGACGAGGGCACTGGTGATCGAATGCTCGCCGCCAAGGCCGATGAGAAACTTTCCGTCGGCGACGGGTTTCTTTGCGGCGGCATAGACGGCCTTGTGCTGATCGTGCGGGCCGGCCATTTCGGGGGCGACTGGCGCAAGGGTGGCGATGCCGGCGGAGCTCGAATCACGCGCAAGTTCTTCGTCCCAGAGTTCGACCTGCTGGCTGGCGGTGATGATGGCGCGGGGGCCGTTGCGGGTGCCGATCTGGAAGCTGACGGTGCTGTCGTAGGGAATGGGGAGCACGGCATAGCGGGCGCGGCGATAGTCGCTCTGCGCGGCGGGAAGGCCGAGGAAGTTGTCGGGAATGATCGCCATCCTATGCCTTCGCAGCGAGGAAGTGATCGGCGCCGGCCTTCTTCAGTTCGGCGAGGAGCGTCTTGTTGCGGCGGGCGTCGGAGGTGAGGTTGGCGACGAGCTTGGCGAGCTGCGGGAAGAGTCGCTTGTGCTTGCGCGGCTTATTGCGGATGAGGACGTACTGTGCAAGCAGCGGCATGGTGAGCGACGCGCACGAATAGACGACGACGTTGTCGCGGTGGGCGTCCTTGATCTTGCCCCAGCTTCTCGCTTCCTGCGGGGTTGCACCACTGAGGCCGCCCCAGTGGGGTGAATCGGTCGTAAGTTGAATGAAGTAGTCATGGCCGCCGCCGGTGCGGTCATGAAGGATCTGGTGGAGCGTTGGCTGAGTCTGTAGATAGAAGTTTTTCGGGGAGCCGCCGCCAATTTCGACAACGCCATTCTTGTTGGCAGCGCGGACGATCGCGGCGGTCTCGATGACGTCGGCGATCGGATCAAGCATGATTGCCTGGTCGAACAGGCGGGGGACGATCAAGTTCATGCCGATGGAGCTGTCGCCCGGTGAACTGGTATAGACCGGGACGTCGAAGCGATGGGCCGTGGCGACGAGCGACTTGTCCGCGGCGGGGGCGCGCTTTGCGATGAAGCGGCCGAGGTGCCAGTGCAGGTAGGCGGTGGACATCGGGGATTCGTGGTCGATGTCGCGAAGCGCGCGGAGGATGATCTTGTCGGTGGCTTCGAGCGTGCCGAGCTCTTCGATGTAAGTGTCATAGATGCGGGCGACGCCGGCGTCGGCGAGGTCGTTGTCGTCGACCGACCAGTTGCCCTGGCGGACGGGGAGGTCGAAGGCACGGTGCATGTCGTGATACAGGTTCGCGCCGGTGGCGATGATCCAATCGACGAAGCCGGCCTCGATGAGTGAATTGAGGACGCCCTGCATGCCAATGGGGGTCATCGCGCCGCTGAGCGTAATGCCGACGGTCGTATCACCGCGGAGCATGCGGGAGAAGAGTTCGCAGGCCTCGCCAAGGCGACGGCCGTTGAAGCCGCTCTGGGCGTAGCAGTGGTCGATCATGTCTGCGACGTTTTCGTTGCCGCGGAGCTTGAGCGGCTCGACCTGCTTGCCGGTCATGTAGCGCGAGCACTTGGCGGCGCCGGGCCGCTTATGGCTGTCCGGGCGGTGCATCTTGCCGTTGTCGTGTCCGTGGTGCTTTGACATTCTGCCTCCTCGATGATGCCGCCGATGGTCCGGCGAGCGAGGGGCGATTATACGCGCGGTGCGAAAAGTAAAAGTGGAATCGGCCGCCATTGCGGCGGCCGATTCCATGGCGCGGTGTTGGGAAGGAAATGAAAGGCTGTTTTGGGTGAGCCAGCCTGTTTATCTTTCTAGTGTCGTATCGTCCGGCTCACACCCCTCCCATGAGCAACGGGCGTGCCAATGCGCGGAGGCGGATTGGTCCCGATTATTCGCGGAATTCGGGCCATTTGCGGGGAGGAGGTGGGTAAAGTTTGGGCGACCCTGGGTAAGCGCTGCGCATATATTGCCCAGCAAATCCGAGGGTGTCGGGATCGTGCAAGCGCTTGTAAGTTAGACAAGGAAGTGGAGCGTGTCGGGTCATGGCGGAAGAGCTGGCGATGGGAGGTCGGCTGGAGGTTTTTCGCCATCGGCTGGTCGCGGTTGCGGAGCAGATGGGGGAGACGCTGGGGCGGACTGCGTATTCGGCGAACATCAAGGAACGACACGATCACTCGTGCGCGGTGTTTGATTTGCGCGGGCGGCTGCTGGCGCAGGCGGCGCACATTCCGGTGCACCTTGGGTCGATGCCGGCGAGTGTCGAGGCCGTGCTGCGAGACCTTAGGCTGGGAGCAGGCGACGTTGCGATTGTGAATGACCCGTACGCGGGCGGGACGCACCTGCCGGACATCACGCTCGTGACGCCGATCGTGGTCGGGGAGCGGGTCGTGGGGTACGCGGCGAACCGGGCGCATCATGCGGATGTCGGCGGCGTTGTTCCGGGGTCGATGGGCGTCACAACTTCGATCGAGCAGGAGGGGGTGCGAATATCGCCAACGAAGTGGTATTCGAGCGGCGTCGAGGACGCGGGCTTTCGCGAACGGTTCTTAGGCGCGGTTCGGGGGCCTGCGGAACGGCTGGGGGATTTGCGGGCGCAGGTTGCAGCGAACGAAGTCGGGCGACGTGGAATCGTCGGGCTCATCGAGCGATACGGGGAGAGCGGATTCGCCGAATTGTCGGATGAGTTGCTGGCGTATGCGGAGCGCATGGTGCGGAATGCGATCGCGGAGATCCCGCCGGGGACCTACGAGGCGGAGGACTTTCTCGACGGCGATGGCATCTCAAGCGAAGCGATTCGGATCGCGGTGCGGGTCGGAGTCACACCGACGAGCGTCATTGTTGATTTTGTAGGAAGCGCGCCGCAGGTTCGGGGGTGCGTCAATTGTCCGCTGGCGGTCACGCGGTCGGCGGTCTACTACGTGTTTGCGTGCCTGGCCGGGGAGCGGCTGCCGCACAATGCGGGGATGTTTGCGCCCATTGAGGTGCGGGCGCCCGAGGGGAGCGTCGTCAACGCGGCGTATCCGGCGGCGGTGGCAGCGGGGAACGTCGAGACGAGCCAACGCGTCGTCGATGTGGTCATGAGCGCGCTGGCGAAGGCGGTGCCGGAGCGGGTGGCCGCGGGGGCCGCGGGGACGATGGCGTCGATTTCGTTCGGCGGAGTCGATCCGCGGAGCGGCCGGGAGTTCACGTACTACGAGACGATCGCGGGCGGGATGGGTGCGTCGGCGGTGGGAGCGGGGGCGTCGGCGGTGCAGACGCACATGACGAACACGCTTAACACGCCGATTGAGGCGCTGGAGTCGGCTTATCCGTTGAGCATCGAACGCTACGAGGTGCGGCGAGGGAGTGGCGGGGCGGGGCGGCATCGCGGCGGCGATGGGATCGTGCGCGAGATTCGGGCGTTGTGCGCGATGACCGCTTCGATCCTGGCGGATCGGTCGACGCGCGGAGGGGCCGGGCTGCTCGGTGGTGGTGATGGGCAACCGTTTGCTGCGTTTCTGATTCGGGCGAATGGGTTACGCGAGGCGCTGGCTTGCAAAGTGACGCGGAAGCTGGAGGCGGGGGATCGGCTGCGGATTGAAACCCCGGGGGGCGGGGGATACGGGACACCTGCAGCGAAATAAGAAACCCGCCGACAAGCCTGTGCCTGTCGGCGGGTTTGAATCAACCAATCGTGGTTGCAGTCGAGGAGCTTAGGCCTTGGCCATGCTGCCTTCGACGGCCTTCTTGGCCGCTTCAACCTGGGCCTTGGCCTGCAGGACCGTGGCCTGGTACTGGCAGTGCGTCTTTTCCTTGCCGACGCAGTACTCGACCTTGCCATCCTTCTTGGCCATCGGGCAGACGTCGTCCGCGGCATCGACCGTCTTGCCATCGACGATGTAGGTCATCTTGACGGCCTTCATCGACTCCTGGGCCTTCTTGGAGGCCTTCATGGCGTCGTCCCAGCTGTTGTACTCGTGGCCGGCGACGCGGAATTTCTTGGCCGTCTTGAAATCGGCGGCGGCGAGAGTCTTGTCCTGATCCTTCGCGCAACCGGAGGCCATCTTGACGCTCGAGCCGCTCTTGCAGCAGCCCTCTGAGCTGACGAAGGCCCACTTGCCGTCGCGCTCGACGGCGACCGAGCCGAAGTTCTTGGCGTAGCACTCGGCGGCGCAGGCGTAGGCGGAATAGGCCTTCTCGGCGTCGTCAAACTTCTCGCCCATGACGATGTAGGTGGGCTTGGTGTCGGCCTTCTTGGCGGCTGCAGCGGCGGCCATCGGGCACTCAAAGCTCTCGTCGCCAACCATGACCTTCATGGTCGGGAATTCTTTCATGTCGCCGCCGCAGACCTTGCCGGCCAGCGAGCAGGAACCCTTGGCGGACGCGGTCGCGGCGCCCTTGCCCTTGGCGCAGCAGCCCTCACCGGCCCAGGCGGCAGAGGCGCCGAAGGTACACATGCAGGCGACTGCCGCGAGAAAACCAATTCGCTTCGTCATTTGGAACGCTCCTTAGGGGTTTGTTCGAAGCCGGCTTGCGAGCGAAGACCTCCTTCGTTCGGCCAGCTCGTGTTCTTATCGTGTTCGCACAGTATAGCTCATTTGGGTCGGACCGGCGAGCGGTCCGAACCTGTTATTGGATGTTGCAGCCCACACCGAGGTAACGCTTCGTGCCGACTTCCAATTCCTCGAATCTACCATATGGGAAACGTCCGTCGGGCCGTACGAGTTCTCCGGCAAATGGGGGTCACTGGGCCCGGCAGTCTCTAAGTGACCGAAATGGCGGATGTTGCGGCCAATAGGACTTCCGGGCCGCAGCGGCGACACGCCGTTGTCAAAGAGCGTCCCGCACTCCGGACACCGCCCGGAAACATGGCCGTTCGAATCGTACCGGCAGCCGCGACACACCCCCGCTGAAAGTGGGGCCGCTCCTCGCCGAACGAAGAAAGGCGCCAGCAACGGCAGCCCGAGCAACCAAAGCGGCATCGCGACATAAACCTTGCCGGGCGACGCGCAGTCGAATCGCGGCCGCCACCCGCTCCCGTTCCACCTACCGTGGTCAATCAGCTCCACGCCCGACGGCGCAAACGCGGACGAAGCCGTCTTGGCAATCCAAAGCCCATGCACCGCCCCGACATCCACCTCGATGCACGTCCGCGCCGCGTGATTGATCCACATCACGCCATACCGGCACGAAACAATCGCGATCAGCAGCACCCCGGCATAAGCAGCAACCGCCAAGAGTCCGAACCCGCAGCGCCAGCGACCGGGCGCATAATGCAGCGTCAACTCGCTACATTCCCCTAGCGCGCCGCGACATCCAGGACTTCCGCCAGCACCGCCTGAAGCGTCGCGGTCTTTGCCATGAATCGCGTGTAGGCGCGTCCCCGTTCCCAACCGAAGTTTCCCCGGTACTTCGGCCGCTCGGCCGACGAAGTAATCCGGTTCCCGGCGAACACTTGCGGCTGGCTCGCCGGCGGGCCATCCTCCGCGCGCACGAGATGGCTCGACGTCGCCAGTCCGATAGTGCAAATGAGCAGACGCGTCCGATTCATGGGTCGACACCTTCTCACTTCCCCGTTTCCCCGGCCGTCAGCACCACCCGCGCCACCCCCAGCATCGCCTTCGTGGCCGAACTGTTAACCGAGTTCGACGAGATCGTCACGATCGGCCGCCCCGATTCGTAGGGCCCCTCATATACTTGGACAAACTTCTGAAACGCCGGCGCGGCAATCGAATCGCCGAACTCGATATCGCTCTTCGGCAGCGCCGACGATTCAATCTTCATTGAGACATCCCCGCCGCCCGACGCCGCCGACGGCGTCCCGCTGATCCGCACCTTGTTTCCGACGTCGCGATACTCAATCGTTCGATTGATTTGCCCGCTGTTTGTCTTCTGCGACCCCGTCAGAAACGGAATCGATGCCCCGCTGCTCAGTTCGCTGCCTCGGACGAGGTTGACCCGCTGATGCATTCGTCCGTTCACGTTGCACTCACCCAACGTCGCCAGGTACTTGTAGAACCCCGCCGGGTCCGTCGCGGCACTCTGCAAATCCGCGATCGACAGCGTCGCAAGTTTCTCCGTCGGCAGTTGAATCTGGTACAGCGTCACGTCCACGGCCACCGACACGTTCCCCTTCGAGGCCTTGTCCAATTCCGCCGCCATCTCGCGCACGGCCTGGCAAAATGACTCGGGACCGCTGATAACCAGCGTATTCGTGTCTCGGTCGGCCGTGATCACGCCCCGCTCGCTCGTCGGCTGGCTGGTAGCAACACCAAACGCCTCCCGCAGCGTCCGGGCCGCCTCAACCGCGTTCAGATTCTTCAGTGGCGCCGTGACAAATTTCAGTCCGTCTGGCCCTGGCTCCGCCGCGACGCCGCGACTCGGCGCCGCGCCGACAACCAACAAAACCGCAATCAGCGTTCGAACTAGGTGTGCCATGTTCGCGCCCTTGTCATCGAGCCTTCTGATCCATTCGACAGCCCGACGTTCCGGGCATCGAATCGCTCATTCTACCGTTGGCCCGCGACTCGGTGGCACGATCAAAGTTGTCTGCCCCTGAATTTTCACCCCGCACTCCGGACACACCCCCGACTCATTCTTCGTCAAGTCATACCCGCACTTCGGGCAATGGCCGGGTCCGATGCGCCGGCAGTCGCGACGAAAGAGGATCGCGGTCGGAATCGCGCTGACAAGAAGTAGTAGCCAAAGCGGAATCACCGTTTCCAATGCTTCGCGAGTCGGTCCGCACTTCAACAAGTATGGCCAGGTGAGGCCGTAGTCTGAACTCGCGTATGGTCGAATCGCGTATGAATACCACATGGCACCGCGTAACCTGTACTTTTCGCTAAGGTCGTCGAAGTACGGTCCCTTGGTTGCTACGAGCACGCTGACGGTCGATCCGGCGAGTGATAATCGCCACACTCGATGGTAGAAGCTCAATGCTCGCCGGATACTCATGCCCCAAGACGCCAGAATAATCAGGCACACGCACAACCCCATCCACTTCGCGACGCGACGGATTCGGGATCGTGCGGCCATGCCGGGATTCTACCCCACCGCGATCGTCACCCCGCACTCCGGACAACTCCCCGACTCATTCCGCGTCAGGTCGTAGCCGCAACTCGCACACTGACCCCGCTGCGCGCGACGGCGCGATCGTCGCCACCGCACGGCACGCCGTCCTGCTAGAAATAACAATGGCGTCGCAAATCCCGCGAATACCCAGGCCAGATGCAGCCCGAAGGCCGTGGCCGGAAACTGCATAGCTCCCTCTCGCTGAAACACTTGAACATGGCGGTCGCTCCTCATGAATCCGTCCAATTCCGCCCCGTCCACTTCACTTTCGACCTCAAAGCGGCCTTGGATCGCCGGATACCACGTCCCGTAGGCGATGACTGACGCCGATTCGTGATAGTCGACTCGCCAGATGAGCACAAAGCGATCAAGCCACGTGAACAGCAGCACAATCCCGAAAACGAAAACTCCGACGCAGCAGACGCCGCACCCGACGCATCGCAGTGCGTGATCGAGTTTCATCCCGGCTAAGGCCGCAACTTTCATTGTCGCTTTCGCCCCGCGTTCTCCGGCCGCCGGCCATCACAATCCGTATTGCAAAATCCGCGACGGGTGGCATGTCCGCCTTTCAAGGCGGACATGTCGGCGACTCCCCTCTGCTCGCCGGAATCGTCACCCCGCACTCCGGACACCGCCCGCTCTCGTTCTTCGTCAAGTCATACCCGCACCGCCGACAATGCCCCGCCGGGGTCCGCCGCCGATCGAAGTACCACAACAGCGCCGTCGGAATTGCGACGAGCACGAACGGTATCCACATCGGCAAGACCACCCACGCTTCACCATCGTCGAACGTATGCGTCCACGGCAGAAAGAAAATATTGTCGCACACTCCACGGATTCCGACCCAAGGCTGAATCGTGTAGTTCCATCCCGGCGCAATATCGGTTCGTGCTTCTGGTTGGCGGCTGCGCCGTTCCGAAATGGAGCCAGCATCTCGCGAGAGTAGGACATACCCAAGCGCGAGATGAATCCCCGTGCCGTCGTTGCAGGTGTAGCCCGCGCCGTAGCTAAAGCTCACAGCTGTCGCCGAAACCAATACGATGGACAGGATCACCCCCGCCCACTTCCCCACCCGCCAAACTCGCCCACGTGTGCCCACGCCAACATTCTAACCCGCCGCCACTACCCCGCCCCGACGTGCTG
>CAZONT010000010.1:0-40340 GCA_964581285.1 uncultured Planctomycetaceae bacterium | reverse complement strand
AGAAGGCCTCGCTCGCCCTCGACGGCCGCAAGGTCCGCGTCGCCGACGGACCCAACGGTTTCTTCGTCGGCCCGACCATCATCGACAACGTTCGGCCCGACAGCGTCCTCGCAAAGGACGAGATCTTCGGCCCCGTCCTCTCCGTCACCCGCGCCGCCACGCTCGACGACGCCCTCGCCCTCGGCAAGCGCTGCGAGTTCGGCAATGGTGCCGTGATCTTCACGCAGTCCGGCCGTTCCGCCCGCGAGTTCAAGCACCGCTTCAACGCTGGCATGATCGGCGTCAACATCGGCGTACCCGCTCCCATGGCCTGGTTCCCGTTCACCGGCTGGAACGCCTCCTTCTTCGGCGACCTGCATATCCAGGGCAAAGAGGGCATGCTCTTCTATACTCAGCAGAGAATGATCATGACTCGCTGGCCCGCCCCGCCGTCGAGCGGTCGCCGCGAGCCGGGCTGGAAGCCCCACTGACCCCCCGCGTGAACGATGCCGCAGATCCCCGATCAACTCGGACGACCGCTGCGCTCGCTGCGAATCTCCGTTACCGACCGCTGCAATCTCCGCTGCGCCTACTGCATGCCGGAGGACGAATACGTCTGGCTGCCACGGGAAGAGATTCTCTCGTTTGAAGAACTCTCGACCCTTGCGGACGTCTTCATCTCGCTCGGCGTGGATAAGTTCCGGCTGACCGGCGGCGAACCGCTATTGCGTCACGATCTGCCGGTGTTGGTCCGCTCGCTCGCGGCGAAGTCGGGCGTACGCGATCTGGCCCTGACGACGAATGGCGTGCTACTGGCGAGCCAGGCCGACGCACTGGCCGCGGCCGGACTGCGACGCATCACCATCAGTCTCGACACCCTTCGACCCGATCGCTTCCAGCGATTGACGCGGCAGAACGAATTGCCACGCGTCCTCGACGGCATCGCTTCGGCCCGCCGTGGTGGACTTGCCATCAAGCTCAACGCCGTCATCGTTCGCGGCGTCAACGACGATGAACTCAACGACCTGATTTCGTATGGACAATCCGTCGGCGCCGAAGTTCGCTTCATCGAGTACATGGACGTCGGCGGCGCGACACGCTGGTCAGCGGCCCAGGTCGTGTCCCAGCGGGAAATCCTCGACCGGCTGTCCCGAAGGTTCGGAGTCATCAAGCAAGTCGCAGCCGACCCGCACGCACCCGCCGAACAGTTCTCACTCGCCGACGGCACCACATTCGGCATGATCGCATCGACCACGGCCCCGTTCTGCGGCGCGTGCGACCGAAGCCGCCTCACGGCCGACGGAATGTGGTACACCTGTCTCTACGCAACACAGGGAATTGACCTTCGAAAAGCCCTGCGATCCGATGCCCCGCCCGCCGCCATCGCGTCGCAGATCGACTCCGCCTGGCGCGCCCGCACCGACCGCGGCGCCGAAGATCGGATTGCCCAGCGCCACAGAGGCCCATTCGTGCCCCTCGACATCCTCCGCCGGGACGCCCACTTGGAGATGCACACCCGCGGCGGCTGATGCACTCTCCGGACCCCGGATGACCGCTCCCCACATATCGCGCCGTCATCCGAATCGGTTACAATCCCCGCCGAACCCGTCGCGTTCGCCGACGGCCGTAAGAGGAGCCGCGCATGCCCCGCATCGTCCGTGGTGGTTTGATTCAAGCCACGCTGTCCGAGCCGAGCACTTCGCCGATCGACAAGATCAAGAAGTCGATGATCGACAAGCACGTCGGCCTCATCGCCAAGGCAGCCGAGAAAGGCGCTCAAGTCGTCTGCATGCAGGAGCTGTTCTACGGCCCCTACTTCTGCGCCGAGCAGAACACCAAGTGGTACAACCTGACCGAACGTATCCCCGACGGCCCCACCACCAAGCTGATGTGCGAACTCGCCAAGAAGCACAAGATCGTCCTCGTCGTACCGATGTATGAGGAAGACCTCTCCGGCGTCTATTACAACTCGGCAGCGGTCATCGACGCCGACGGCAGCTACCTCGGCAAGTACCGCAAGACCCACATCCCCCACTGCGAGCCCGGCTTCTGGGAGAAGTTCTACTTCCGCCCCGGAAACGTCGGCTACCCCGTCTTTGACACAAAGGTCGGCAAGGTCGGCGTCTACATCTGCTACGACCGCCACTTCCCCGAGGGCGCCCGTTGTCTCGGCCTCAACGGCGCCGAGATCGTCTTCAACCCGTCGGCCACCGTCGCCGGACTCTCAGAGTATCTCTGGAAGCTTGAGCAACCCGCCCACGCCGTCGCCAACCAGTACTTCATCGGTGCGATCAACCGCCCCGGCTTTGAGGAGCCCTGGCGAATCGGCGAGTTCTACGGCCAATCCTACTTCTGCGACCCGCGCGGCAAGATCATCGCCGAGGCCGGCCGCAGTAACGACGACGTGATTGTCGCCGACCTGAACCTCGACCTGATCCGAGAAGTCCGTAATGTCTGGCAATTCTTCCGCGACCGCCGCCCCGACGCCTACGCGGCGCTGACCGCCGGTTGAGTTTTCCGCGGGCCGAGCCCGCGAACGAGATTGGGAACATTTCGCAATGGCAACGAAGACACGACCCGTGGCAAAGAAGTCCTCCAGCAACCATTCCAAGGCAACTCTGCCCAAGTCCGACCACGTACCCGCGCCCTACAAGGGCCCCTCGCGCGCGGAAATCCTTTCCATGCGCAAGGAGTACCTGAATCCCGGTATCTTCGCCTATTACAAAGACCCGATTTGCGTCGTCGAGGGCCACATGCAATACATGTGGGACGAGAAAGGCCGCCAATACCTCGACGCCTTTGGCGGCATCGTCACGGTCTCCGTCGGCCACTGCCATCCCAAGATCACCGAGCGCCTCCGCGAACAGGCCGGCAAAATCGTCCACACGACGACCATTTATCTGCACCCGACGATCGCGCAGTTTGCAAAAGCCGTCGCCGAGCACATGCCCAGGGGCTCCGGCCTCAAATCGACTTATTTCACCAACTCCGGCAGCGAGGCGAACGAGCTGGCGACGATGATGGCCCGCCTCCACACCGGCCGGGGCGAAATGCTCACGCTCCGCAATGCCTACCACGGCGGCTCGCAGGCTACGATCGGTCTCACCGCCGTCGGCACCTGGAAGTTCCCGCTGCCGGTGGTGAACAACGTCAAGCACGTCGCCCCCGGCTACTGCTACCGCTGCCCGTTCGGCCTGACCTATCCGTCATGCGACGTGAAGTGCGCAACCAGCGTCGAAGACACGATCCGCTACGAAACCAGCGGCGAGATTGCCTGCTTCCTCGGCGAGCCGATCCAGGGCGTCGGCGGCGTCGTCACCCCGCCGAAAGAGTATTTCAAAATCGTTTACGACATCGTCCGCAAGTACGGCGGGCTCTGCGTCGCCGACGAAGTTCAAACCGGCTGGGGACGCACAGGCGAACACTTCTGGGGCTTCCAGAACTGGGGAGTCACGCCTGACTTCGTGACCATGGCCAAGGGCATCGGCAACGGCGCTCCGCTCGGCGCGGTCACGACCCGCCCCGAAATCGCCCAGACCATGACCCGCAAGATCCATTTCAACACCTACGGCGGCAACCCCGTCTCGATGGCTCAGGGATTGGCGACGCTCCAGATCATCGACGAAGAGCACATCCAGCAGCGGGCAAAGGACGTCGGCGGCTACCTGAAAAACAAGCTGCTCGAATTGCAGGACAAGCACGCCCTTATCGGCGAGGTCCGCGGCCTCGGTCTCATGCTCGGCGTCGAACTCGTGAAAGATCGCAAGACAAAAGAACCCGCTAGCGCCGAATGTGCCAGCGTCTTCGAAATGGCCAAGGATCGTCAGCTCTTGATCGGCAAGGGCGGCCTCTTCGGCAATGTCCTGCGCATCAAACCCCCGATGTGCATCACAAAGGCCGACTGCGACTTCCTCATCGACTGCCTCGACGAGTGCATGGATGCGGTGGCCACCCGGTCTGCCTGAACGGCCAACCGGGGCCTAGCGACGATCAAGCAGCCGATTCCGAGCCGCCCTTGCGTGTTCGTCGGGGGCTCGATTTCTTCGCCTTCGCGCGCCGCGGCTTACTGCCGGCCGGCTTCGACGGCGCCTCGGCGTCGACAGCCGTCTCGGACGGAGTTTCAGTTCCAACCGGACCCCAGTTTGGCGGCTGGCTCGCCGGATCAACGAGCTTGAGAGTCACGAGTGCATTGAAGGCCGCCCGCTGTTCGGCCTCTTTCTTCGACGTCCCCCACGCCGATCGGAATCTTCGCCCCTTCAGGTTTACGGCCACCTCGAAACACTTCGAGTGATCCGGCCCCTTCTCATCCAGCAGTTCGTACGACGGTGTCGCGCTCAGATCCTTCTGGGCGTGTTGCTGCAGCTTCGACTTGAAGTTCTCCTGGTGCTCCGACGCAACCGACCGGCGAATGTGCTCTTCCATGTGCGTGAGCACAAACCTTCGCGCCGCCTCAAGTCCCCCGTCGAGATAGAGTGCCGCGATAATCGCCTCCAACACCGCCGCCGCCAAAGATTCCGGCAGCCGCGCCCCGTTGATCATTCCCTTGCCGATCGTCAGCAGCCCCGGCAGCCCGAGCGCGTCGGCCACCTCGGCGCATGTCCGCCGCGAAACGACGGCCGACTTGACCTTCGTCAGATCGCCTTCGAGGAACGTCGGATAGTTTGTGAAGAGATAATCGCAGACCACCAGCCCGAGCACCGCGTCGCCCAGGAACTCAAGTCGCTCGTTGCTTTCGGCCCGATTCTCCGCCACCGACGAATGCGTCAGGGCGCGATGTAGCAGATGGGGATCACGAAATGTATGGCCGATCGCCGCTTCGCAGCGGCCGTACGCGCTTGTCGCCGACATGACCAGACCCGCCACGTTTCCGTCGCAGGCCCGTGACGAAGGCCGCTCCGGTGTGCGGCGGCCTTCGTCAGAGGCCTCACAGCGTTTCAGCCGGGCCCCGTAGCCCGACCGACGCATTGTCATCTACAGTGTATTGCAGAGGTTACCACAAAATCAAATCGGACCATTCCCACTCAAACTTGAATCCGCGACCGGCACCCTTAGACTTTGGGTATGGTCCGAGGGGTATTGGTATTTGCACTCGCTGTGCATTCCTGGTGCACTCTCTTCTGCGCGGCAGACGTTGCCGCCTGCACTGTTGTGCCGGTTTGCCCGTGTTGCCCCATTGAAGATGAGTCGTCCTGCTGTTGTGAAGTCCCGCCGCCGGACCCCGAGACGCCCAAGCCAGTCAGTTGCTGCATCATTTCCGCCGAACCGATCGGGATGCCTCCCAAGGCCCCACGAATTTCCGCTCCCGTCCTCGTCGCGTTGCTCAACGTTGCCGCCGAAGTCGAATCGCGAGACGCCCTGACGCCGATCCTCTCTCGCGAAGCGCCGCCCTGGCTCACCGATCATGCTGCTCGTCCAACCCACGCACTTCTCTGCGTCTGGAATAATTGATCCACATCTCCCGACTGTGATCCCACGTGCATCCCCGGCGCCGCTCAGCGGCCCGCGGAGCATCTTCAGTCTTTGTGCCCGCCCGCGCCCAGCGCGGATGGGCAAACGAAGTTTGACGTGATTCGAGCGTCCGCCATGCGGCGTTCGCACGGAGTACTTTCATGAGTCTGATTTTGAGTTTGATCATGACCGTCAGTCTGGCCTCAACCGCCGGACTGATCCCGAGTTCTTGCGATGCCTGGTGTTGCGGCTCGTCGACGACGACCGTCAGCCAGACCGACGACGGTTGCTGCTGCGGAGTCTGCAAGTGCGACGACTGCGCCTGCGAGGACTGCGATTGCGGTTCCTGCGCCGCGGCCTGCGCATGCGATGACTGCGCATGCGGCGATTGCCAGTGCGCCGACAACAGCGTCTGCAGTTGCGATGACTGCACGTGCGAGGACTGCGCCTGCGGTTGATCGCCGCGTGGCGAAGCTAGGTCGCAAGACAAAGCCGGGCCTGCCACATGGCAGGCCCGGCTCTATTTTCGTGGCAAATAGCTCGATTCGGGCGCCTCAATCGTCGCCCGGCGCCGCCTTCTTTTCGTCTGCGGCCACCGTGTCGAGGTACTTCTGAAACTCACCCATCTTGTATGACAGGAAGCAGAACGCGTGGTGCAGCGCCAGCCATTCGGGGTCTTTCGGATCGCCCTCGGCCTCGTGCCGCAATTCGTTCAGCTTTGCGAGAATCGGTTCGGCCTTCATGCGGCGCAGTATGCGCTGCCGGCCACATCGAATCAACCACGGGCGCGCCGCCTACTCGCGCCGCGCAGTGATGATCGTCACGTCGTTGACGGGCACGTCGTCGAACGTCGTCGTACCTTGAAGCGACTGAACCGGCACATTGTCCGCCGTTCGAACCGCGGCAATGTTATCGACAACGTCCAACCCCTCGATGACCTTGCCGAACACCGTAAACCGCGGCGGCCCGTTGTCGAGGTTGGGATTGTCGCCGACGTTGATGAAAAACTGGTTCGTTCCTGAATTGGCGTCCGTACCTCGCAACGCCAGCGAAATCGTGCCGCGCACGTTCAGCAGCCCGTTTGGCGCCTCGCTGTTGATCGACGGGAATCCCGCAATCTCTTCCAGCCGCGGATTGGCGCCGGCCCCGAGGCTCTTGAACGCCCCCGACTGAATCACGAAATTGTTCGGCGGCACGCGATGGAACACAATATTGTCATACTTCCCATCGTCAACATAATGCTGGAAGTTCGTGACGTGATTGGGAGCCCGCACCGGGTCCAGCTCCAGCAGGATATCGCCCATGTTGGTTGTCAGCCGCACGCGGTCCGCCGTCACAACCCGGAATCCCGCCGTCAGGGTTGCCTCGTTCAGATCCGGATTCCGAACGATGACGTTCCAGTCGCCGAGTTGCGCTCCGGCCAGGTTGAACGAGCACGAAATCTGCCCCGAATCCACCACGTTCACGCTGGTCGCCTGGATGTCCGTTTGTCCGCTCCGGGTCAGCCGTACGGCCGCCCCGCTCACGAAATTTCCGCCATCCAGATCGGTGATCGATACCGTCGTGCCCACCACGCCGTTTTTCGGCGTGATCGACCGGATGAACGGCCTCGTCCCCAGCAGGTCGAGCGTCTGCGTCTTCGTCCCGGTTGCGCCGAAGTTGTCGGTCACGGTCAACGTGACTTCGTACGAGCCCTGAATACCGTAGCTATGTTGTGTCGCCGCCCCGTTGCCGGCCGGTGTTTCGTCGCCAAATGCCCATGAGTACGTGGCAATCGACCCGTCGGAGTCGCTGCTCGCCGCACCGCTGAACGTCACGTTCAACAGGCCCGGCGCCTCGGTGTCCGCCGACAGGAACGTGAAGTCCGCCGTCGGAGGAATGTTCGCCGTCACCGCCTGCGTTGACTGCCCGGTCGCGCCTTCGTCGTCCGTCACCGTCAACCGCACCGTGAATCGCCCGGACGACGCGTAAGCATGATCAATCGATTGCCCGCTTCCCGAGCCGCTGAAGTCCCCAAAGTCCCACGCGAATGACGCGATCGATCCGTCCACGTCGCTGCTGTTGCCCGCATTGAAGCGGAATGTCCGCGGCCCGCCGCCCGGCTGCGACGTCGGCACCTGCGTAACCGCGAACGACGCCGTCGGCGCGCGGTTCGGCCCGCGCACGACCACGCCCAGCTCGCCCTGCCCCAGCATCGCCTGTCGGTTGAACACGAATACCTTGACGCGGAAGCTGCCGTTGTTCGGGAACGTGTGCGTTACCGTCTGGCCCGTGGCGGGCGACGTATTCGCAATGACCGAGCCGTCGTCGAAATCCCAATTCATGCTCGACGCGTCGGGAAACGTTCCGAGGCTGGCGGAAAACGTCAGCGTCAGCGATCCTGTCTGCGGACTCAGCAGATTGATCGGGACGTTTCGCGAAAACGGCGAAGGCAGCGTGGTCGGACACCCGCTCAGTCCCATTGTCACGGCCAGAAACGGCGGCAGAATAAGAAGTAGATAGCGTCGCATTCGTTCCATTCATCCCCGGGAGAACCGGCGGCCGCTCGCCCACAATGGACGATCGGCCGAGAGTCTTATCGGCGAGGCAGGTACCAATTGTATGTCTCGTCCAAGACGAATGTCACGCGGACTGGTTCCGATAATCGACGCGAACTTCGCGACCCGCCGCCGCCGCTATCAATCTTCTCCTTGCGGTAAGCTCTAACCCCATGCAGCGACCCGACTCCAGCCGCTTCACCCCTCAGGCAATCGCCGCATCCGGCGTGTTGCTTCTCACCCTCCTCGTCGGCCTCTCCGGCCTTTGGAACGAATTCGTAAACTGGGACGACCCGGCCAACATCGTTGACAACCCGCACATCCGCGGCGTTACGAATGACAACCTCCACTGGATGTGGACCGCCCGCCACCTCGGCGTCTACGAACCCCTCTCATGGATGCTCAAGGCCGCGATTCACTCGATCGCCGGTCTAAGCGCCGGCTGGTTCCACACGATCTCGTGGCTGCTCCACGGTCTTAACGCCGTGCTCGCGTTTTTCCTGATTCGCGAGTTGCTCGAACTCTCGCAAGTAGCGAGAGAAGCGCAGCGCGACGAATCAACGCTCACCGCTGCCGCCGCGCTCGCCGCCCTCTTCTACTCCGTACACCCCCTGCGGACCGAATGCGTCGCCTGGGCCTCGGCCCAGTCTTACCTGCTCTCGGCTGCATTCTCCTTCACCGCCCTGCTCGCGTACCTTCGCGCCGCGCGCGCGGCTGCGCCCGGAGTCTCGTGGCTCATCGTCGCTTGGCTCTGCTTCGTCGCCTCCTTGCTCTCAAAGACGGCGGCCGTCGCGCTCCCCGCCGTCATGCTACTGCTCGACATCTACCCGCTTCGCCGCATCGGCGGAACCGCCGGCTGGTCAAATCTACCAACAGCCCGCGTCTGGTTCGAGAAGCTCGCATTCGCTGTTCCCGCGATCGCCTGTGCCGCATTCGTCGGCGCGTCCCCCGTCGTTAGCGTCCTGTCAAACGTGCACATCTCGCTTGCCCAGCGCCTCGTCCTCGCCGGCCAGTCTCTTGCCCTCTCACTCTGGAACACCCTTGCCCCGTTCTCGCTCTCTCCCTTCTACCCTATCCCCACGACATTCCAATGGTCGCTCGCCATCGCCCTCCAACTTGCAGCCGCCGTCGCCGTTATCGCCATCGCTTTTCTCGCCTGGCGTCGCCGCCCCGCCATCGCCTGCGCTGCGGCGTGTTACCTCGTCCTGCTCGTCCCCACGCTCGGACTCATCCGCCACGGCGACCAGCTCTCCGCCGACCGCTATACCTACCTTGCCGGCCTTTCGGTGGCGGTCCTGTTCGCCGGCCTGCTCGCTCGGCTCGGCCCGATTGCCATCCGCGTGGCAGCCCTGCTCGTGATCGGGCTCGCCCTGCTCTCGTGGCGTCAGACCAGCTACTGGCACGATTCGGAATCCCTCTGGCGCCGCGCCCTCGAAATCGACGACCGAAACTGGCTCGCTCACAACAACTTGGCCGCCGTCCATCTCGCCCGCGCCGAGTACGCAACTGCCGCCCCGCATGTCGACCGCGCCCTCGCCCTCCAGCCCGACTACCCCGACGCCCTGCTCGCCCGCGGAATCATCGCCGAGCGCGACAACCGCACCGAAGACGCCATCGCTGCCTACCGCCGGGCGATTGAGCTCGTCCCTTTCCACGGAGCCATTGCTAACCTCGGAGCCATCTACCAAAAGTCCGGCCGCCGCGCCGAAGCCGAGAAGCTCTACCTCGACGGACTCGCCGCCGACCCGACCAACCGCGACCTCCGCAACAATCTCGCCACGCTTTACGTCCAGTCCGGCCGCCTCGACGAAGCCCGCCCGATCTTCGCCCAACTCCTCGCCGAAGGCGCGCGCGACCGTGACATCCTGCTGAACACGGGGCTCATGCTCGCTGCTGCCTCACAACCCGCCGATGCAGTCAGAGCATTCGACGCCGTACTCAAAATCGATGCGGCTGACTCCGTCGCCCGCTTTCACCGAGCCGCCTCCTTGCTCGCCGTCGGTCGCCGCGACGAAGCCTTCGCCGACTACACCCACGCCATCGCCGCCGATCCCAACAACGCCGCAGCTCGCGCCGAACTCGCCGTCCTCCTCCTCGAAGACGGCCGCGACGCCGACGCCGTCGAGCAGCTCGAAGCCGCCCTGAAAGCAAAACCCGACGACATCCGCGTCATCAACAAGCTCGCCTGGGTGCTCGCCACATCGCCCGACGCCGCCGTCCGCGACCCCGCCCGCGCCCTCGCGCTCTCCACCGACCTCGCCCGCGAGCTCAACTTTGCCAACGCCCAATCGCTCGACACCCTCGCCGCCGCCCAGGCCGCGAACGGCAGCTTCGGCGAAGCAGAGGCCACCGCCGACCGCGCCATCCGACTCGCCCGCACCCGCGGCAACGACACCCTCGCCGCCACCATCGCCCACCACCGCCAAAGCTATTCCGCTGCAAGACCCTACATCGAACTGCGCGTCAGCCCCATACAGCTTCCGCGCACAACGGCGCCAGCCAATTAGTGGTGCCGCGACGCCACCGGACGGTTCTGATCGCGCCGTCCAGTGAGTTCCCCCGCTGATGGTCAAAAGTCCTTGCTCATGCTCAGCAGCGGAGTTCCAAACAGATCGGAGGGGTCGGCCGCACACATCGAAAAGCCATTCGCGTCGTAGAGTCTGATCGCTGCCGAGAGAAACGGCGTCGTGCTGAGGTACATTCGAACGAGACCATTCTGAACCGCGTAGTCGTGGGCCGCGCGAAGTAGCGCTCGGCCGACGCCCCGCCGCTGCGACACGGGGCTGACCGCCATGCTCCGCACGTACAGGCCGGCGCCCGTAATGACCGCAGAAACCGTTCCGATCAGATCATCGCCGTGCGACGCAACCCAGGTCGGGCCTTCGTCGAGGCGCATCCTTATCTCTGCAGCGTTTAACACCGTCGCCCGATACGCCTCGGCCGAGTACTGATCGCGAAAGCCCGCAAACGAGGCCTCCAGAATCTGCGCGACCGCCTCGGCGTCATCGGGAGTCGCCCGGCGTACGACGAAATCATGCGTTGAGATCGATTGTCCAATCGATTTCGGGGACACGGCCGTATGGTACCGTCGCACGAAGTGTGTCACGATTGATCCAGCGCCGGGTGCCCCGGCCAAGCCAAGTTTGGCTCACGTGGACAAGCTGGTTTGCCCGTGCGGTCTACTCACGCCGCCCCGACGGTGCCTCTCACCTCTATTTCTGCGATTCGCACTTCCTGGACCTCAGTTTTCACCCCGCCCTGCGGAACGCTGGCAGACCTTTATCTCAGAGACATCGCGGGGCACGTTGCGCCCGCACAGAACGCCTGACCAGGCCGCGCCGGGAAACTGCGCGCACGCACCGCCCGCGCGACCCAGGAGAAATCACGCGCAGGAAGAAAATGGCGAGGACTTTTCACGCGGACGTGGGACGCGTCCCGGCAAATCCCGTCCAATCCCGTCAAAAAACGATCATGCGATCCCGTCCCACCAACCCGAATCAACCCGCCGCCCGCCAGCGCTTCCGCGCCCAGCGAGGAGAGAGTCCGTCTGCGACGATTGCGCCGACGAGGAAAGATTGCCAATCAACGCCAACCACTACCAAGCCCCATGCGGCCCACAGGCCGCCTCAATTCTCCCCCTCGTGCCTCCGTGCCTTCGTGCCTCTCAATTCTCGCTCCCCAATCTCCCGCAACCCCCATGCGACTGCATCCACCCGCCGCGCAAAGTGCAACACCGGCCTCCCCGGCAGCGAAATTCCCAGAGGTCCGCACATCGTGTTCCGCTCAATCGCGCACTCCGCCGCCTGCAACGGCCATGGCACATGATGGATATCCGCGACATGAGCGCCCCCGTCCCGCACGCCCGCAAACAGGCAGTACCGCTCCGTCAGCCAGTGCTCCAGGGTCCCGGGCTTCGCCGCGTGCACCGGCCCGACCGGTCGATACGTCGCCGCAAACTCCGCCCGACTGGCCCGGCGCTCGACGCGCTTCGACGAATACTCAATCGCCTCGCCTCGCCGATCGCATCGAATCTGCGCCCGGTGATACGGCAGGCAATACGCAAATCGCGCAACCCGCACCGCCGTCGCGCACGACGCATCGAGACTCAGAAACCACACCCCCGCCCGATCTCCGCGCCGGACGTACGTCCGGACGTTTATCTCCGGAAACGCCGACAACCCCGGCAGCGTCGGAAGCATGCGATGGCGGATGCCCGTCATTCGAAATGGAACGATTCCCACCCACGCCCGGCCATCGTACGTATCGATCTCGACCTCCGGCGAAATCAGCGGCCGCAGCGCCGCCGCCTCCACCGGCCAGTGCGCAAAGAGCAAATCATGCCAGACCATCTCCATCCGCCAGGGCAACGGCGACAAGGGCCAGGGACGATGGTCGACCACTTGCAGAAATGCGGTATCCATGACGCCAGGAGAGCATACGCCAACCGACATTTCAGAGCTTCTGAAACTTCGATCCGCCGACCTACGGCCTTCTCACAGCCGCCGACCGGCCCCCTTGACGCCCGTGCTATCATCCAACCGGTTGCGCTTCGACCCCGTCGCCGTGCCGCCGGAGCCCCCGGAGTCTTGCAATGAACCCGAACGATATTCTGGCAAACATCGCAGCTGCTTCCGACGACGGCGAGATTTACACTCCCATGCCCGCCGGCTACAAGCCCGGCAAAACCCGCTACGTAGCAGTCTTCGGTACCGTCATCTCCGGCCTCGGTAAGGGCATCCTCGCCAGCTCGCTCGCCAAGGTTCTGAAAGACAAGGGGCTGACGGTCGCCCCGATCAAGCTCGAGGGCTACCTCAACCTCGACTCCGGCACGCTGAACCCCTTCCGCCACGGCGAAGTCTTCGTGCTCGACGACGGCATTGAGTGCGACATGGACCTGGGAACGTATGAGCGCATGCTCGACCAGGACCTGACCCGCCTGAACTTCACCACCAGCGGCCAGATCTTCTCCCGCGTCCTCGAAAAGGAGCGCAAGGGAAGCTACCTCGGCCGCGACGTCCAGATGATTCCCCACGTAACCGGCGAAGTGAAGGCCCGCCTCCGCGAGTTGGCCGTCGCCACCGACGCCGACGTCGTCTTCGTCGAGATCGGCGGCACCGTCGGCGACGTCGAGAACAATTACTTCATTGAAGCGATGCGTCAAATGGCCTTCGAGGAAGGTCCGGGCTCGACATGCTTTGTCGCCCTCACCTACGTCATCGAACCCGCCGCCCTCGGCGAGCAAAAGAGCAAAGCCGCCCAGCTCGGCATCCGTTCGCTGCTCGAATGCGGGATTCAGCCGCACATCGTCGCTTGCCGCGCCCGCAACCCCGTCAGCAAGAAGGTCCGCGAGAAACTGGCCCTTTACTCGAGCGTCCCGATCGATCGCGTCTTTTCAATGCACGACAGCGAGTCGATCTACTTCATCCCGGAAATGCTCCGGGCCGGCGGCCTCGACACGGCCGTCATTGACATCCTGAATCTCGGCGATCGCGTCCACCCGGAGGCCGAGGCCAAGGCCGTCCAGACCTGGTCCGACTACATGAATCGCATGCGCTCGGCCGCACGCAGCGTCACCATCGGCATCACCGGCAAGTACACGTCGGTTCGGGACAGCTACGCCAGCGTCATCAAGGCCTTCGAACACGCCGGCACGCACTGCGGCGTCCGCGTCAACATCGACTGGATCGACACCACCGAAATCACGCCGGAAAACGTCGCTGCCAAGCTCGCCCACTGCGACGCCGTTCTAACCCCCGGCGGCTTCGGCGCCCGCGGCGCCGAAGGCAAAATCACCTGCATCCGCCATGCTCGCACGACCGGCCTGCCGTTCCTCGGCATCTGTTACGGCTTCCAGATGGCGGTGATCGAGTTCGCTCGCAGTGTCTGCAATCTGGAAGGCGCCAACTCCACCGAGATCGACGACGAGACGCGCCACCCGGTCATCGACATCCTCCCCGAGCAAAAGCAGATTGAAGGCCTCGGCGGCAACATGCGCCTCGGCGGCCGCGACCTTCAGATCAAGCCCGGTACGCTCGCCGCCGCGATTTTCAACAACGCCCCTGAAGTCCGAATGCGCTTTCGCCACCGCTGGGAAGTCGAGCCGCGCTACATCGAAACACTTGAAAACGGCGGCCTCATCTTTTCAGGCAAAGATCCGAACTTCCCCATCATGCAGGTACTGGAACTGCCGCAGTCCGCCCACCCCTTCTTCGTCGCGACCCAGGCCCACGCCGAGATGACCAGCCGCCCCCTCCGCCCCGATCCGCTCTACCTCGGGCTCGTCAAAGCCGCGATCGCCAGAAAATTTCACGCATCGGCGCCCGCCGACTCCCCGACCTCAAGCTGGACAACCTCCGTGTAACGCTGGCCCATCATCATCAGTCTGCGGCCCGCGGCGGAGACGTCTTTTCGACCGGCGCTGCCGGCGGTGCCGTGTCACCATCACGACGGCGTTTGATTTCGTGGGCCGCCCGATTGAACTGGAAGATCGCGCACACGCTCGTCCCCATCATCGCCAGCATGAGAACCAGCAGCACCCACCGCGCAAACGTGCCCGAATCGAATCGCCGGGGCGCCCGCCGCAGGTCCTTCTCTTCTCCGATGATCGCGTCCGGCCCCTTTTCCTCGATCGCCTTGACGTACGCCGGCAGCGGTGTCGGACCATGCAGCTTGCTCAGGTGATCGATCTCCGTCACTTGGATTCCCTCGGCCGCGCGGTTCTCCAGCTTCTTTCGAAGCGCCTTCGCGTCCCACGTCTCGCGGTCGACGTTCCGCCCCGGTAGCCGGGCCGTCGCGTTCACTTCGGCTTCAATCGCCACCTTGTTTTGGTCGCGATCCAGCCCGCGCGCCAAATCATGCGCCTTGAGCATGTACTGCGCAAACATCGGATCGGTGAAGAGCCGCCGCCGGAACTCCAGCGCCGGGATTCCCACGCCCGTCACGAGGTCTTCCGCCGCCCCAACCACCTTCTTTGTCCCCCCACCCGGAACCTCGACGTACGTCACCGGCACGCTTCGATGTCGGAGCGCTTCGGCCCCGTCAAACGTCAGCAATTCTTTGACGATGTCCGGCGCCATCGCCCGATCCATGCCAACGCGCTTCGGCACTTCGATCATCACCGACCATGCCGCCTTCTTCCCGTCGACGACGATTGGCCCGGCGCGTTCCGAGATGTACCGCTCGAGCGGTTGCCCGTCTTCGCGGCGGATCTCCGTCCCCGACGGCAGGACAAAGACCGAGAGACCCGCTCGAGCCCGCGCCAGTCCCTGCCGCGTCATTGCCGACGAGCGGAGCAGCCGCCACCGCAGCAGATTGCCCTCGCTCGTCTTGAGCGCCTCGTCGAACGGCCGCGTGTGAAACGCCATCCCGACCTTTCGCCGGGACCGCTCATTCGGCCGGATGCGATCTTCCTCAACCGCCGACATGTTGAGGTGATGTTCTTCCGCGATTCGCTGTGCAAACGTCAGGTCGATCGATCGGCCAACCGGCGCGAGGATTACCGTGATCGTCTCACCGCGCATTTCGTCGAGTTTCTTTTCGTACCGTCCGGCAGAGAACTTGCTCGCGAGCGCATTCACCGCCAACTGAATCCAGTCACCGCTCGTCAGCGGACGCCCCGATCGGTCGTGCCAGACGCTGCCCTTGCCGGCCAACGGACTCAACAGCTTGATCTGATCGTCCGCAACGAGTGGGACAAAGATGCGCACCTCGACCGCATCCGCCTCGGCTTTCTGTGCGATCTTTTCGTCGACCGGGTCGGGCGCGACGTCCAGCGCTTCGACCGGAGGGATGAGATCGTTCACATAGGCGTGAGCGCTGCGCGGCTCCTTACCGCGGTCGGCAAGGACGTACGGCGTCGCACGGTCGCCCTGCGTCAGCAGCCGCCGCAGGACGAGACTATCGTGCAGCCGCCGATGGAGTGCATCGGTGTGGAAGATGACGCGGCTGACCTGCGGTTTCGATTCGGCGCCGCCGGCCGGGCCTGCGACGAACTCGATTTCGGCTTCGCTAAAGATGTTGCCCAGTTGCACTACGATCGCGGACGGAATCGGCTCTCCGCTGCGATCTCGAAAAGAGGTGGTTGGTGCGCTGGGAGGCAATCCAGTCATGGAGTCTACCGGGGAAGCGTAGCCGGACGGCAGGCGATTTCAGTCCGCCCGCGTCCACCGGGCGGCAAGTGCCCGATCAGCAAACCCGCCGATTACAACGCTGTCAAGACTAGACGTCCGCTATGACGCCGGTCTCACCGGCCGCGCGTCGATGATGGCAACTCGTACCGCCACACCGCCAGTGTCGGAATGGGAGGATATCGCAGCCGAAACCGGAACCCATGAAACTCCTGCAGGTCCCACCCCATTCGATCGATGACGGATCGGATCATCCGGCCATACTGCGGAATCTCGGAGGTGAGCGTGTCCGGCGGACATCCGCCGAGCGAAATCATCGGCTCCGAGACGTCCAGCAGCCCGCGCTCCCGCCCCGCGGCCGGGTAATTCGGCCCGCTCGGCAACTGGCTATAGAGCAGGATCTGCGGCGTCAGTGCGTAAGTCAGGTCGCGATGGACGAACAAGTCGTGGATCAGTACCTCGGCCGGCGTATAGAGCCGCGCATAGTGCTCGCCGATCGTGTCATCCTTCGCTCGGGTGCGCCGCACAAAGTTCCGACCGTAGAGCCCGATGATGCACGTCGCGGCCGCCGTATTTCCAACCGGTCCTTCGACCAGTTCGTACCGCGTCACGCCATCGCGCCCGGTCTCAATCCGAATGTCCGGGACCGGCGTCGAGCAGAAATCGCCGAGCAGCGGCGCTTTGTTCGACGCATCAAACGCAGGGTCAATCGCCCGTATTTCCCCGACCGGCAACGGTGAGCCGTCATCCGTCACCTTCCGCGCCGCGGCCATGGCCCACGTCGCCTCGCGCTTCAGCCGGCGAAAGTCGATCAGCCCGCTCAGCCACGCCAGGTCCGCCATGTCACGATTGCTACCCGGTGCGATCACGTTCGTGCAAAGCTGCGCCCGCGCCTGCACGCCCCACGTCGCGCTGTTCCCGCGAAACGAGAGCTTGCGATGCGACTCGTCGCGTTCCTGTTGCCCCTGGTCAGTCAGGTTTCCCAGCATCATCTCGAGCGTCTCGCGATCGCCCGAGTGCAGCTCCACCATCCGCTCAAAGTCGACGATCGCGCTTCGGACTGCCTGAATCAAGTCGGGAGGTGCTTCGGCTTTCGCAAACGCATCGATGAGAATGTTCAGCCCCGCCCGCCGCGGGATCAGCGGAATCGCGGCAAACGGATTCTCGGCCCCGATCAACCGGCACAGCTTCCACGTCAGACTCTTGTCGAGTCGAAGTTGCCGCGACACTTCCTGTGGGCGCGTCGAGTCCGCACCGATCGCGACGAGGAGTTCCGAAAGCGCCGCGCGCACCCGTTGGATCACATCGCGCACATGCGCCTCGAACGGCGGAGTCGCGACGACTTTGTGACTGGAACTCTCCTGCCGGCGAGGCATACTGCGAACCCCATGTGTGCCTGGTCACACGCCCAGACGCGCTTCTCACAACTAGATGCGCCTAAATAAGTAATATCGAATCAAGCCCGCGAATGCAACATCGCCAGCAAGATTGTCAGATTTTTCTCTGGAGATACTTGCAGAGAATACTCCGGCGTGATATTATGGGTTTCAACCCGCTGCCCGCCGGTACCGGCGAGCAAACGCAAAGCTTGGAGGAAGGCGAAATGAAGCGAAATCTCAATACATCTACCGGTGTCGGAATTCGACACACGTCCCGGCCCGCAATCTTCGCGGCAATCGCGTGCTGCGCGATGCTCCCGGCGATTTCGCTCGGACAAATCTCAATGCAGATCATCGGCCCGGTTTTCGCCAGCGACGTTTCGGCCGATGGTTCCGTCGTCGTCGGCAACACCCAAGGCGACTACGAAACCTTTCGCTGGACGTCTGGAACCGGCGTCGTCCCGCTCGGCCGCGCCACGGTCCCAGTCCTTAGTGTTGGCGCGGGAACGCCCAGCGTCTCCGCCGACGGTAACCGCGTTTCGGCAACGATCCTCGACGACACCGGAACCCTTGCGACGCAGGGCGTCTGGACCAACGGCTCCGGCTGGCAACAGCTCGGTCCCTATCCACCGGACATGGGACCGGTCGACCAGTCGAGCGGCTCCGCGTGGGCCATCTCCGGCGACGGAAACACGGTCACCGGCCTCTATTGGCGCGACGGCCAGTCCGGTGGCCTCGCTCACGCGTCTCGCTGGACGCAGGCAACCGGCATTGTCGACCTTGGCAGCAACGGTGGCAGCAGCCGCTCGAGCGGCGTCAACTACGACGGCACCGTCGCCGTCGGCTTTGAAGATCACCCCATCCTCGGCCAGCGCCGCCCCACCGTCTGGGAAAATGGCGTTCTCACGGTCCTCGGCAACCCCGATGACCCCGGCGAGGCCATCAACTGCACGCCGAACGGCGACATCATCGTCGGCCAAGGTTGGGATACGGTGAACTTCTACTCCACCGCAGCCATCTGGACACGCAACGGTTCAAATTGGGATCAGCAGCTCCTCGGCGTGCTCCCCGGCACAGACCCGATCTTTGGCGGCATGTCGATCGCCAGTGATATTTCCGGCGATGGCAGCATGGTCGTCGGCCTCAACCGCCTCGACTTCTTCGGCGGCGACACTGGCATCATCTGGACTGCCGAGTCCGGCCTCATGAGCGCCGCCGACTGGCTCGCCGCACGCAACTTCGTGGTTGATCCCAATTTCTTCATCACCCAACTTTCCGCTATCTCGCAGGACGGCTCGACAATTGTCGGAATCGGCGTCGATCTCAAGACGTTTGAATTTCAGAGCTTCATCATCACGCTGCCGGAGCCGACGACGTTCGCCCTGACCGCGCTTGGTTTGCTCGCAATTCGTCGCCGCGGCCGGATCGCCCGCTGACGTCCCAGTTCACACAATCGGAGAAGAAAGATGCAATCACTACCACGAATCCTGACCGTCGCGCTCGCCCTGATGACCGCTTCGGCAAACGCCGCCATCGTGACCGTTCAAGTCACCGGTGATGTCGATTTCAACCAGATCTCAGGCCAGCCGCTCTCCAGCGTGACGTCCGGCTCGCCGGCAACGCTCACCTTTCAGGTCGACTCGAACAATTACGTCGACAGCCCAAACTTCCCGACTCGCGGCTACGTCATCGATCAGTCGTCCCTGTCGCTGACGTTTCCGCAGACTTCGCTGGGCCTCCAGAATCCCTTTCCGGCCGGCGAAACGCCGTACTTCGTGCTGCGTGACAATGATCCCGCCGTTGACGGGTTCTTCATGTCGAACAACACCGATTTCTTCGGCGGCGTGCCTATCAACCAGGTAGGTATCTTCGGCAATTTCATCAACGAGTACCACGTCACCTACGAGGGCGACAAGCTCGCTTCGCTGAATATTCTCGATGCTTTGGGCACCTACGATTACACCGGCCTGACCGTCTTCAACTGGACGCTCGACGACGGGCCCTTCAACGCGATGGGCATTAACTTCACCCAGATGACCATCACGCCGGAGCCCGCCTCGCTCAGCCTCGTCACGGTCGCATTGCTCGCGGCTAGACGTCGCCAACGCTGAACAAACGGACCCCCATACGTCGCGGGACGGCGAGCCTGAACCGTCGCCCCGTACGCCGATGCTGAAGCGGCCGGACCCTCCCCCCGGCCGCTTCGCTCGCGTCTACGGGCGGTACACTCGAATAACCGGGCACACGCGCACGCTGGCGTTATCATTTCCACCGTGCGAATCCAAAAGACATTCCAAGCCCTCAAACCAAATCCCGTCGGCACATCAATGCCCTGGTTCCGCCCGGAGTGGATGCCCAAGCCCTTCTGGCGCCGCGTCGTACTCTGGCGAAACATCTACCTGGCGTGCGGCGTGCTTTCCGCTCTGCTGCTAACCCGTATACTCCTCGTCAAATCCGACCCCCATAAATACTACGTCGTCGCGACGTACGGTGTCGTCATCGTATTCGCGTCCGCGCTGTTCACTGTTACCCCCCGCATCCTCTTTCGACGGCTCCGAGACAGACTGAACGAGCATGAAAACTCCGATTGCCTCGAATGCGGCTACTGCTTGCTCGGCCTGCCCGAAGAATACACCTGTCCCGAATGCGGAAAACCCTTCCGACTCGACGAAGTCCGCGCCGCGTGGTCCCACTGGCTCACCCACCTCCGCCTGCCCGACTCCCCCGCACCGCGCCGTTGATCCGACACTGCGCGGTACAATTCCGCCATGTGCAATCAATCAGCCTTCCGATCGCGCGTGACAATCGCCGCGTTGGTGGCGACTGTCCTGACCTTGAGTTGCAATACCTTCATCCTTCCGCCGATCGTCAACTCCCGGCCCGGCACCACGACGACGATTATCCTCGTGCGCCACGCCGAGCGCGACCCGGCCGAACTCGACCCGCCGCTGAATGATGAAGGCATGGGCCGCCGTGAAAAGCTGGCTGACGTCCTCGAACACAACGGTGTCACCGCCATCTACACCGGAGACATCCTTCGCAACCGGCAGACGATCGAGCCGCTCGTCGAGCGACTCGGATTAACCCCCACCATCCTCGGTGCACAAGACCTTGTCGACACCCGCGCCCTTGCCAACCGCCTCATTAACGAATGGCTGACTTTCCATGCCGGCGGCGTCGTCCTCTGGGTCGGCAATACGGGTCCGATCGTCGCAGATCGCAAAGGCAATCTGGAAGAGATCTACCGCGCCCTCGGTGGTACCGGCCGCCCGCCCAACAAATACTCCGACTTCTACGTCATCGTGGTGCCCGACGAGGGCGACTCTCACTTTATCGAAACCAGCTACGGCGGCCCCAGCAGTCAGGATTGATCTTCGATGTCGGGGCGAGTCAAACGAAACGCAATAGTCGCTGCATTCGCTCTGATCGGCGTCGCCGTGCTGGCATACCTGTACTTGTCCGAGCCGGCTGGCTCGCCCGCCGAGCTTGCCCAAGCACTCGGCGGCGGGGAGGTCATCGCAGCGCTTCGCGATTCACGCGACGTGATCGCATATCACATCCGTAGTGACAATTCCGGGCCGACCAGCCGGCGAGCGGAGCCACTCGACTACCAGATCATTGACGGCCCACGAACGGTAAGCCCGATCCAAGCTAGTGAATTGAAATCGGCGTTGCTCGATCCGGACTCGTATCTATGGGGGAGCACAAAAGAGTGCATTTTCGATCCGGGACTACGAGTCAGCTTCGGTCATGCATCCGACGTGATAGACGTTTTGTTTTGCTTCAGTTGTGACGAATTGAGTGTCTATCGCAATCGTAGACTCGTCGGAGCCAAGGACTTCGACCCTAGCCGGGCTAAGTTCGTGGCATTCGCAAAGCGGGTCTTTTCGACTGACCAGATCATCCAAGCGCTTTCAGAGCGCCGCACACGGGGATCCTAGTTCGCACGTCGGGGCCGGCGCGTCACGCGTGCCCCGCCTCCGATGAACTTTCAATCCACATACAACCCCGACCCCACGCCGAGCATCTCGCCGCCCACCTTCACCCGACGCATGTAAATATCTTTGTGCCCTGTCGGGCCGCCGTTCGGCCGCGGCCACAAATATCCGGTCCGCCAGCCCGCCGCTTCGTGCCCGATGAGATTAACCAGATCGCGCTGCACCGGCCGTCCATCCGCGCTCTTCAAATCCATCTGGTTCGACTTCGTCAGTTCCGGATAGAAGGGATCGGCCACGACGTCGCCCTTTGCGTTGATCACAAAGACCTGCGTCTCGCGATAAACAAACGGCCCCTTTGGGTCACGAATCAGCGCCAGCGCTTCGTCGCGATCGTCTTCGATCCAGGTCGCGGCCATATCGACCAGCTCCGTCACCAGCTTGCGGTCAACCGCCAGCTCGTAGAGCCCGCTGCCAACGATATAGTTCTCCCCCGCCGGGCCGGCCACGCGCAGGTTGTACGACGCCTTCCAGACCGGCTCGCCGCCGCTCGGCCGCGCCCATTTGTAGAACGCCCACGCGTGATCCGAATGCTCCAACGTCTCCTCCGTGAACTTCCCGAATCGCCGACCCTCCGCTCCCGTCAGCTCCACCATCGAGTTCCCGACCAGCTTCGCGTTCGCGCCGTGGAAGATCAGTCGCCCCGTGCGGTCGTCCGAGATGAACAGATACGTATCGTCGTGATTCCACGCGCTGCCGCGCACCCCGAAGTCCGCAAATGCCGCCTTGCCGCGCAAGTGGACTTGAGTCGCGGCCAACTGTACGAATTCGATCAGTCCGTCCGTGGAATGCGGCCAGTTCATAGATGGGGTCGCCGGTGCCCGACCCTGCGACGGCGACCAGCTCGGTCCCATACCGGAGTGGCAGCCGACGCAAGTCACTAGCATGAAACTGAGCGGAGCAACCGTAGCATTGAGGGACATCTGTTCTCCTTTTCAGAACGGCCAGAACCGCGGGGATGGTGCTCGGAGATGTTGTTGATTGCAACTATCGATCGCGTCAATCAACGGGATTTGGGATCTGCGCGGTGCGCACGACGCCCCGACTAATTGTTCGCCGCCGCCTGCGTCGTCGCGTGCCCGCCCGAGTACATCGGTAGATAGCGGTAGTACACCTCCAGCATCAGAGTGCAAAGCGCCGTCTGGTACACTCGCCCCGCAGCCGGCGCCCATTCGCCCTCCGGCGACCAGCTTCCTGCCGCCGCGCCGTCCGTCTCCTGATGCGCCAGCAACTCGCGAATGAGCCGTCGATTCCACTTCGGCCAGTCGCCGCCCTGACGCTGAAACAGTGAGAGCGTCGCGTAGTACCAGTAGTACGTATTCGCGCCGCCGTCCCAATCCGGCCGATTTCGCATGAGGAGCGCTGCCGCTCGGTCCATCCGCGCGTCGGTCGACGGCACGCCGGTGAGCTGGAGTACGAACATCCCCTCGGCCGTCATCGACGCCGTCGCAGCTCGCCCCGGTTGATATGCATACAACCCGGGCCGCGATCGCGATGTGACCATGTCGAGCCAGCGCTGGGCCGTTTCGAATGCCGCCTCCGGAACATCGACGCCAGCACGCTGCGCGCTGCGAAGCGCCATGATCTGCCACCCCAGCACCGACGTATCACCGAACTGACCGGGCTCGTAGCGCCAGCCGGCCCCGCGACGATTCCGGGCTTCCCAAATGAACTCCGACGCCCGTCGGACCGGCTCGGCGAGGGCATCGTCCCGCGTCATGCCGTATGCCTCGGCCAGCGCGATCGTCGCAATCCCCTGGCTGTACATGCTCTCGTCGTGCCGCAAATCGCCGTCGGGCTGCTGTCGCCGACGCAACCAGCGCAGCCCTCGTCGGACGTTTTCACGGTACGGCCCGTCTTTGACGTGCGTGTGATCGGCGCCCAGAAAACAGAGCACCGCCAGTCCCGTCATCGCCACGTCGGCCTGAAGTTGCGCCGCTCCGGAGCACTCGCCGCAGTTCGCGTCGAAATCGGTTGAACTCCACTGCCCGCCCTTGCTCTGGTGGGCCGCCAGCCACTTGAGGGCCTTGTTCACCGCCGCCTCCGTGCGATCGCTACCTCCCATCTGCTTCACCAAGTCCTGTCGCTGCTCGGGTGCACGCTGCAGATAAGGATTCTCCGGCGGCTTTTCTTCCGTCGGAATCCGTATCGCCAGTCCGAGCGGGTCGTAGCCGGAAGGCTCAGGCACTCCGCGGCCAATCGATGTCGAGGCGTTCGCGTTTGCCACGGGCGCGTCGCTGGCACGCGGCCGAACAAGACTGGCGCCAGCCGGCCCGACAGTTTCGGCACGCGGCCCATCCAACACGGCGGCACGAGATCGCGGAACTGGCACGCCCGCCCGTGCGTGCGATGCCCCGCCGACCGGTGCGACGACTTGCCCGGTTCCCTCGGCCGTGCCGGTCGATGACCTCGCGACCTCGGGTGGCAACGCCAGACCCGGCAACGCGGCAAGCCCGAAGCCCACAGCATCCGGAGCGCCGCGACCAGTCGATGAGGACATTTGCACGCGGGACACCGGCGCGTCGCTCGCATCGGGCCTGGCAAAGCTGCGTTCTGCCGATCCCGTGACATTCGCCCGGGGTCCATCCAACTGCGCGATACGCGGCGGAGCAAACGATGGAGAACCGCGCGCGTGCGGCGCTCCGCCAGAAACCGCTGCTACGCCCTTTGGGACCTCTGATTCCCCCGAATCAGACGGCTCTGCGGATTGTGGTAACGCCAACTCCGGTAGCGACGAAAAACCTGTGTCGCCCGCCGCAGCGGCAATCGGCGTCGAAAACTGCCCCCGTGGATTCGCATCGACCGGCATCGATGGACTTGCAATTGACGAAGCCGCACGGGCACTCGAACCCTTCCCCGGCGCGAGATTCACCCGCTCCACCGCCTGACTGGTCGGAAACGGCATGTCTTGGATTCGAACCGCGATGGGCGACTCGATCGATGGCACTGACATGGCCGCCTCGGAATGAGAGACGGGTGTCGCGACGCCCGGCGTTTGAATCACTAGCTGCTCGATCGCCGCCGGGGCGTCGAACGACGAAGCTACCGGTTTCGTACGCGGCGGTGCGGTCGGGGCATCGCTCACCGATGGCTGTCGACTGACCAGTGTCGCCACCTCGATTGCTGTCCGCGGCGCTTCCGTCTCCGTCATTGACGGCATCGCCGGCAGCGCGATCTGCGGCCGCGTCACTTCCACGGGCGGCACATCCGGCGTCGGTGCATCGATACGCGTCAGCGCGCCGCGCACCTGGCCCGCCAATTCGCCGGTCGATGGCCCCGTGAGAGCTACCTGAATCGGCCCACCCCGTCCAATCTCGTTTGCAATCGTCGTCCCCACGCTCCACACGTTGAACAACAACATCAGCATGAAGTGCACAAACAGCGACAGCAAGAGGCACTTCGTCAATAAGCTCAGTTTCCGCCGTCGCAGATCGCGCAGCCCCCAGAGCAGCAGGAACATTGCAAGCAACGCCAGCAGCGCCCACATCAGGTTTGGCGCGAGCCGTCGCCAGAGCATCGACCAGTCGATCACCGGACGGACAACGACGACGTCTCGAAAGACCTCGCGCGAAGATGTCTGATAAAGCTGATAATCGGCCGGCGTCGAATCAACGCGCCCGCCCGCAGCGCGATCGGAACTGAAGTAGAGCCCATATCCTCCGATGCTCAACGCCGGATCAAGTTCGTTCGCTCGCGTGTTTACCTCTGACCCGAGATTTGAAGCAACGTCGATCCGCCCGGCGCTCAACCGCGCTCGATACAAATCGAATCCGCCCATTCCACCCGACCGATCCGAGCTGAAGTAGAGAAAGTCGCCGAACGGACTGACGCACGGTGAACCCTCGTTTGCCGGAGTATTTAGCGCCGTCAGCGGCGTCGCAGGCGTAACCGATTCACCCTCGATCGCCGCCCGGTACAGGTCGTAATCGTGGTGGATCAATTCCTCGCGCAGTGTCGCCGGCCACCGCCCCGCATTCGACGGCCTCGGCTCATCCCCTCGTGGTCGATTCGATGAAAAATAGAGCCACTTCGCATCCGGGGAAACCGCCACCCCGTATTCGTTGAACTCGCTGTTAACCGTCGGCCCGAGATTCTCCGGCGACGCCCACCCCTCCCCGTCGCGACGCGTCACCCACAAGTCGTAGCCGCCCAACCCGCCCGGCCGATCGCTGTAGAAATACAAAACTCGGTCGTCCGGCGATGTGTGCGGCCCCAACTCGTCGTGCTCTGAGTTAACACCCTCCAGTGGAGTCGGCGGCGTCCATCCATCAAGAGTCCGACGGCACGAAAACAATTCGGCATTCTTGCCCGCCCGACCGCGCACGAAGTAAAGCGTCAGCCCATCGCGACTGACACAGGGCTCGTAGACATCCGCCGGAAGATTAACCTGCTGGTCAAGCCGCACCGGCGGCTGCCAGACTACCTCGCGCACACTGGCCGCGCCGACCGGCTCCCGAATCGTCTCGCCGTCTGTCAGGAAGATGGATGTTCGCGGCCGCAGCCGCCACGCGACCGCGCCCCCTCCGACAAGAGCAATCAGCCCTGCAACGAGCACCGCTCGCACCCACCAGCGTGTCATTGCAAAAGTCCCGATGGTTGAGCGTCAGCGGTCCAACACGGTGTCGAGATACGGCTCCTGCACGCCCGCGCCCTTCGCGATGTCTAGCACTCGCACAACGTTTGAATACGCCGTCGCCCGGTCTCCCCGAACCGTTACCTTCTGCTGTGGATTACGCTTTACAGCGTCGTTGATCGTGCCGCGCAGTTCCTCTGCACTGACGTCACGACCTCCGACCACCAAGCGGCCATCCAGCGTGACGTTGACGACGATCTCGCGCAGCATGGCGCTGATGGGTCCCGCGGCCGACGCGTGCGGCAACGCGATTTTCATTTCACGCTCCACCTGCTTCAGTGTCGTGGCCAACAGGAAGAAAATGAGAAGGTTGAAAAGCGTATCGATCATCGGGATGAAGTCGATGTGAATGCTCGATTCGGATTCCGGTTCTCGAATGATCACGTGCGAACTCCTGGCTGGCTAGGACGCAGCGACTGGAATGGGAGCGGTAACGCCCGCGACCGGTGCCAATTCACGATGGTATTCGCCGACGCGTTCGTGCTTCACGGCGGATTCGCCGCGCTGTTCTTCCACCCATTCGATGGTCACCCGGTCAAGCTCCGCAACGGTCTGATCGATCTTTCCCTGCAGCAGGTGGTACGCCACGAGCACCGGGATGGCGACCAGGAGCCCGGACGCGGTCGTCGTCCAGGCCTCATAGATGCCGCGCGCCAGCATTTCGGTCTTTCCGATCGATTCGCCGGATGCGGCCACGGCTTGGAACGTCTTGATCATCCCGAAGATCGTTCCCAAGAGGCCAAGCATTGTTGAAATCTGCGGCAGTGCGGACATCAGCCGCATGCGGTGCCGAAAACGAACCAGTTCACGATGTCCGGCCTCTTCGACCGCTCGATCCAGATTCGCAGAAGAGTCGTTCAGGTGGCGGATGGCCGCTGCGAGCACGTTGGCGATCGGACTGCCATTCGCCTTGCAATACTCGATGGCCCGACGCGGATCGCGGACGACGCCCTTCAGACCCGCCAGAAACTCCGGCGGCGCCACGCTCCGACGCCTCAACACGAGGAGACGCTCGATCGTCACGGCAAGCGCCACGAGCGAGACGAGCCCAATCGGGATCATGGTCGGCCCGCCCTTGACGACAAAATCCCAGATCGACTCGATTTGCAGCGTCACCGCTGGCGCTGTTGTCGTCTGGCCCAGGACGTTTGCAAAAATCTGCACGTCATCGTCTCCTGAAGCATCAAGCCGCGCGATCAATGTCCTGGCACCGCGGCCGGGGATTTCAACATCCGTTCCTGGGCGAGGGCAGCCCAGCGGGTGTTCTTGAATTTGTCCGCCACGGTCTTGAATTGTGTCCGCGCTTCGGCCGATTTGCCGAGTTCCTCGAAACAGCGGCCGGCTTCGTACAACCCGGCCGCGCTCCACTCCGGGTACGCGTAGAGAATGTCTACCTTCAGCAATTCGGCCGCCGCGTCGTCATACTTCTTTATCGCAAACAGGCATTCGCCGATCTGAAATTGAGCCCGCGCTGCCGTCGGCCCCTGGTGCTTCGCGACGACCTTGCGATACGCATCAATCGCACGTTCATGCTTCGCCTGGTTTTCCAATGCCCAGCCCACGCCGAACTGCGCCTGGTACCACGATTCCTGATTCCCGAAACGCTCAAGCCAGGTGCGGAACGCCCGCTCGCTCCGCGGCCACTCCTGCAGCGCCGCCGCCGCATCGCCCAGTCGCAAGAGCGCCGGTCCGCAAACGTCGCTGGCGGCAAACTCCTTGTTCACGCGCTCGAGATACTTCACGGCTTCCGCCTGTCGCCCGGCCCTGTAGTTGCACTCGCCTGCGAAGAAGCAGGCGGAGGCCATGAGTTTGCTCTCGGGGTAATTCGCGACAAACTCGCCAAAAAGAGTTGCGGC
This sequence comes from uncultured Planctomycetaceae bacterium, assembly GCA_964581285.1. Classification (GTDB taxonomy): domain Bacteria; phylum Planctomycetota; class Phycisphaerae; order UBA1845; family UTPLA1; genus SpSt-539. The sequence continues at coordinate 12,387 of CAZONT010000010.1, read as the reverse complement.
GTCCGAGTGATGATCTAGCTTGTACTCGCAGACAGCCAGTCGGTACGCCGCCTGCTCGAGAACCTCGCCGGGCGCTTGAATGTCGTCGCGGGAGGTGCGCTCTCGAAGTTTTGACAACAGCTTGCGCGAGGTTTCGTGCTGACCACGATCAGCTTCCAGCTCCGCGAGCTCAAGCATCGACGAGAGAACGAGAATCCCCCCGCCCGAGTCTATGTGCGTCCGGTACGCAGCCGCCGCCTCGTCGGTTCGCCCCAGCGAGCGCAGACACCAGGCCTTCTCGTACCGCAGCGCATCGACAAGGCCCGCATCGAGCCCACCCGAATCTTTCAGCACAACGTCAATCTGGCCTGCAACGTCACTGCATTTTTTCTGGCGTGCCATGGCGATCATGAGCTGCGCGCGGACAACCCCCGCACGCTCATCGGCCGCGTGATCCTTCAGGAATCTTCGCAGTGCGGCCTCCGCGTCTGCATCGCTACCCGCAGCGGCAAGCGTCTGAGCCTGCCGAAACAGCGCTTCGGTGCGGACTCCTTCGTCGGTCGTTCCGGCTGCCGCCGCTTCGAGAAGCGACTCCGCCCTCTGCGAGTCGCCGCGCGCTGCGGCGATCGCCGCCAGATGCGTCCTCGCATATGGCGCAAAACGCGAATCGGCTCCGTCTGCGAGGACCCGCTCGAATGCCGCTTCGGCCTCCTTCGATTTCTTCAGTTCCAACAGCGCCTGGCCGCGTTCAAACTCCGCCTGAACCCGATGCGGACTCGCCGAAAACTGCGACAGCAATCGCTCGTACGATTCGATCGCCGGCGCCCACTGGCCTTGACGCGAGCGCGCCAGCCCGAGCATTAACAGCGCCTGATCCGCGCCCGTCGACTCATCGGATGATCTTAAGAACTGCTCGAAGCCACGTGCTGCGTCCGCCCATTCGCCTTGCTGAAAGGCGAGATCCGCCAGCACTTGCAATGCCGGCCGCAGGTCAGGCTGTTTCTCTGCCTCCGCCGCCAGCGGCGCCAACTCCGCCCGCGCCTCGTCGAACTTGTTCAGACGATGCAGCGCCAGGCCCAGTCGAAATCGAGCCTTCGTCGCATTGCCGTCATCGCCATGCTTTTTCAGAAACGCCCGCAGCGCGTCGACGGAGCCCTGTAATTCGCCTGCGAGATAAAGGTTTTCCGCCGCCAGGAATTCGACCGCCGCCGCCTGCGGCGCGCCGCCGTAGTCTTTCAGGTACGCGCGGCAAGCCGCCAGACTCTTGTCGTAATGACGCTGTTGATGCTCCAACTCAGCGGTCAATTGCAGTACAGCCGCCGCAAGTTCGTGCTTGTCAAATCGAGCGCCGGACTCGTTCAGCACGCGCAGCGCGCCTGCGATCTCGCCAGCTCGCCAGAGGGCGACTGCTCGATCGTAAGACATCTCGGCCAGGAGCTTGCTCTTCGGAAACCGCTCGATCGCTGCCGCGAGTCGTTCCGCCGCTTCGGGCGCTTGCTCCGTTCGCAAAAAGCACTTCGCCGCCCAATAGGCGGCCCCATCGGCGTTGGCCTCGCCGGATTTCGCCACGTCATCGAAGTCCCGCAGGGCCTTCTTGTACTGCTTCAAATCAAAATACGCGCGGCCTCGCTGCATGCGAAGCTCGCCGATCGCTTCCGCAGTCCCCCCCTTGGCAATCAGGTCGTTCAAAATCTCGACGGCATCGTTCGACGCGCCGCCCTCGGCCAGCACGCCCGCCAGCCCGGCCCGCGCGACACCGGCCAGCGGCGAGTCGGTACGCGCCAGAACGGCGCGATAGTGCGTCGCGGCGGGTTCCATCCGACCGAGTCGTTGCTCGCACTGCGCGAGAAGAAGAGTCGCTCGCTCAACCGTCGCCGCATCCCCCCCACCACGAATAATGCCCTCAAAGGTCCGAGCGGCCCCGGCATCATCATGCTTGGCCGTCTGTGACAGCCCGACAAACAAATCGATCCGCTGCCGCGCAGCGCCCGTTGCCCCGGGTCGCGCCGATTCCGTGATGACGTCGTCGTGACGTCCCTCCCGGTACAGCGCCTCCACTCGCCCTGCCGCGGCCGCACCGGCCAATGCTTCAGGCGGCTTTCTTTCCAGTGCGCGGCCAAACGCCTGTGCGGCCTGCTCGTATTTCTTCTGCGCCGTCCAGCACTGCCCCAACAGCACCTGAACTTCGGATGCAAATTCAAATCCGGGCCGCTCCGCCAGCGTTACGAGTTCAGACTCGGCTTCGTCCAGGCGTTGCAACCGGTAAAGCGCGACCCCCAGCCCATAGCGGGCCAGCGGAGCTTTCTCATGCGTGGCATGTTCGGCGAGAAACTTGCGATATTCTTTGCAGGCAAGCTCATGCAGCCCCCGATTGAGCAATCCATTGGCACTCAAGTAGTCTCGGAGCGACACGTCATCGGCCGGCGCAGATGTCGCAGTTTCGCCGGCGCTCGAGCACGCTACGACGACCAGCACGACAAGTACCGCGACAAACAATCGAACCGGCATCCGAGCACCCACGATTGCTTCCACTCCCGGCTGAAGCGCGGAATCGGCGCAAAACGCCGTGCAGCGTTTTGGATCTAGCGGCCGCTTGACCGCGCCGGTTAGTTGTCCGAATCCATCAGCGCCTTGAACCGCGCATCATCGCGAATATTGTCGAGGTCCGAGTCCGACTTCATGTGATCGCGATCGGTGTAGCCCGCGTCCCACGCCTTCTTGAGCCACGAAGTCGCATGGTCGGCGTCGCCCATGAGCGAGTAACCGCACGCGATGTTGTAGAGCGAATCACCCTTGCGGAATCCCAGTTCCGCCGATCGCTGAAATGCCTCGATTGCCTCGCCATACTTCTCACTACTATGCAGGGCGAACCCGAGTTCGTACCAAGTTCCGCCGTTCGTGTCCTGCTCCTTTGCCTTGTCGCGCAGCGCCGTCAGTTCGTCGCACTCCGCGTCTTCGTCGTCGACAGCGTCAACGCGAGCTTCCGTCGCGACGCCTTCCAGCGCATCGGCTGCTTGCTCAACGGCCGACATCTTTGCGCCGATTTCCTGCAATACCTTTTGGCGAGCCGCCGCCTCGGCCGAGACCGCCAACATCTGCTGCTGAATGGCTTCCAACTTCGCCCGCGTCTCCGGCCGGTTGGCTTCTTTCAGCGCGTCAGCGCTTTCGCGCAATACGTCGAGCTTCTCGTGCAGCTGGTCCAACTGCTGTTCGACCTGCTCCTGCATCTTCTCGAGGGCGCGAGCCCCGCCTCGCGACGCTTCCACCTTCGACCGCAGCTGCTTTTCGCGCGCACGACGCTCCTTGGCCGCCGGTCCGGCTCCGGGCCTGATCTTGAACGCCCGGGGCGCCGCGCCACTCGGCCCCGCGGACGGTTGAGATGGCTCAATCAAACCAATGAATCCTCCGATGACGCCGTGCTGCAATTCGGTCGCGTAGATCTCAATCCCACCATCGACCGGCCGCACGCGGATCGGCACGTCCTGGCGAACCATGAGCTGGGTGAGCAATTCCAGCTTTCCCTCGTTCAAGCGGTACACCTTGGCGACGACCGGCCCGTCAGCCGCTGGCACGCCGGCGATCGCGACGCGCGGAGCAATCGCCGCACGCGGCATCCGCGGAAACGTCGGCGACGCGGGCGGTGCCGGCGTTCGAATGCCGCTCAACGACGACAATTGCTGGCTGAGCGCCGCAAGTTGCCGCTCCAATCGGTCGAGCCGGGCTTCTAGATCATCCCGGTCGTCGCCCGTTCGAGCCCGGGGCGTACGCGCCGGCCCGCCCAGCATGCTCGAATAGAGCGTCGACAGCATATGCGGCAATGGCGCGGGCGTGTGCACACCCAAGTAGTGCTGATACGAATCGGCGGTCGGCGCCGGTGTGTGCGTCTCGTCGCACGCGGCCGTCGAGTCTTGATGTTTCGCCTTCTCGCTCGGTGGACATGAAAGCACCGGAGCGCCTGCGAATGCGAGCAGTACCGGCAGCACAGCCACCAGCACACCGCCCACCGAAAGCCGTGGCTTTCCACTGTCGGTCATTACCATCGTCAATCTCCTTGCAAACCGCCTCGCTCGCACGCTCACCACCCCGATGCCCACCGCGGGCGAAACGGAGCGACTACTTCCAACGAAATCCTGTGTTTGCAGTAACGCCGTCGCATACGACCGCCGCACGCTGGGCAGCAGCCAGGTCACCCAAGAGTCGCAGCAGATCTCCGCTTCTTCGCGAACTCGCCGTCGCGCCCACCAGACGATCGGATGCCACCAGCACGCCGACACAACCAGCGTTTCGACTAGCCGCACCCATTGGTCACCTCGCCGCAGGTGCGCCAGCTCGTGAACGAGGATCGCCCGACGACCGGCCTCATCCAGGCGCTCCCACAACGCGCTTGGCAGATACAACTTCGGGAAGACGATGCCGGCCACCATCGGCGAAACAGCGGCATCCGTCATCCAGACCTTCGGCCGAAGCAGCAGCTTGACCGCACGCGCCGCACCCTCGGCCCGAGTAACAACCTCTCTCGGCGCCGGCGTCGCGCCGCGCATGTTTTTCCGAAAACTTCGACTGGCCGCGAGGTGTATGATTAGGAGAGTGGCGCTGCCAATGCTCCACACGACGACAGGTGCTGGCGGCATCACCCCTCGCAAACGCGCTACGCCACGCGACATCCCATCTGTGGCATGGCGCCAGCCTCGTTCTGCGACTCCAACCCACAACCTCCATACGGAAATGCCCGCGGCTTTGACCCGTTCGCCTAGCGACGGTGGAGGTTTCTTCACTGCCGATGCCTCTAGCTCATGCGGCGCATTAATGATCCGCGGCACATCAGCCAAAGCGGGCTCGGCCGTCGATCCAACAACGATCACCGGCTCATCGACACCCGCCGTCCTTACCTCGACGAGTGGAATAGAAGCTTCCGGCGTCGTCGGATGTTCGACCGGGTCGAGCCCGCGTGCGAGCAGGTGGGGCTTGTCCGGCCCGGTTCGAACATCCGTCGACGCCGGAATCAGTTCGGCGTCCCAGTTCATCGCCTGAATCGCAGGCACCGCCTCAACGAGCGACGCCGGCGCGTCTGGCGTTGGCGCAACGGACTTCGCCGCCCGCCGTTCAGCGAGGCGTTGAGAGATCCCTAATACCACAGGCATCGCAATTGGAAGTAGCAGAACGGTCAGCCACAACGAATGCCGCGTCGCCGGCCGGCACCGCCCCCACCGGCAGATCGCCCCGACCAGCACCGCCGCCGGTACGACCGTCCAGGCGTTTCGCCAGACAGCATCCATTGCCGTCACAAGCCAGTTCGCCGCCGTCATGGGCTTCAGCTCCCCGAGTCGGGTTTCTGGGCGTCCAGCCGTTCGATCAATCGTTGGAGTGCATCAATCTCGTCGGGAGTCAGATGTTCGCTTTGAACCAGTTGCATGACCAGCGGTCCGGCCGCGCCGTCATACAACTCTTGGATTAACGACCGCAGCCGTGACCGGCTCACGCGTTCCCGCGATAGTTTCGCCCGGTAAACATAGGCCAGGCCGGACTTATCGCTGCGAACGTGCCCCTTCTGCTCGAGCCGCGTCAGAAACGTCAAAACCGTCGTGTAGGCGACTCGCCGCCCATTTTCGTGTAAACGCCCCATGACCTGCCGCACGTTGGCCGGCCCAATCTCCCATAGGACCTTGAGCACATCCAACTCGGCAGATCCCAGTTCCAGTTCTTTCTCGCCCATCGAAGCCCGCGCCTCCGCTGCCTCAACTACGAATGTCGAAGCTACCCTACTACAAACGTCGGAGGATGTCAATCGGTTCGCGCCATGCCGCGGAAATGTTGAATCGAATGGAGAATTCATTTACGAGTAGTCGCCACCCGCCCGTAGGTCTCAGTGAGGCCCCGCAACCGCTGTGCGATTGCAGGCGTCAGTGCCCCCGCCCCCATCCGCCAACCCCAGTTTCCATCCGCCGTTCCTGGATAATTCATTCGCCCGCGTGAATCAAGCCCCAACAAGTCCTGTGCCGGGAACAGCGCCGTGTCTGCCACGCTCGCCAACGCGGCCCGGATTAGGTCCCAATGAATCTCCCGGCCGTCGCTGCCTAGGTACTCCCGCGCAAATGCAAGCTCGCGAGCCGCCTTCTCCCCACCATGCTTTCGCGCTCGCTTCTGAACCGACTTGTACCATCCGACGGTCGTATCGTTGTCGTGCGTCCCCGTGTACACGGCGAACCGCCGCCCGTGATTGTGCGGCAGATTCGTATTGTCAGCCGTGCCGCGACCGAACGCGTACTGCAGTATCTTGAGCCCCGGATATTCAAACCGATCGCGCAGGGCAATCACACCCGGAGTGACCTTCCCTACGTCTTCCGCGATGATCGGCAACTCGCCCAGTTTAAGACCGATGGCCCGAAAGAAATCCGCATCCGGCCCCGGAATCCATTTCCCGTATTCCGCCGTCTTGTGATCGCCCGGCACACTCCAGTAACGATGGAATCCGATGAAATGATCGATCCGCGCAACGTCGAACAATTCAAAGTTCGCACGGAATCGAGCGATCCACCACGCATACCCCAGCCGTTTCAAGACATCCCACCGATACAGCGGGTTTCCCCACAACTGCCCCGTCTTCGTGAAATGGTCCGGCGGAACGCCCCCAACCGCCGCTGCATTCCCGTCACGGTCGAGCTGAAACACCTCGCGATTTGCCCAGACATCCGACGAATCGTGAGAGACATAAATCGGTATGTCGCCGATCAATCCCACTCCGCGGTCGCGGCAATAGTCCCGCAGCGTGTCCCACTGCCGTCGAAACTGATATTGAACGAACTCATGGAACCGGATCTCCCGCTCGAGCCGTTCCCGAAGCCAGCCGATCGCTGCCGCCTTCCGATCCCGAATCTCAACCGGCCACTCCGTCCACGGCCGCTGCCGACAAACCAGCTTTAGCGCACAAAACAACCCATGATCTTCGAGCCAGTGCCGCTGCGACCTCCGGAACTTCTCAAACCGCCGCTTCTCACTCGCCCTCCCCGCCGCTTCCCATCTCCCAAACGCCAGCCGCAGCCGCGACTCCCGAAACTCCCCCACCGCGCTGAAGTTCACCCGATCCGCCCGCAGCCCGCGCGGCGGCCGCAACTCCGCAGCGCGAAGCAATCCCCGTGCTCCCAGCTCATCCAGGCTGATCAGCATCGGGTTCCCCGCCAGCGCCGATGGCGATTGATAGGGCGAATTCCCGCCGCCGACCGGCCCGACCGGCAGCATCTGCCACCAGCGCTGCCCGGCCTCGCTCAGAAAATCCGCAAACCGATATGCCGCCGGGCCGAGATCGCCACTGCCGTGTCGGCCGGGCAAGGACGTCACGTGCAACAGCACGCCCGACGAGCGCTGTGAAAGAACATCCACCGACTTCATCGGAAATCCGACTCCGCGCCCCACGTGTGAGGGGCGTAGGATTATCTGAATTTCGCTGGTACTCGCAAGTCGCAATCTCCCGGCGCATCCCGACGCGCGCCACGCCGCATTTGCGACACCGCTTTCCCGCAGCTAAGCTTTCCGCTAATGGCCCCCGCGATTCAAGGAGAACTAACCGGCCACGCCGGCCGCTTCGGAATCGTTGTCAGCCGATATAACGAGTCGGTCACGTCGCGCCTCTTGAAAGGTGCCGTCGACGTCCTCAAACGCCACGGTGTCTCCGACGACCGAATCACCACGGTCTCGGTTCCCGGTGCATGGGAGATCGGCCTGACGGCTCAAGAGCTGCTCGCGACCCATCGTTTTGCCGCGATCATTTGCCTCGGCGCCGTCATACGCGGCGAAACGACGCATCACGAGCACATCGGAGCCGCTGCGGCCCGCTCGATCGCCGAGGTCTCAATTCGCTCGGGCATTCCCGTGGCCTTCGGCGTGCTGACCGCCGAAACCGACGAGCAGGCCGACGAGCGAGCCGGCGGCAAGCATGGCAACAAGGGCGAGGAAGCGGCCCTCGCGGCACTGGAAATGGTCGGCCTGCTGACGAAAATCCGTGCCATGGGCCGGGAGAAGTAAGCACCGGGGATTGTTCGGCGTGTCGGCCCCATCGGCCGGCCTCGTCTCCACCCCTAACGAGTCAACGTGCATGAACCCTAGACGGCAAGGGCGAATATTGGCGATGCAGGTTCTCTGCCAGTTCGACGTTCAGGGCGATCGCTTCGTCGTAGAACTCGACAGCTTTCTGTCCCATGCCGACGCATCGGCGGAAGCCAAGAGCTATGCCCGCGAACTCGTTGCACAGGTCCGCGCGAAATCCACCGAATACGACGACCTCATTCGCAAGACCTCCGAGCACTGGGACCTCGCCCGCATTTCCATCGTCGATCGCAATATCGTTCGAGTTGGCATCTGCGAACTTCGCGAGCATGACGATGTGCCGCCACCCGTCGCCATCAACGAGGCCGTCGACATTGCCAAGGAATTTGGCGCTGCCGAGTCGGGCGCTTTCGTCAACGGCGTCCTCGACGCCGTGCGCACCGCCGGCCTGACCGCGAGCACCTGACTCATGGGACTGTTCGACCGATTCAAAGCCGCCCTCTCGAAGACCCGCGAAAAGGTCGTTTCGAGCTTCAAGTCCATCCTGCCGTTCGGCCGCAAGATTGACGAGCAGATCCTCACCCAGCTCGAAGAGACGATGATCCGCGACGACATGGGCCCCGCCACGACCGCCCGCCTGATCGACGAAGTTCGCACCGCATGGAAAGCCGGAAAGGTCAACGAGACGCAGGAAATCATCCCCTTCCTCAAGCAGCGCGTCATCGAATACTGGCCGCCCGATGTCCGCGGCATCAAGTTCGTCGAGGGCGGCCCGACGGTCATCCTCGTCGCCGGTATCAACGGCTCCGGCAAGACCACTAGCGTGGCAAAGCTCGCCAAGTGGCTCACGAGCCAGAAGAAAAAGGTCATCCTCGCCGCCTGCGACACCTTCCGTGCCGCCGCCGTCGAGCAACTCTCAATCTGGGCGGGCCGCTGCGGCGTCGAGATCGTCAAGCATGCCCAGGGCGCCGACCCCGGCGCCGTCGCCTATGACGCCTGCGAAGCCGCCGTCTCCCGCAAAGCCGACGTCCTGCTCGTCGACACCGCCGGCCGTCTTCACACCCAGGACAACCTCATGCGCGAGCTTTCAAAGATCGAGCGCGTCGTCGCCAAGAAAATCCCCACCGCCCCTCATGAAGTCCTGCTCGTCCTCGACGCCACCATCGGCCAGAACGCCATCAATCAGGCCAAGGTCTTCAGCCAGCACGTCAAAGTGACGGGCATCATCCTCGCCAAGCTCGACGGCTCCGCCAAGGGCGGAATCGTCGTCGGCATTCGCGATCAGATAAACGTTCCCGTCAAGTTCGTCGGGCTGGGAGAAACAGTCGATGACATGGAGCCCTTCGACCCGTCAACCTTTGTCGAGGCGTTGTTCAGTGAGTAGCACGGTGCGTCACTCCACCTTGATCAAGCTCGCGCCGCAATTGCTCATGGCCGCCGCAAGTTGTCTCGTAGCGACCGGCTGCGGCCCGCAGGCCGAGTACCAGGTCGCCATGAACGCCCCGTGGTGCGACGAATACACCTTCCCGACGCGCCCGGCCGGCGACTCATCTCTGCTCCTCCCACCACCGATCGTCCAATGGCACGCGCGTCTCAATCCCCAGACCCTCGGTGACGAGGCCCGCACCAAGGCCGCCGGCCGGTCCGCCGTCTATGTCTACACGCGGCGAACACTCGCCACTCGTACCGGCGGTGGCGCCGGCCCCGAACGAATCTGGATCGTCGAAGCCCGCCTCGGCAAGCGTTACCTCCAGCACGGCAACCTCGGCTGGTCCGGCCCAAGTGGAACGATGCCGCTCGCAGCCGCGGCCAGCGCATACTCGCGTGAGTTCGGCATTCCCATCCAGGTCGGCAGCTTTGTGGACGCCAACATGTCCGTCTCGGCTCCCGGCGGCATGCGCGATCCGCGCGACTCATTCGTCCGAATGCTTGTCGAGCGAAACCTCTTCGTCTCGGAATGGGAGTTTCTCCCACTGACGGTTCACTCGTACGAATACGCGAGCAAGTCCGCGTTCCTCGATGCCGTAGCCGCAGTTGCCGACGAATTGCAAGGTCGCCCCGCACCGGCATCGATCACTGTCGTCCCTGCCTCCATCTGGTACGCAGCCGCAAGCAAGGCCCAGGAAGACGTCATCGAGTCCCTGACCAAGCGCCTTCAGGGCAATGGTCTCGCCGGGAAGTTCCGCACGACCGTGCCGCTGCCATCGCCCACGATGCTCTCGGATGACGAGCGCATCGCGCTGCGCCAGGCCGCCTTCGCCATGGCCGCGCAGGTCGCCCCCGGCTCGGAGGCCACCCATTGACCGCGGCTGAGCCGCAGCAGTTGCGATGCGCCGCCTGCGGAATTGCCCTGCCCGACGAAACCCCAACGATCTGCCCCGCCTGCGGCGCCGATCTCGCCGCCCCCGATTCCGTCATGCTGCATGCGACCGCCGGCAAGGGCACGCGTCTGATCGCGTGGCTCGCACTCGGATCGCTCACGGCGATTCTTGTCGCGGCCATGTGGCTGCTGTTTCAACACCCCGCGCGGCCGTGACCGAATTGCTCAATTCGCTTAGAATTATCTGTGGCGCGACCTCAATATCCTGATTGACGACGACGGCACGCGCGATCATGCCGTTAATAGTGGCGGCCCCTGCGGAGTCTGAATGCGAGTCAAAGGCACCAACCGACGCGATATTTCCTCCAAGCACAAGGGCGACAACTTCCTCTTTCTGCGCCGCCTCTGGAAATACGTCCGCCCACAGAAACGAACGCTGACGATTGCGATCATCAGCATCGTCATCATGGCCATCAGCTACTCGGCCGGCATCTCCTCCATCGTGCCCATCCTCCAGGTCATGATCGAAAAAGAGTCGATCCCCTCCTGGGTCAATCGCAGCATCGCCGAACGCCGCCTCGATGCGAAAATGGCGATATTCAACCGCGTCGACAGCCGCGCGACTGGCCGCCTGGCCGAGTTCGACCATGCCGCCCAAATCCTCGCCCGCCCCAAGGACGGCTCGCCGCTCCGCTCGATCGCCTTTGACCGCGACCTCATCGTCGCTGCAGACGGCAAGCGCATGGATGCCCCCGATCTGTTTCGACTGCTCGCTGGCTTGCCGCAGGATGCGTCCATCAGCCTCGGCTTCGTCTCCACTGAAAGTCTCGAGCAGACGACCCGCTCGGTCGCGCTTCGTCCCATCGAGTTCCACTGGCGTGTCGGACACGAAGCGGCTCGACTACTGCCGGACGGCACCACCCGCTCAGACCTGCTCCGCACCTTGATCTACATCCTCGGCGTCATGGTCGCGGTCTCACTGGTGCAAAACGCCGCCCGCGCCGTCGGCGAATACCTTGTCGGCGTCGTCGCCGCCCGCACCCTCGTTAGTGTCCGCCGCGACATGTATCGCAAGGTGCTCCGTCTGCCGCTCTCCTTCTTCTCTCAGCACGGCACCAGCGACATCATGAGCCGCTTCACCCAGGACAGCCAGGACATCTACCGCGGCCTAACCTTTGTCTTCGCCCAGACGATCCGCGAGCCGCTCAAGTCGCTCGGCGTCTTTACGTTCGCCCTCTGGTACGCTCCGCGCGTCACCCTCTTCGCAATCATCGTGGCCCCCGGCGCGGCCCTTCTCATCCGCTATTTCGGCAAGATGGTCCGCCGCGCCAATCGGAAGCTCTTGCAGGGTTTCGCCCGAATGCTCGGCGGCCTGGAAGGCGCCCTCGTCGGCATTCGCGTCGTTAAGGGCTACAACATGGAACGCTTTGAACGCCGCCACCTCTTCGGCGTTGACTGGTCCATGCTCCGTCAGCAGCTCAAGATCGAATTGGTAGAAGCCATCACCAGCCCGGCCTTCGAATTCCTCGGCATCCTCGTCGGCGCCGTCGCCACCGTCTGGTTCTACAGCCAGATGCTCGACGGCCGCATGACCCCGCCGGGCTTCATGGCCATGGTCATCTGCCTGATCGCAATCTTCGACCCGCTCCGCAAGATGTCGAATCTGTACACCCGCCTCCAGCGCGCCAACGCCGCCGCCGAGCGCGTCTTCGAAATCATCGACCTCCCCGTCGAGGAGGAATACCGACCGGGCGGCTGGCCCAATCTCCCGACGCTTCGACACGAAATCGTCTTCGACGACATCACGTTCACCTACCCCGGCGCCGAGCGCCCGGCCGTCCGCGACTTTTCCCTCCGAGTCAAAATGGGTGAACGCGTCGCCGTCGTCGGCCCCAACGGCTCAGGCAAGACCACGCTTCTCGCCATCCTGACGCGATTCTTCGAGCCGCAGTCCGGCCGCATCCTTTTCGATGGCCAGCCGGTGACCGACTTCTCGCTCAAGTCGCTCCGCCGCCAGATCAGTCTCGTGACGCAGGAAACCATCATCT
>CAZONT010000009.1:0-41054 GCA_964581285.1 uncultured Planctomycetaceae bacterium | reverse complement strand
GAGCGCAAAAAAGTGGGAGCGATAGGCACACTCAACTATCGCTCCCGTTCCATCGTGGGTTTGGCCTGGGGGGGGGAGCCAAACCCGGGGGTGATGGACATTGTTATTCGGACACGAGGAGCTTTTAACCTCCCCAGTCCTTGCGTGAGATTCTAAAGGGTTGCACCTATAAGTCAAGGGGTTGTTTGGACAGAACAGCGAATTTTCATGTGAATCGGTCGAAAGAACGATCGGTGTTGCAAAGCAAACGGGACTGTGTATCGTCGCCCGCAGCTGGCGCGGCCAGAACGGGGAAGTTGTGCACAGACGCACGACGTGTAGCCCGAGCGGGGGAAATTTCGATGGATATGAGGTGCCAGGATGGCGGTCGCAATGGGACGAAAGTCGTCGAAGAGTCGGGCTGCTGAGCCGCAGCTGAAATTGTCGTTTTCGTCGGGTGCGGGCAGCGCGCGCGCGGAGAAGAAGGCGACGGAGCCGGGAAAAAAGCCGGCGGAGCGCGCGGCGCCGCGGGGCGACATTAAGAATCGGAAATCGTTCGCAACGGCGGAGTCGCTGTCGAAGAGCCAGCGCGAGATTTCGGTCAGCGAGTTCTTCGCGAAGAATCGGCACCTGCTTGGATTCGACAACAAACGCAAAGCGCTGCTCACGACGGTGAAGGAGGCGGTCGACAACAGTCTCGACGCCTGCGAGGAGGCGGGCATCCTGCCGGATATCGCGATCGCGGTGGAGCAGGTCGAGGAGGAGCGATTCCGCGTCATCGTGCGCGACAATGGGCCGGGCATCGTCAAGCAGCAGATACCCAACATATTCGGCAAGCTACTTTACGGCTCGAAGTTTCATCGACTACGGATGAGTCGCGGGCAGCAGGGGATCGGTATTTCGGCGGCGGGCATGTATGGGCTGCTGACGACCGGCAAGAGCATCAAGGTCATTTCGCGGACGGGGGCGAAGAAGCCGGCGCATCGATTCGAGATTCAGATCGACACGAAGAAGAACGAGCCGACGATCGTGAAGGACGAATCGGTTGACGTCGAGTGGCCGCATGGGACGCAGGTGGAGATCGAACTGGTTGCGAGCTACGCGAAGGGACGGCAGTCGGTCGACGAGTACGTTGAGCTGACGGCGATTGCGAATCCACACACGCGATTTGAATTCACGGGTCCGGGCGGCGAGAAGGCGGAATTTCCGAGGTCCGTAAATGAACTGCCAGAACAGCCGCACGAGATCAAGCCGCATCCGCATGGGATCGAGCTGGGGGTGATGATCCGGCTGTTGCAGGAGACGAAATCGCACTGGCTGACGGGGTTCCTGCAGAGCGAGTTTTGCCGGGTTGGACCGAAGACGGCCGAGGAAATCTGCGAACTGGCGAAACTCAATCCGCGGGCGAATCCGCGGCGGATTGCGAAACACGAGGCGGAGAACTTCTACAAGGCGGTGCAGCAGACGAAGCTGATGGCGCCGCCAACGAACTGTCTTGTGCCGATCGGGGCGCAACAGATCCTGGCGGGGTTGCTCAAGGGCGTGAAGGCGGAGTTCTACACCGCGTCAACGCGGCCGCCGGCGGTCTATCGCGGCAACCCGTTTGAGATCGAGGTCGGCCTTGCGTTTGGCGGCGAGCTGGGCCCGGCGCCGAGCGAGTCGGACAACGATGGTCCCGCGCCGGTCGAGGGGCAGAAGGCCGCGGCGGAGCCGTCGCAGGCGAAGATCATCCGGTTCGCGAATCGTGTGCCGCTTCTCTACCAGCAGTCTGCGTGCTGCATTTACAAGAGCGTGCTGGATACGGACTGGCGGCGATATGGCATATCGCAGCCGGGCGGGGCATTGCCGGCCGCGCCGATGGTGGTGATGGTCCACATGGCGAGCGTGTGGGTGCCGTTCACGAGCGAGAGCAAGGAGGCGATCGCGGATTACGATGAGATCCGCAAAGAGATCAAGCTGGCGATGCAGGACTGCGGGCGGAAGCTGCAGGCGTACCTGAATCGACGGAAGAAGATGCGGTATGAGGGTGAGCGTCGGAGCATCTTTGAGCGATACATCGGCGAAGTGGTGCAGGCATGCGCGTCGGTGAAGCGGATCAACAAGACGAAGCTGGAGAAGGACCTGCTGACGATCGCGAAGCGAGTGACGGCGCGGGCGGACGAGGAACTCGATGAATCGGGGAAGGTCGTGAAGGGCAAGAAGAAGGGCAAGGACGCGCCGGAGAGCGAGTTTGGCGAGAACACGCTCGTCGTAGAGCGGCCGGCTTCTCCGGTCGCCGGGAAGCAAGCGACTTTACTTCCGGACTGAAAACAGATGGGCCCGCCGACTCGTGGCCGGCGGGCCCGACTTCCATTTCTGTCGTTGATCGCGCTAGCGCCGTCGCTTCGACCTCCTCCGGATCAGCGGCCGACCGCCAATTAGTCCCACAGCCATCGCCATCAGCGAGGAGCAGGCACCCACGCCGCAGGCCGACGGATCGCACGGCGGGGGCGGCGGCGGGGGAGGAGGCGGCGGAGGAGGAGGCGGGGGTGGCGGCGGCGGAGGCGGGGGTGGCGTCTGCCCGCTCGGCAGCTCCAGAGTCAGGGTGTACGGCGAACCCTGGTTCTCATACGGCGCGACCAGCATGAAGTAACGGCCGGGAGTGAGCGTTCCGGACAGCCCTTCCTGCGAGGTCGAGCTTTCGGACGAACCGAGCGGTTCGCCATTCGCGTCGAACACGTAGAGGTCGAGGTCGCCTTGAAGACCGTCGATCCAGATGTTCACTTCTCCGCTCTGTGGCACGTCAAACGCGAACCAATCGTCGTCGATGCCGACCAGTTCGTGCGTTCCTTCGTTGATCAACGGAACGTGCTGGCCGTCGTCGTTGTCCTCGAAGGCGTCGTCGCTCGTCGGATTCGGCGTGCCGCCGCCGCCGAGCGAAGCGATCGCGCGGCCGAGGTTGACGCGCGGCTTGGCGATACCGTTCTTCGGGTCGACAATGTTGTCGCCATGCGCCACGAGGATCTGTTGGACCTCGGTTGGGCTGAGGAACCGCCCCAGCGTCGCCTTGGCCGCCGATTGCAGTGCGGCTCCCGCGCCCGCAGCGTACGGACAGGCGGCCGATGTTCCGTTGAACCCCGAGTCGAAGTTGCCCGTAGAACGTCCGCCGGAGCCGACGATGTCGGTCGTATAGGCGTCGTCCGATGGTGCGAGCAATGTCAGGATCGAAGCGCTGTTCGAGTAGCAGGTAACGCGGTCGGCCGCCGTCGTCGCGTCGATGCAAAGGGGGGAGTAGTCGTGTGGTCCGACGTTGGCGTCAAATACGGCACCGACCGAGATCACGCCGCTGATACACGCCGGCCATCCGATCGAGTCGTGGTATCCGTCGTTCCCCGACGACGCGAAGATTGTAATTCCGGCCGCGGCAGCCCGTTGGGCGGCCCTGGTCATTCCGGGAGCTTCGTCGTCGCACGACCGGAAATGGCGGCCACCGCCGAAGCTCGTGCTGATGATCATGATCGGGTAGGCGGGATTATCGTTCTGATGCGTCACGCACCAGTCCCACCCGGCGATCATTGCCGCGTCGGACGACCCTCCGCTCGAACCATGCGAAATCTTCACGGCATAGAGCTTCGCATCGGGTGCCACGCCGCCGTTGTAGTCGCCGGAGCTTGCCAGACCGCCGGCGGCGATTCCAGCGCAGGCCGTGCCGTGGCTCTGGCCGTTCGGCTTCGGATCGAGATCATTGTCGCCGACGTCGATCCCGCCGATGACCTTGCTGTTCGGGAAGCCGCCGCCGCCCAGTTGCGGATGGGTATAGTCGATTCCCGTATCGCAGATGGCGACCGACATCCCGGCCCCGCTGAACTGCGCTCGCGTCGCCGCGGCGTTCATCAGGTTAAGGCCTTGCACGTCGTGGGCTTCCAGAATGCGCACCGGCTCTATGGAATCGACGTCCGGATCGTTGCGGAGAGTTTCCAGCTCTTCCTGCGAGACCGACACCCACAAGGACGCCAGATTCTCGTAGCGGTAGTGGAGCTGGGTCGACTGGTACTCGGCGCGGTTCAGGACGGCCTGCTGCCGCGTGGCGACTGACGACCGATGGGCGCGGGCCAGGTTGGCGTCGGAGAAGTTCATCGCCTGCTGAGCGGCGTGGTCTTCGACGAGATTGACGATTACCTGCACGCGATCCTGGCCGGCGTCGAACTCGCCTCGAATCTTTTCGGCCTCGATGACCCGGGCCGGCACGGCGCGCGAAACGCGATCGGTCGACGATTCCTGGGCCAGCCCGCGTCCCGATCCGATCATCAGGACAACCACGGCGGCTGCCGACGCCAGAAGTCCGGTTCGATTTCGTATGATCTTGCGGTTCATGGCAACTCTCCTTTTTCATTCGCCGCGGGCCGGCATGGCTCGCTTGCTTGTCAGGAGTACCGGGAGGCGGCGTCGATCTTGTGAGTGAGTGGTCGATTTCCTACAGCCGTAGCGGGAACCGACCGGTTCGTCGTGGCGAGCCCGTTTCAGTGAGGATTACGTGGAGTGGGCAAGAGTGGCGGCGGCCGTCCGATCATTCGGTCAGTGAGCTTCAGGCAGGCGTGAGGATGCCCGGGCGTGTGCGAACCGGGCGCTACAGGGTCGATGCACGATACGCTGTACCGCTCAGACGGCAGGTTCTTTCGCGAGGATCGGCTTTGCCGTGGGATGACGGGCCGGCCGACCGGGCGCGACGGTTACCGATGGGGCAGGAGCGATGCGAGGGGCAGCCCGAGTTCAACCCGGACGGCGCCGGCGACGACGCATCTTTCCGCCAGCCAACCCGACGACGATGCCGGTTGTCGCCAAGCCGGCACCGAAGCCACATCCGATCGGCGTCACCGGTCGAACAACTCCCTGCTGGAAGTCAGGATCGAACAAGACGCAGAAAGTGCATGGCGTCGGATTGGGGGCGGGTGGTTGGATTTCGCAGGCATCGCCGACGCCGTTGGCGTTGGAATCGGCCTGGTTTGGATTCGGACTGTCGGGGCAATTGTCGTGGCAGTCGGCGACTCCGTCGGCGTCGGAATCGACGTCGACGATCGCACAACCACACTGGCCCGGAGTGGTCTTGGCGGCGTTGTCGGGGCAGCCGTCGGCGCAGTCGGCGATACCGTCGTGATCGCGATCGATGTCCAGTTCGCCGCAGCCGCACTGGCCGGGTTCAGATTTGACCGGATCATTGGGGCAGCCGTCGTTGCAGTCGGCGACTGAATCATCGTCGGAGTCGGTGTCGGGGACGTTACATCCGCAAGTGCCGGGAGAGTTCTTAAGCGGATCGTTGGGGCATCCGTCGAGGCAATTGGGGACGCCGTCGTGATCGGAGTCGATGTCAGGAATGCCGCAGCCGCAGACACCGGGCGAAGTTTTGCTCGGATCCAATGGGCATCCGTCGAGGCAATCGGGTAACTCGTCGTGGTCGGTATCCACGTCGGCGACACCGCAGCCGCAGACACCGGGGAAGATTTTCGCTGGATCGAGCGGGCAGCCGTCGATGCAATCGGCCGTTCCGTCGTGATCGTGATCGACATCGGGAACACCGCAACCGCACTGGCCGGGCTGTACCTTTGTCGGGTCGAGCGGGCAATTGTCATCGCAGTCGGCAACGCCATCGGAATCGGAGTCGGTGTCGGGGATGCCGCATCCGCAGATGCCCGGCGTGGTCTTCGACGGATCGTTGGGGCAGCCGTCTATGCAGTCGGCGACTCCGTCCTCGTCGTCGTCGTTGTCGGGCTGGCCGCAGCCACACTGACCCGGATCGGTCTTGTTTGGATCGGCCGGACAGCCGTCGATGCAGTCGGGTGAGCCGTCGGAATCTGAGTCGGTCTCGGCGACTCCACAGCCGCAGGTGCCGGGCGCGATCTTGTTCGGATCAAACGGGCAGCCGTCATCGCAGTCGAGCGCGCCGTCGCTGTCGGAATCGACGTCCTGCTCGTTCGGGCATTGGTCGATGCAATCGGGGATTCCGTCATCGTCGGAGTCGGTGTCCGGCGTTCCGCAGCCGCAGACCCCGGGCTGAGTCTTGTTCGGATCGTTCGGACAACCATCGACGCAGTCGGGGGTTTCGTCCGAGTCGGAGTCGGTGTCGGGGATGCCGCAGCCGCAGACGCCCGGATGGGTCTTGGCGGGGTCAGTCGGACATGCGTCGACACAGTCGGGCGTTCCGTCGGAGTCGGAATCGGAATCCGCAACGCCGCAACCACAGACGCCGGGCTCGAGCTTGTGTGGATCCGACGGGCAGCCGTCAACGCAGTCGGGCGAGCCATCGGAGTCCGCGTCGGCTTCGGAGCTGTTGCATCCGCAGATGCCGGGTTGGGTCTTGTGAGGATCGAGGGGACAGCCGTCGACGCAGTTGGCCGTGCCGTCGCTGTCGCTATCGGTGTCGGGTATCCCGCAGCCGCACTGGCCGGGAATCAGTTTCTGAGGATCGAGCGGGCAGCCGTCGTTGCAATCGGGCGTGCCGTCGGAGTCGGTGTCCGTGTCGGGGACACCGCAGCCGCATTGTCCGGGGAGCGACTTGTGTGGATCGAGCGGACAACCGTCCCGACAGTCGAGAACGCCATCGCCGTCCGAATCCGAATCGGGGATGCCGCAGCCGCAAACGCCCGGCGCAAGCTTGTTGGGGTCGTTGGGGCATCCATCGCACGCGTTTCCGACACCGTCGGAGTCGGAATCGGTTTGGGTGGGGTTTGACGCGTCCGGGCAATTGTCACAGCCATCGCCGACACCATCGCCATCGGAGTCGGCCTGATCGGGATTGGCATGGGTCGGGCAGTTGTCGCACGATGCGGGGAGACCATCGCCATCCGTGTCAGGGTCCTGTCCGCAGCCCGGGAGCGAGAGAGCTGCGCAATCACCGTCACAGCTCATGTCGCATGGATCGGGAATGCCATCGCCGTCGCAGTCGGATGCAGAAACGCCTATGGGATTGTTGACGCCGGATGATCCGCCGCCGGTTGCAAGGCCGGCCGAGATCGCGACGCGCAGTCCGGGGATGCATTGAGCAGGAACGGCGTCCTGACGGGCCGATTCGACGCAGGCGATGAGATCGTCGAATTGGCTTCCGGGGCGGAGGGTAAATCGAAGAGTGAGGTATTCTCCGGGGTTGACTGCATTTGACGCACCGCCGGTGCGACTGGCATAAAAGCCGGGCGTGGTCTGGAAGCTTGGGCAGAGACCGGAGCCGTTGGGCACGTTGGCGCCGCCCTGGGACGATCCCGTTTGGAATCGGACGCCGGGACCGTTGATGACCTGCGTCAGAGACTGAAGGATGCCGGCCGAACCGCATCGATCGTCTATCCAGACGTCGGTGATCTTGGTGGATTCGCCGTTCACGAGATTTCGGATGGTGAGGTCTGCGACGACGTTGCCGGCTGAATCGGAGCCGACATGGGAAATAATGAGTGACGGTCCGCGGACGTTCGTGCCGCTTTGAATCTGCCGGAAGCCGTAGTAGTGATTGGCTGCGTTTGCCGGCGCCACTGTACAAGCGGCCAGCGCTGCTGCAGCCAAGAGGGCGGCTTGAAGAATCCGAGTTTGGTCAGGATTCATGGGGGCTCCATTGCGACAACCGCACGCCACGCCGCTCCAGGGAACGACATGTTGGCCGAAGAGCGGCACCGCGTAGACGAGTTGTGTCGGCGCGCTCGGGGAATCTCCGGCACATCATCGTAGACCATTGCGAATTGGGTCGCCTCAACAGTTCGGGTGAACTCGCGTAATCGTGGGCGATTTCGTTGCGATTCTCGGCGGTTTCGCGCCGCGTTGCGCGACGCGCAGGTGTGGTCATTACCCTAGTGAAACTTGTTCAGTCGCCTGTTCGGCATTCCCTCAGTTAGCGACGAAGGCATATCGGGTCCGGAAAACGCCGGAATTATTGGAAGGTAAACGTATGCTGCTGTGTCGCTTACGAGTAACGTCGTTCGCATGGGCGAGCGAGCCACGTACGAGACACAATTCTCTTGACATGTCACCCAGACGGGCGATACGCTGAATGAGAGACACTGGGTCGGGGTACATCTATCGACGGGTGTAGTTCGTCCGGTGCCATAATTTGAGCCCAAGTCGCATGCAGTCGGTGTGTGTGATTGGTGGCTTGAGGAAGAATTGGGGATTGGACACGGCGGGGTGGTCCCGGCGACGGTCAATCCGGGAAGAACGAAGGAGTGTCTTATGGAAACGATGTTGAACAGGATTCGAAATTTCATTCAGTCGGAGGAAGGCCCGACGGCGACCGAATATGCCGTCATGCTGGCGCTGATCATCGTGGTGGCGCTGGTGGCGATCCAGACGCTGGGTCAGAACGTCTCGTCGACGTTCAATAACACGGCGACGAAGATCGGCACTGGCACCGGCGGTTCATAAGCAGATTCGAGACATCCGGGCGGCGGCTTCAACGCCGCCGCCCGATGCTTCGGTTCTGCGGCTTCAATTCGCCACTCGATGCCGCGGTCTGAGCGTCGCCTCTTGGCGCTGAGGCCACAAACAACACCTCAAGTCGATCGGACAAGCAGGAGTTGAGAGAGGTATTGATCGCTGCGCTCTCGGTGCGCGCTGAATTGGACAGAGTCGGACACGGAGCGATCGCAAACGGCGGAGCGGGTGGACACGGGACGCGGAATCGGGAGTTCGGCAGAGGAGAGGACACGTGCGACAAACTTCTCATGTACGTCGCGGCGCGGCAGTGGTGGAGATGGCGGTGGTGTCGCCGGTACTCCTGTTGCTGCTACTGGGCACGATCGAGTTCGGCTGGTTGTTTCATGTCAAACAGTCGATGACGACGGCTTCGAGGGTCGGTGCGCGAACGGCGAGCATGGCGGGCACGACCAATACCGAGGTAACCAGCGACGTCGACAACGCGATGAGCGGGATGGGCCTGAGCAAGAACAAATTTCAATACACGATCACGATCACGCGGGGGACGACCCAGAATCCGTACGAGAAGGTCGAGATCGTCATGCCATACACGAACAACCTGTCGCTGCTGGGCGGCTTTTTCAACTGGCTGAACATCCAGCAACTTAAGGCGGAGACGACGTTTCGACGCGAGGTCCTGGGTTCGAGTGGAAGTTGAGCCGCGACCGGTGACGGCGCGGATGTTGGAGAGAGACGAGGCGCTGGGGGTCGAAAGGGAAAGGCGATGTCGGCAAAAAGCGCGGAGACTCGACCGGGGGCTGCGAAGGGTGAACGGCGACGCGCGACTGTGCTGGTGAAGGTGGCGCTTCTCGTGCCGGTGATTGGAGGATTCGCGGCGTTTGGAGTTGAGATGACGATGCTGCACGCGCTGCAGAACGATGCGCAGCGGGCGGCTGACGCGGCGGCACTGGCGGTCGCGGGGTGGATGGCGCGGCAGCCGACTTTGAACGGCATCGACTCGAACCAGGCATTCGCGATCGCGCAGGAGACGGTCAACCGAAATAACGTCGGTAATTCGACGGTGACGCTGGCGGCCGGCGACGTCGTGCTCGGGCGGGCGGCTTACAACGCTGCGGGGCAGGCGTACACATGGAGCGGGGCCGGACAGAACCCCTCGAATGCGGTGCAGGTGACGGTGCGGCGTACGTCGGATTCGCCGAGCGGCGCGGTGCCGCTGCTCTTCGCGCGGATCATCGGACGATCGGCGGCGGATGTGTCGGCGGTGGCACAGGCGGCAATCGCCGCGCGAACCTGGGCGGTGGTCGTCGACAACAGCGGCGAGATGAACAACGACAGCGAGTTGATCAGCGAGGCCGCCCTGGGCGACATGGTGGCCAGCGCTCCGACCGGGACGATGAACGCGAAGCAAATGTGGAACGATCTGGGCAGCCCGACGTATGGGAACATGAACGTGTGGCACAACGACGTCGCATCGATGCCGACGCTGACGGGCAATGCGACGTCCATCATGAATTCGCTGGGTTTGAACGGCGTGGCGTACCCGACGGGCATGGGCGGTACGTGGAGCGGATACATCGGATACCAGGGAAACAACTCGCGCGGGGCTTACAAGAACAAGTTCGGGCTGCGGACCTTCATTCAATACTTGAACGAAGTGCAATCGTCGGAGGACGGATCGCCCGCACTGGCCGCGACGCGGCAGATGCCGCTCTATGGACTGAAGCAGACCGTGCTGTGGCTGGCTGACCAAGCCGAAATCCGCGGCGACCAGATGAACGTCAATAATGGGAACCAATCGTGGCACTTCACGACTGACCTGACTTCAGACATGAATCTCGTGCGAAGCCACATCACGCCGATGGTCGCGGACAGCACGGGCAATACGCACAACCTTGGGGCCGGCATCCAGCACGCTGAGACCAATATTGGATCGGTGCCAGCGGGGCAGAAGTTCATCCTCGTGATCTCGGATGGACTGAGTCAGAACGGGAATTCATATCGCTCGCACGTGAACAAGGCGGTCGGAAATGGTTGCGTGGTTGCGGCACTGAGCGTGGGGTATGCGTCGCGACCCGGCACGGCGGCTTACGACCTGATGGATTGGATCGGGACGACCGGCGGCGGCGGGCATTTGCATATTCCGCCATACACCGACTTCGCGCCGTACTTCGCTCAGATCAAGCAGTTCTTGTCGAGAGCTCAGGGATTGTCGCACGTTGCGGTTCTCATTCGCTAGGGAAGACGACGTGCTGCCGGGAGGGCCAGTCGGCCAGGGATAGCGGGAGGCATGGCAATGACACGCAAGCAAGAAGCCGGCTCGGGTCGTCGCAGGCGTGCGCCCGGATGGCGACGTCGGGCCGCGGTCGTGGTCAAGGTGGCGATCATGCTGCCGGTAATTGCGGGCTTCGCCGCGCTGGGGATCGAGATGACCATGTTGCAGGCGGTTCAGGCCGACTTGCAGCGCGCGGCGGATGCGGCTGCGCTGGGCGTAACGAACTGGATGACCCACACGAACGGGTCGGTAACGGTGAACCAGGCGAGCGCACTGGCGGTCGCGCAGGACATGGTGAATCGCAACCCCGTTGCAAACGCGACGGTCACGCTGGCCTCATCGGACCTGACGCTGGGGCGGGCGGCGTTCAACACCTCCACGGGCGGCTTCTCGTGGTCGGGGTCGGCGACCGTGGCGCCGAACGCTGCGCAAGTTACGGTGCGACGAACGAGCAACTCGCCATCGGGGCCGATTCCGCTGCTGTTTGCGCGACTACTGGGCCGCTCGAGCGCGGATGTCTCGGCGACGGCGCGGTCGGCGCTGATTCCGCGCGACATTGCGTTGGTGGTCGATCTCTCGGGGTCGATGAACGACGACAGCGAATTGAAGCACTACAAGGCACACCCGTCGGATTCGGGCGGCACCAATCCGGGCACGCAAATCAACCTCAAGGATGTTTGGATCAACCTGCCAAAGTCGAAGGGAAACAACGGCGTCGGGAATGGCGTCGACCCACCGCCGCCGGGAAACCCGGGAAATCACAACGACCAGCCGGGCACCGGGCCCGGTTCACCGAACAGCCAGGGCGGCAATCCGAATCCGGGCGCCGAGCCGCAGGGCGGAACGACGGATCCGGCCGGGCCGCGGTGGGGCTGGATGACGGGCTGGGGCACGGCACTGACGCTCGGGGCGTACAACCCGACGGCGGATTTGGGGCTGTATTACATTCCGAGCGGTTCCAACACGACGCAATCGGACGTTATCGCGAATCTTACGGAAGCCGGTTACTCGTCGGCGGAGAGGTCGGCGCTCCTGAGCGGTCAGTATGACGGAAGCGCGACGGAGTATCGCAATCGCGTGCAGGTGTTGACCGGGCTGGCGGGCTGGCGGAGCAAGAAGAGCGGCGGCAAGTACCGGGGCGGGCCCGGCAACGGCGACAATCACATCGACAGCAACGAATTGACGCAGGCAGCATCGTGGCCATTCGATGACGGCAGCTGGACGGCGTACATCGACTACGTGCGGGCGAACGACACGGAGATGGTCGAGACGGACGCAAACCTCCGGCATCGATATGGACTGAAGACGATCGTCAACTATGTCCTGGAGGACAACTCGTCGAACGACCAGACGCCGGAACTGGTGAATACGCCGGAGCAGCCGCTGCAGGCGGTGAAGGATTCCGTAGGCGAGGTGGTGAACTACCTGACGACGCTGGACAGCTTCGATCAGCTTTCGCTGGAAACGTTTGCGACGACGGCTCGGCACGAAGTGAACCTGACGATCACGCACTCGCAGGTCCACACGAAGCTCACCCAACGACAGTCGAATCACTTTGACAATAACACAAACACGGGCGGCGGGATCAACGAGGCGATCAAGGAATTGCAGTCGGCGCGGGCGCGGGCCGGAACGACGAAAGTCATCTTCCTGCTGACGGACGGACGTGCGAATGTCGGGTCGAGCGGGAGCTCGAGCTACACGGCCGGGAGGACCTACGCGATCCAGAAGGCGACCCAGGCGGCGAATGCCGGGATGACGATTCATGCGGTGGGGGTGGGGGCTGACGCCGACATGGACCTCTTGAGCGAGATTGTGCAGATCGGGCACGGCTCGGCGTTTCATGCGACGGGGTCGATCGACGATTACCGCGAGCAGCTTCGCGAGGCGTTTCGCACGTTGGGCGGGGATCGGCAGTCGATCCTGATCCGGTGAGAGTTTTCGTGTCCGGCGGCATGCCGCGTCGTCCCGCGCATTGCGACGCGAACGCGAGAGTTCATTATTCGCGTGCGTTCGCTCATGCGAGTTCCCTCTAGATGGCAAGTCGTTTCGCATCGGAACGTACGAATTCCGAGAAAGAAGTCGCGTTTTCCGCGTCCAATGGGGGGTTCCGTAATGACTCACCCGAACGGAGTATTGACAGTAATTGTGAACGTTGGATAGCCTGATGTAGTCTCTCATCGCCGGGGTCAGGGCTCGAAACCAACGGGACGCACACAGCGCCGGCGACTTGATGGGCGAGTCTGACCGAAACTGGGAGGGATCCACGTCCGCTCGTGTTCGGCGCAGGCCAAGAATCGCAGAACGTCTGGTGTGCATCAATCGCGCGCGTGCGCGAGTGAAAAGTCCAACGGGGACACAGGATTTGTTGTTCGTGGGATAGGAGTAGTGTTCATGAAGACGCTTGTGACAAAGATTCAGCGATTTGTTCGGTCGGAAGAGGCGCCGACGGCCACGGAATACGCGGTCATGCTGGCGCTCATCATCGTGGTGGCACTGGTCGCCATTCAGACGCTCGGCCAGAACGTATCGACGACGTTCAATGACACGGCAACCAAACTCGGCACCGGCTCGGGTTCGTAACCAGAGGTTCTGCCGTACGCGGGCGGCCCGCTTCGCTTGAGCGGGCTGTCCGACGAGGCCGGCGCGTCACGAAGAGGAGCATCTTCGGGATGCTGTCGCACGGGACGGAACTAGCGGCGCTGCTGGTGGCATCCCCGCTGATCGCAGTGGGAATGTACACGGATGTCAGCGCGCGCCGGATCGGTAATCGGCTTAACCTGGCGATTATCGCGGCCGGTGTCGCGGTCCTGACGTTCTACGGCGGACTCGGCGGATTGAAGGCGTCGCTTCTCGGCGTTGCGACCGGGCTCGCGGTGTTGCTGCCGTTGTACGCGCTCGGCACGATGGGCGCGGGCGATGTGAAGTTCCTGGCGGCGATCGGTGCGTTTACGGGCCCAAAGGGATGTCTGTACGTACTGGTGGTCGGTGGACTGGTGGGCGGCGTCTACGGATTAGCGGCGATGCTTCTTTCGCGGGATCGGCGAGCCCATTTGACGAACATGACCATGATCGCGGGCAAACTAGCATCGGAACGGATACTCGATCCGAACTATGCGTCGTATGAGCAACTGAATGCGGGTCGGGTATCGATGCCGTGCGGGGCGTTCTTCGGCCTCGGGGGCATTGCCGTGCTGGCGTCGCGGACGCTGGGAATGGGGTACTGACATGATGACCAACTTGCGCGGGCGACGGCATCGACGAAGCGGCATTGCGGCCGTCGAGATGGCGGTGATTTCGCCGGTGCTGATCCTGATTCTGATGGGGATCATCGAATTCGGCTGGCTGTTCTTTTTCAAGCAGTCGATGACGACGGCGAGCCGGGTTGGGGCGCGATACGCGACGTTGCCGGCATCGACCACCGCTAATATCGAGGCGAAGGTCGATGAAGTAATGAACAATATGGGACTGACGAAAGCGAAGTATTCATACACGGTCGGCATTACGCGCGCGACATCGGGACAGCCCTATGAGACTGTGACGATCACCGTACCCTACAATAAGGCATCGATCGTCGGTCAGTTCTTCGGCTGGTTGAACATCACCCAGATCCAGGTGGTGTCGTCGTTTCGTCGGGAGACAGAGACTTAGTCCGCCGGAGTCTAGCAGCAGAGCGACGATTGAAGGTCGTTCATCGCCAGAAACGGAGCAACGGGCTTGAAACTCGGGACGGTCATTCCGATCTTTGTCGGCGGCGTCGTGACGCTGGGGGTGTTGAATTACTTCCGCGTCAAACCGCCCGCGCGACCGCGCTATTTCGTTGCGATCGAGAACATCGACGAATATCAGCGGGTCGCACCGCATCTCGTGGAATCGGTGGAGTGGACCGAACCCGGGAGTCCGCCGGAAGAGTATGTGTCGTCGGCGGCGCGGATGTTTCCGGTGGATAACAACGTTCCGCTCCTGAGGTTCGCGAAGCGACCGATCGCGCAGGGAAGGCCCATCACCAACGATGACCTCTTTCCCATCGGCACGCCTTCGTTGCTGAAGGCGATTCTGATGGCGAAGCCCGAGACCTGCGCCGTGCCGGTAAAGGTAGACGCGATCCAGGGTGGAGCGGGATTTGTGGAGCCGGGGGATCGGGTGGATGTGCTCGCGGTTCTGCCGAACTCGGACGGCAACGCCCTCGACCTGGTAGCGAAGCCGATCCTGCATGGAATCATGGTATTGGCCGTGAATCAGTCGGATATGCCGACGGGCAGCTCGGAACGCGGCGCGCAAACGCGAACAGAAGCGGAACTTCCGCGGTCAGTGACACTGGCCTTGTCGTCGAAGCAGAGCATCGGACTGAGCGCCGTGGCGGCGTCGAATGCGCGGATTCAGCTCATCCTGCGCGACAAGAGCGCTGCGAACGGGCCCACGGACGGCGTGACGTTGCGGGATGCGATGGGCTTTCCGAAGGTCGAGCCGCCGGTGGTGGTCCCACCGCCGCCACCGCCGCCCGAGAAAGTAGAACCGAAGCGCCCGCCGTCGACGGTGATCGAGGTTTGGCGCGGATCGAATCGTGAGAAGCGAGTGTTTAATCCGGACGGAAAGGGCACCGACGAATCCGAAGAAGCGGAGGAGTCGCGGGAAGGCGCGCCGCCCGAACCGGAGAAGGAAGCCCCCCGGACGAAATCGCCCGGGTAAGGCAACGCTTCGCACCAGAACAGGAAAGCGGGAGGATGACGGCCATGGCACGGCAACGACAAGAAAGTGGCGCAGGGTCGGATCGATCGCGGCGCGCGGTCACGTTAGTCAAGGTTGCGATACTGATTCCTGTGATCGGAGGGTTTTCGGCCTTCGGTGTGGAAATGACGATGCTGCATGCGCTGCAATCGGACGCTCAGCGAGCGGCAGACGCGGGTGCGCTGGCCGTTGCAGGGTGGATGGCGCGACAGCCGACGCTCACAAATCTGAATTACAATACGGCCTTCAGCATTGCGCAGACGACCGTGGATCGAAACTGGGTCGGAGCGGGGAATGTCACGCTGACGACGTCGGACGTCGTGCTCGGCCGGGCGTCGTACAACCGACAGACAAAGACATACACGTGGACCGGGACCGGCACGACGGCGCCGAACGCAGTCGAAGTGACGGTGCGGCGAACGACGGGATCGCCGAGCGGGCCGGTGCCGTTGTTGTTTGCGAGGATCATCGGGCGATCGAATGCGGATGTTGCGGCGACGGCGCAGGCAGCGATTCAGTCTCGCGGGATCACGATAGTTGTCGACAACAGTGAGGCGATGAATGACGACAGCCAGTTGTCGAGCGAGGGTGCGCTCGGGGACATGGTGGCGGCCTCGCCGAACGGAAAGATGAACCTCAAGCAGCTCTGGCAGGGACTTGGGAGCCCGACGTACGGAAACATGACGACGTGGCAGGATAACGCCGCGTCGATGCAGACGCTGTCAGGAAACACATCATCCATTCTCTCGACGCTCGGACTGACGAGCGTGCCGTATCCGACGACGCTCGACCCGGGTCACAGCTGGTCGGACTATGTTTCGTTTGTAAAGAGCAATGCCTCGGCTTCCGGCTACAAGAACAAGTACGGGCTGCGGACGTTGATTGACTACCTCAATCAGGTTTCGGCGGATCCGCTCGGGGCCACGCCGCAACAGCCGTTGCACACGATGAAGGAGGTCGTCCTGCATCTGGCGGATATCGCCGAGCTGCGCGGTGACCAGATGGGATTGTACAACAATAATTCATCCGATCCGCACTTCGAAATCGATCTCACGACCGACATGAATGAAATTCGAAATCGAATGAATCCTCTCGCCGCGGGTCCCGTGGGGAATACACACAATCTGGGTGCTGGAATCAACGAAGCGCGAACCGGCCTGAATCAGGACTCCAACGATCCAGACGGCCAGGGCTATGTGTTGGTGATCTCTGACGGCGCGGGAACCACGGGGAACAGCTATCAGTCGCAAGTTAATCACGCGGTCAATGATGGATACACCGTTGCTGCGTTGAGTGTTGGGTATGTCTCGCGCCCCGGAACCAGCGAATACAACCTGATGGACTGGATCGGAACACACGGCGGGGGAGGACACTTGCACCTGCCTCCGAATCTCGGGCTAACGGCGGCGGACTTCACGACGATTGATAATTTCATTGCGAATCTTGTCGGACGTTCGCACGTGGCCGTATTGATTCGGTAGACGCTCGGCGGCAGCGCTGATCTTGGGAGGGGGCCCAAGCAGGCGAAGTTCTCAGTTCTATCTGTGCAGCCATTCGGTTGATGGGGGGAATCTGCCTGCGCTCATCTCGGTTGCGAGTGCCGATAGGAATTCGGAGTCCGAACCCGCGCCATGATTATTATCGGCGCTGGGTTGTTGCAAAGGAATCGCGGCGAAGCGGCAGAAGAATGCTGGTACTCGCGGCGAGAGTGCATAAAATGATTGAACAAACAGGGTTGGAGCAATGTCTCGCACGCTGCGCGTAGCAACCTATCACCCGGACGGAGCAGACTCGAGCCTGCGCAGCGCGCTGCTGAGCATCGAGGGATTACGCATTGTGGGCGAATGGGACGCCGATGCGGGGGACCTCGTGTCGGCGACGAAGCAGACGCGGCCCAACGTGGTCACGGTGCTGCTGAACGGCCGATCGGCGGAGCGGCTGCTTGAGCAAATCGGGACACTCTCGAGGGAAGATCCCAGCATCACGGTGGTCGGCGTGGGACTTCCGAACGAGCCGGGACTGCTCAAGGCGGCGATGCGAGCACGGCTCTCTGAACTGCTTGATCTGCCTGTCGATGCGGAGAAGTTGCTGTCGGCGTTGCAGATCGCGGTCGAGAAGCATGGCGGGCGGTCGTCGGGGCGGCTGATCGCGGTTCGCGGGACGGGCGGGGGCTGCGGCGGAACGACGGTCGCGGCGAACCTGGCCGCGGAGCTCGCGAAGCTGAACTGCGGCAAGACGGCCGTGGTCGATCTGGACTTTCAGTTCGGCCAGGTCGCGATGATGTACGATGTCTCGCCGGCCTTTACGCTTGCGGAATTGTCGCAGCAGTCGGAGGAATATGACGAGCGCGTCCTGAACAACGCGATGGCAAAACACTCGTCGGGGGTCTCGATCCTGGCGCGGCCGCGCGACATGGAAGGCGTGGATCTCCGGCCAGCGAAGCTGGGGGCGATCGTGACCGCGTTGCTGGAGAACTACGCGTGGGTGATCGTCGATGAAGGATCGCGTAGCGAGGCGACGTCGCGCGTGGTGCAGGATCAGGCGGACCAGCTTCTGCTGGTAACACAGCTCATGGTGCCGAGCGTTCGGAACGCGACGCAAATCATCGCGAGCCTGGGGCCGGACTTCAACATGGAGAAGGTGCGGCTGGTTGTGAATCGGGTGTCGAAGAAGCCGGGCGTGGTGACGATCGACAAACTGGGCGAGGCGCTGCGGCGGCCGGTGTTCGCGGAGATTCCAACGGACTGGTTCACGGTGAGCCAGAGCATCAATCTCGGGGTGCCCCTCGCGATGCATGCGCCGACGAGCAAGGCGCGGCTGGCGATTCGCGACGTGGCGGTTCGGCTCGCCACGGAAGTACAGTCGGCGAACGACGAGGCGCGGCGGCCGGGCGTGATGGGCTGGTTGAAGGGACGATTGAAGTGGAGTTAATGCGGCGAATGACGCGGAGATGCGGACGGCCCATCTGACGGGCAAGACGCGGCAAGGCTCTATGGAAGCGTGCCATGGCTCTATTCATCAAACGTAAGGACGAGACGCCGGAAGAGGGACCGGGGCCGGGCGGCGATGCGGCGTTGGGGCCGCAGGACGTCGGGGTTCCTGGATCGAAGGGGGCAGCGGTCGTCCCCGAGCGCGAGAAGCAGCTCCAGGAGCTGAAGAGCCGGCTGCACAAGAAGCTGATCAACCGACTCAACCTGGGCAATCTCGAAAAAGACTCGGCCGAGCACCGGGAACAGGTGCGCTCGGTCCTGACCGAGCTGTGCGAGCAGGAAGAGGCGCTGCTTGACTTTCGCTCGCGCCAGCGGATCGTGGACGAAGTCCTCAACGAGGTGTTCGGACTGGGGCCGCTCGAAGAGCTTCTGCGCGATCCGAACGTGACTGAAATCCTGGTCAACGGGCCGAAGAGCGTCTACATCGAGCGCGGCGGCATGCTGATGCTGACGGGGGCGACGTTCCGGGACGACAAGCATCTGCTGCAGATCATCGATCGGATCGTGTCGCGCGTCGGGCGTCGCTGCGACGAAACCCAGCCGATGGTCGATGCGCGGCTGCCGGACGGTTCGCGCGTGAATGCGGTGATTCCGCCGATCGCATTGAACGGGCCGTGCGTGAGCATCCGGCGATTCGGATCGCAGCGTATCACGATCGAGGACTACCTGCGGATGGGCTCGATCGTTCCGGACATGGTGCGCTTCCTCGCGGCGTGCGTGAAGGCCAAGATGACGGTTCTCATCATGGGCGGCACGGGCAGCGGAAAGACGGTATTTCTCAACAATCTGTCGAAATTCATCCCGGCGCACGAGCGCGTCGTGACGATCGAGGACGCGGCGGAACTGTCTCTTCAGCAGCCGCACGTGGTGCGACTGGAGACGCGGCCGACGAACATCGAGGGGCGCGGCGAAGTGTCGACGCGCGACCTGGTTCGGAACGCGCTGCGCATGCGGCCGGACCGGATCGTCGTGGGCGAAGTTCGCGGGGCCGAGGCGCTGGACATGCTCCAGGCGATGAACACCGGTCATGAAGGATCAATGACGACGCTTCACGCAAATAATCCGCGGGACGCACTGTCGCGACTGGAGACGTTGATGCTCATGGCGGGCCTCGACCTGCCGAGTCGCGCGATGCGCGGGCAGATTGCGTCGGCGATCAACATCGTGGTGATGACGGCGCGGCTTCAAGGTGGAGCGCGAAAGGCGGTCCGCATTTCCGAAATCCAAGGCATGGAAGGCGACGTGATCACAATGCAGGACTTGTACGCCTACGAGCAGCAAGGGGTGGACCCTTCGGGCCGCGCGTTCGGGCGATACGTGTGCACGGGCATCCGGCCGACGTGCCTGGATCGGCTGGCGTCGTTCGGCGCGGCGCTGGATCCGAAGATGTTCCAGCAGCGCACACTGGCGGCGGAAGCAGATTCGGCGCGAGCCTGATCGCGGTCGTTGCGGAGAGCGTGGGTCATGCAACCGGCAACATGGTTTAACGCCAATCCGCTGATGGTCGTCATGTTGGCGCTGGGGCTGGGGCTGCTGTTTCTCGGCATTGCGCAGCTCATTAACGATCTTCGGCGGGTCGAAAAGCGGCGCGTGGAACAGCGCCTGGTCGGCGGGGTCCGGACCGACCGGCCCCTGCACTTGCTGAGACAACTCGAGCCGACCGACCGATCCCTGATCGCGCGGATGCTGAACAGCGAGGCGCTGGGCCGATCGTTGCAGGAGTTCATCCTGCAGGCGGACGTTCCGTGGCCGGCATATCGGTTCGTCGGCATGATCCTGTTGCTGATGAGCTTGACGGCCATGGGCTGCCTGCTCGTGAATTCGTCGCGGCCGGGACGCATTCCCCCGTGGGGCATCGGACTGATCGTGATCGCGATCGGCGTGGCGCCGATCATCGTGCTGGCGGTCCGGCGGCACACGCGATTGAAGAAGTACGTGGAGCAGCTGCCGGAGGTGTTCGAGCTGTTGAGCCAGGCGCTGCGGGCGGGCCATTCGCTTGTGACAGGGGTGCAATTGGTTGGGCAGCAACTTTCGGACCCGGTCGGCAAAGAATTTGCACGTGTGTTTCAGGAGCAGAACTTCGGCGTGAAGCTCGAGGATGCGCTGAACAACCTGGCGGATCGATCGGGTCTGCTCGAGGTTCACATGTTCGTCGCGGCGGTCTTGATCCAGCGGCAAACGGGTGGAGACCTGGGCGAAGTGCTCGATCGGAGCGGTGAAGTCATACGCGACCGGCTGAAGGTGGCCGGGGCGGTTCGGGCGCTGACGGCAGAAGGACGGATGAGCGGCTGGGTATTGACGGGGTTGCCGATCGTCGTGGGTCTGCTGGTTTGGCGGCTGAATCCGAGCTACATGAATGAGCTGCTGTATGGCGAAGCGCAGTGGCTGCTGAAGTTTGCGATCGTGCTGCATTTGGCCGGCATTCTGTTGATTCGGAAGATCATCCAAGTGCAGTACTGAGGTCCAGGCGAGATGGAATTCAGCCCTGAAATTGTGTTTTATGTCAACGTCGCGGCGATCGGGCTGCTGACTGCGCTGCTCTTGTGGGCGCTGATCAATCGGCGTGGCAGCAGCCGCGGGGATGACGTTTCGCGGCGTTTGACTGGGAACGACGGGGGCGGGTCTCGTGAAGGCGCGGCCAGTTTGCTCGAAGCGCGATCCTGGGGCGGCGTTGAGTCGGTTGCTCGAGTCCTTGCGAAACCGCTCGAAGGGACCGAATACGAGCGAAACAAGGTGAGCTTGAAGCTGGCGCAGGCCGGGTTTCGGCGCGAGGAATCGACGTCACTGTTTCTGGCCAGCCGGATCGCTTTCGGAATCGTCGGGATCGTGGCTGGAGCGCTGCTGGCGCGGAAGTTCACGCCGCCGGGTGCGAACTGGTATGAGGGGCTGGCGTGGCCGCTGGGCGGATTGTGCGTCGGGTTTTACCTTCCGCAGATCATCCTGAATCAACTGGCCAAGCGTCGGGCACTGCAGATCACGCGCGGATTGCCGGATTCGCTGGACATGCTGGTCGTGATGGTGGAGGCGGGCCTGGGACTGGATGCGGCGATCCAACGCTGTGCGTTTGAAATCCGCAAACCGTACCCCGAGATCGCGGATGAGTGGCGACTTGCGGCGCGCGAGACGCAAATGGGCCTGTCGCGGTCGGAGGCGATGCAGAAGATGGCGGCGCGGACCGGCGTGCCGGAGATGCAGACACTGGTGGCGATCCTCACGCAGGCGGAACGCTTCGGGACGAGCGTCGCGACGGCGCTGCGGACACAAGCGGCGATGCTGCGCGTGAAGCGGCGGCAACGGGCGGAGGAGGCGGCGGCGAAGACCGCGGTGAAGCTGATCTTCCCGCTCGTGTTGTTTATCTTTCCGACGATTTTCATCGTCCTCGCGGGGCCTGCCGTCGTTCGGATTTCGTACATGTTCCGGCAGATCAGGGGCTGAGAGAACGCGGTGGTAGGGACCCGGCACGGGTCGCATAACTGTCTGAAGAGAAGAGATTTGTGCGGATTGGGATCGAGCGACCTGCGCGTCCGGCAGGCGACAATCGAACCAGGGGCCGGTATAATTGGCACTCGACTGGTTTGCCAGCAATTCTCGGCAACAACGCGGAAGCGACCATTCGGGGCGGTCTAGAGGGGTTTGCTCTAAGAGTCTGGGACGCGCCACCTCGGGCGCGGCGGGCGGTGGTGGAATGAGAGTTCAACTGACAACTTGGGTGGGTTGTTTGCTGGGCATACTCTGCGGGCCAAATATCAGCATCGCGGGGAATTCGACTGCATCGCAATTTCACGGATTTCGAGCGAGCCGGTTGAATCCGTTCGTAAGCGGCGCCGTGTTGATTGTTTCGGATAGCGGCGTCGATCCCGGCGGGCGAACGCTGGTCGAGCTGACCATTCGAAACATATCCGGCGGCGTCGTGGGGAGCATTACGGCCGTATCGATCGATGATTCGTGCATTCCGGCCGCGGGTTTGACGCTGATCGAGATCGTTAACGGACCGGGGGTGCAATTCGAGCAACTCGCACCGGACGGCGGCGATCCGCCCGAAATCGGTCCGTTCTGTCCACCATTCCGTCGGCAATTGAACTTTGTCCCGGTTGCCGGCCAGGGAGCTTCGAATCCCATCCAGGCGGGAGAGTACCTCACCCTCCGATTTCGACTAGGCGCGGGACAGAGCTTTCAGTCATTTCGTGACTGCATTCAGTCGGCGGCGGACGAAGAGAATCCAGAAGCGTGCGTGGCAGGATTGCGCATCGCAATCGATGTATCGCGGTTTGCCGAAAATTCCGCAACCCTTGTCAACGGGCCGTTGTCGATTACGACATTCGATTGCGACAGTGACGGCGTGCCGAATCCGTGCGAGATCGGCTGCGCCGGAGTTTGCACGGGGTTCAATTTTCCGGGATGCGGGGGCGACCCGGATGCGGACAGCGATGGTGTTCCCAATTCGTGCGACAATTGTCCCGGCTCACCGAATGCGGGTCAGGACGATCTCGACAGCGACGGATACGGCGACGCGTGCGACGGCTGCCCAAGTGATCCGAACAAGATTGCACCTGGCGCATGCGGATGCGGCAATCCGGAGACGGACTCAGACGAGGACGGGACGCCGAACTGCATCGATGGTTGCCCCAACGACCACTTCAAAATCGCGCCCGGGCAGTGCGGCTGCGGAAATCCCGATACGGACAGCGACAGTGACGGCACGGCCGATTGCATCGACGGTTGTCCGTCCGACCCGAACAAGATTGCGCCGGGAACGTGCGGTTGCGGCGTGTCCGACGCGGATTCCGACGAAGATGGGACGCCGAATTGCATCGATGGGTGTCCCAGCGACTTTTTCAAGACCGCGCCGGGGCAGTGCGGGTGCGGTATTCCCGATTCGGACGGTGACAGCGATGGGACGGCCGACTGCGTCGACGGTTGCCCGAGTGATCCGAACAAGATCCATCCCGGAATCTGCGGATGCGGCATTGCGGACACGGACAGCGACAGTGACGGCACGTCGGATTGTCGCGACGGCTGCCCGAACGATGCGAACAAGATCAGCCCGGGCATTTGCGGCTGCGGCCATCCGGACACGGATAGCGATAGCGACGGGACAGCGGACTGCCTGGACGGATGCCCATCCGACCCGAACAAGACGAATCCCGGCGTGTGCGGCTGCGGCGTGAGCGACATCGACAGCGACGAAGACGGCGTTCCGGACTGTAATGACCATTGTCCGGATGCGCCGGATATCGATTCGGACAGCGACGGCGTGCTCGATTGCCTCGATGGGTGCCCGTTTGACCCGGCGAAGCTCGACCCGGGAGCGTGCGGATGCGGCGTGCCCGATACCGACAGCGATAGCGACGGAACGGCTGACTGCGAAGACGGGTGCCCGAACGATCCTGCCAAGACTTCACCCGGCGCGTGCGGATGCGGAGTTCCCGATACCGATTCTGACGAGGATGGGACACCGAACTGCAGCGACGGTTGCCCGGACGACTTTTTCAAGACCGCGCCGGGGCAATGCGGATGCGGCGTCTCGGATATCGACGGCGACAGCGACGGCACGGCGGACTGCAACGATGGCTGCCCAGCTGATCCGAACAAGATCCAGCCCGGCACGTGCGGGTGCGGAGTGCCGGATTTGGATTCGGACGAGGACGGGACGCCGAATTGCATCGACGGCTGTCCTCACGATACGAACAAGACCGACCCGGGGCAGTGCGGATGCGGGATACCGGACAACGATCGCGATGACGACGGCACGGCGGACTGCAACGATGGATGCCCCGACGATCCGCACAAGACTTCTCCGGGATCGTGCGGATGCGGTGTCGCCGATAGCGACTCGGATGAGGACGGAACACCGGACTGTGTGGACGGATGTCCGGACGATGCGCATAAGACGAATCCGGGAATCTGCGGCTGCGGGACGTCGGATATTGACAGCGACCACGACGGGACGGCGGATTGCAACGATGGGTGTCCGGCCGATCCCGGCAAGACCTCACCCGGTGCGTGCGGGTGCGGCGCGGCGGACACCGATTCGGATGGCGACGGAGTGCCGAATTGCGTCGACAACTGTCCGTTTGTGTCCAATGCGAACCAGGCGGACAAGGACGGCGATTTGCTTGGCGACGTGTGCGACAATCAGCCGCCGGCGAGCAATCCGACGCCGCCGTGCACTTTCTGCGTGATCTACGACCCGGATTTCCAGGAGAAGGTGCTGCAGCCGGTGATTCCGCCGGGTTCGTGGTGCGGTATCGGCGTCGGGCTGGCGACGTCGGGGGCGATCATCGGACTGATCGGTGCGAAGGCACATCGTCGACGTCGGCGCGGACGCTGAAGATTCAACTGAAGCAGGCGCAACAAAAAAGGCCCGCGACTTCCTGCCGCGGGCCTGATCTGCACATTGATTCGGCTTTGCGATTAGTGCTTGTACTTGACGCTGCAGCCGAAGGCCTTGGTTGAGGTCGTCGCGACATCCTTGCCGGCGAGAATCTCATCGAGGGCCGTCGAGACGTAGTTCTTCTTGGCCTTGCCGCGGCCGCCGCTGTCATCGATCGCGCCGGCATAGACAAGCGTTCCCTTGTTGATGACGAACATGTGAGGTGTGGTCTTGGCGCCGTAGGCGTGACCGGTCTTGCCATCGAAGTCGGACAGGATCGGATAGGGGATCTTCTTCTCGGCAGCGACTTCGGCGTTCTCCTTCGCGGTGCGGGAGTTGGTGCTGTCGACGGCGAGCCAGATGACGCCCTTGGGGGCATACTTTTCGGCAAGTTCCTTCATATTGCCCATGTAGTTTTTGCAAACCGGGCAGTCCTTGTTGAACCATTCGAGGACGACGACCTTGTCCTTGTAGTTACTCAGTTCGTAGGTCTTTCCGTCGGCGCCGGTAAGGGTGAAGGCGGGTGCCGGCTTGCCGATTTCCGCCGTGGGCTTGGCGTCCTTGCCGTGCTTGTCGCCGGCCCGGGCCACGCCGACACCGATCGCAAGGGCGCAGGCCGCGGTAGTAGCCATGACTGTCCAACGCTTGGTCATATTTAGATGCTCCTCTCGAAACTGGTCGGGGCACCGACACACGCGATGCCAGCCGGACCGATCTTCACCTTTAACACTCGATTACTGTAGGCATGGTGCCTACTCTGCACAACGTCAGAGGGCGGGGCATGTTGCTGGAGCCGGTGTCCGCAAAGGCGGCGCACGAACCGAGATCCTTTGTTAACATGAGTTTACGAGAGATCATGCGAGCGCCGCGCGAGATGAAGTACAAGTTGGAGCCCGAGGAGCTGATCGCCGCATACGCGCGCGGCGCATTCCCGATGGATGTTTCCGGCCGGCTCCGCTGGTTCTCGCCCGAGCCGCGGGGGATCCTGCCGCTGGACGGCTTCCATGCATCCTCGACGCTGCGGCAACTCTGGCGAAAGAAGCGGTTTGAAATCCGAATCGACACGCGGTTTCGCGATG
Organism: uncultured Planctomycetaceae bacterium; assembly: GCA_964581285.1. Lineage (GTDB taxonomy): Bacteria > Planctomycetota > Phycisphaerae > UBA1845 > UTPLA1 > SpSt-539. Next base: position 15,245 of record CAZONT010000009.1, on the reverse strand, counting down.
TCATGCTGGCGTGCGCCGACCGATCGGACGGGACGTGGATCAGCGAAGAGATCATCGAAGGGTACTGCCGGCTTCACGAACTGGGTTGGGCGCATTCGGTGGAGGCCTGGCGTGAGGGGGAACTTGCCGGCGGACTGTATGGCGTTCGGCTTGGCGGCGCGTTCTTCGGTGAGTCGATGTTTCATCGGCAGCGTGACGCGAGCAAGATCGCTCTGTATGGACTGGTGGAGAAACTACGTGCGGGCGGATTTGCATTGCTGGATGTGCAATTCGCGACGACGCATCTGGCGAAGTTCGGAGTCGTCGAGCTGTCGCGTGCAGCGTATCTGCGGCGGTTGAGGGCCGCGCTCGGGCTGGAGGCACGCTGGTAGCGGGCACGGTATGGGGGCGGCTCGACGGATGGTGTGACCGGCCTATCATAGAGACCTGATGCAGGAAACGGCGTTCATTCTGATTTGTGACTCGGACCGCCGGAGCGGCGACCGAATCGTTGATGCGCTCCGGCAGGCGGGGCACGCGTGCCTGCTGGTGGAGACGGGCGAGGAGGCGGTGGAGTCGCTGACGCGCAAACAGCCGGACGTGCTGATCACGGATTACAAGCTGCCGGGGGAGTTGTCCGGGCTGGACGTGCTGCGCCGGGCGCGAGAACTGAGCCCGACTACCGCGACGATACTGATGGCCGCGCAGGGGAGCGAGAAGCTGGCGCGCGACGCGCTGAAGGAACACGGAGCGTTCGACTATCTGACGAAGCCGGTGGATGCGACGGCGCTGGCGGAGATCGTGGCGGCGGCGGCGAAACAGGCGCGGTCGAAGCGGGAATTGGAGGCATTTCGGCGCCAGGTGACCGAGATTGAGCCGCTGGAAGGCATCATTGCGACCAGCGGCAGCATGACCAATGTGCTGGCGCGGGTGCGGCGGCTGGCGAACAGCAAGCTCACGGTGTTGATCTACGGGGAGTCGGGCACCGGAAAGGAACTGGTGGCACGGGCCATCCACACACTTTCGGACCGGCGGAACAAGCCATTGCTGGCGGCGAACTGCGCGGGATTTTCGGAGGGAGTGCTGGAAAGCGAGCTGTTTGGGCACGTGAAAGGCGCGTTCACCGGGGCGATCGCCGAGCGGCGCGGATTGTTCGAAGAGGCGGATGACGGGACGCTGTTCCTCGACGAGATCGGCGACATGCCGTTGCCGATGCAGGCGAAGCTGCTGCGGACGCTGGAGAACGGCGAGATCGTGCGCGTCGGTAGCAACAAGCCGATTCATGTGGATGTTCGGGTGGTGGCTGCGACGAACAAGGTGTTGAAGGACCTCGTGTCGCAAAGCAAGTTTCGCGACGACCTGTTCTGGCGGCTGAACCAGGCGACGATTCACTTGGAGCCGCTCCGGGACCGGCGGGAGGACATTCCGCCGCTGATCCATCATTTCATCCAGGAAGCAAATACAAAACATGGCAAGCACGTGACGGGCATTTCGCCGGAGGCGGTGCGGCTCCTGGTGCGCTACAACTGGCCGGGCAACGTGCGGCAGCTTGCCAACGTGATCAACAACATGGTGGTTCTGGCGGATCGCGAGCAGCTCGACGTGGATGATATTTCGGATCCCGCGATTCGGGGAAGCACGGAGATCATCCCGGCGGCGTACGGGGGGCTGCACGCGCCAACGCTGGTGGAAATCGAGAAGGCGTACATCCAGGCGGCGTTGCGGCAGCACAAGGGGAACCGCGAGCGGGCGGCAAAGCAACTCGGGATCGGGGTGCGGACGCTGTATCGCAAGTTGAAAGAGTTTGACATCACTTGATTCTGAATCTCAGTCTCAAGTCCGGTCGTGAAAGTACTCGCTTCGCGCGCATTCTCGAACGTCGATCGCGAGACTACCATCGTGCGGATGGATAGCGCCGGACCGGTGCAGATAGAGACCAGGACGGAAGCCGCGGTGGAGCCGATGATTCCGGCGAAGCGCGACGGCGGCTGGCGCCGTCGGCACGTCGAGGTTGCGCTGACGGCGGCGACGTTGGCGCTCATCGTCACCAGCTTGTTTGCCGAGGCGCACGGCTGGCCGGCCCGCGTGCAACTCGGCATCAATCTTGCGTCCTACGTTTGCGGCGGGTGGTTCGGGGTTTCGGCGGCGGTGGGGAGCCTCGCCCGCGGGCGATTGAACATCGACTTTTTGATGATTGCCGCGGCGCTGGGGGCGGCGCTGATTGACCAGTGGCACGAGGGGGCGACGCTGCTGTTTTTGTTTTCACTCTCTAACACGCTCCAGGCGTACGCAATGGAGCGATCGCGGAATGCGATTTCGGGGCTGCTGAAGTTGCGGCCGACACAGGCGGCGGTGATGCGCGACGGGGTGGAGTCGCGCGTGGCCGTTGAGGCGTTACGGGTCGGCGACGTGATGATCGTGCGGCCGGGCGAGATGCTGGCGGCGGATGGCGTGGTCTGCGGCGGGCGGTCGGATGTGAACCAGGCGTCGATCACCGGGGAATCGCTGCCGGTGGAGAAGTTTGAGGGCGAGCTGGTTTTTGCCGGGACGATGAACGGCGGGGGTGCGCTCGAAGTGCGGGTGAGCAAGGCGGCGAGCGACTCGACGCTGGCGCGGATCATCAAGCTTGTCGAGTCGGCACAGGCGCAGAAGGCGCGGACGCAGCGATTTCTGGAGACTTTCGAGGGGTGGTACGCGGCGCTGGTGATTGTGGCGGCGGCGGCGGCGCTGCTGGCTCCGTGGCTGCTGTTTTCGGTGCCGTTTGATCGGGCGTTCTACCGGTCGATGGTGCTGCTCGTTGTCGCGTCGCCGTGTGCATTAATCATCTCGACGCCGGCGTCAATCCTGTCGGCAATCGCGAACGGCGCCCGGCGCGGGATTCTGTTCAAGGGCGGGGCGCACCTTGAGTCGTTGGCTGAGGTTCGCGTTGCGGCGTTTGACAAGACGGGAACCCTGACGCGCGGCAAGCTAAAGGTGACGGACGTGGTTCCGGCGTCGTGCGCGCCGGGCGGATTTGACGCGACCGCGCTACTCGCTACGGCGGCGGGGCTGGAGTCGCGGTCGGAGCATCCGATCGCCATGGCGATCGTGAACGAAGCGAAGGCGCGCGGCATCGCCATTCCGAATCTGGCTGAGTTCAAGAACTTGACGGGATCGGGGGTCCAGGCGCGGGTTGATGGGCACTTGGTGTGGATCGGAGCGGAGCGGCTCTATCGCGAGCACGGCGAGGAGATGCCGCCTGAGATCGTGGCGGTGAAGAAGCGATTAGACGCAGAGGGGAAGACGGCGCTGGTTCTGCATCGCGAGCTTCGCCGGGAGGGGGATGTCGGGATGCACGAGTCGTCGGGCGGGTGGCTGGGGGTCATCGCCGTGGCGGACACGGTGCGGCCGGAGGCGGCCGCGGCCGTAGCGCGGCTGCGGGCTCTCGGAGTGCGGCCGTGCGTGATGTTAACGGGGGACAACCCCGGGGCCGCGGCGTCGATTGCGCGGGAGTGCGGGGTGGATGAGTTTGTCGCGGATCTGCTGCCGGAGGAAAAAGTCGCGGCGATCGCGCGGCTGCGCGAGCTGTACGGGCCGACGCTGATGATCGGCGACGGTGTGAACGATGCGCCGGCGCTCGCGGCCGCGAACGTGAGCGCGGCGATGGGGGCCGCGGGCACTGACGTGGCGCTGGAGAGCGCGGACCTGGTGCTGATGTCTGACGATCTGTCGCGGATTCCGTACGCCGTGCTGCTCGCGCGGCGGGCGCGGCGGATCGTGTGGCAGAACATCGTGTTTGCGCTGGCGGTAATCGTCGTGCTGATCGTGGCAACATTCGGGTTCGACCTGAAGCTGCCGCTGGGGGTCGTTGGGCACGAGGGGAGCACGCTGATCGTTGTAGCAAACGGGCTGCGGCTGCTGGCCATGCGCGATCGGTAGTCGCTCGAATGATCATCCCCGGAGCAGACGATCGGATAAGCGTGCGAAGTTAACGGCTCAACGAAGCACGGTTCGTCAGAGCACTTTCGCCACCAGGAGCGTGCGGTCGTCGTCTGCGGGGCGGCCGGCGGTGAAGTCTTTGACGGCGTCGAGGACGGCTTCGATCAGCGCTTGCGCGCCGGGGCGGCAGGACGTGAGCACGCCGTCGAGGCGCTCGGCGCCGAATTGTTCACCGGCGGGATTGAAGGCCTCACTGATTCCGTCGGTGTAGAAAATGATCTGGTCGCCGACGCGGAGTTGGTGTTCGGCTGCTTCGTAACGGGTGCCGGCGTCGACGCCGAGCGGTACGTCGTTGACCGCATTGAGCGACGCCATCGTGCCATCGTCGCAGCGTTTGAGTCGCGGCGGCGGGTGGCCGGCGGAGGCGTAGGTCAGGGTGCGGCGCTTCGTGTCGTAGATACCATAAAAGGCGGTGACGAACGTCGTACTCTCGTTCGTGTAGTGCGAGCAGAGTTTCTCGTTGAGATAGTCGAGCATTCGGCCGGGTGGGTCGGGCGGACCAGGGATCGTGTGAGCCAGGGCGTGGGTAATGGCCATGACGACGGCAGCGGGCGTGCCGTGGCCGGTGACGTCGGCGATGAAGATGCCCCAGCGGCCGTCGGGCAGGGGGAAGAAGTCGTAGTAGTCGCCGCCGGCCTGGGCGGACGTTTCGTAGTGGGTCGCGAGGTCGAGTGTAGGGATTTTCGGCAACTTTGCAGGAAGAAGCGAGCGCTGGATGCCGGCGACGACCTGGAGTTCGCGGTCCATTTGCTGGAGGGCGTCGCGGAGCTGTTCCTTAAGGATGAGGTTGTGGGCCAGTCGGCCGAAGAGGTTGCTTTGCAGCACGGTGTCTGGCAGCGCCTCGCGCGGGAATGCAGCGGGCTCGGCCTTTGTCAGAACAACCATGTTGATGGCGGAACCGCCGTCAAAAAGCGGCAGAGCGATGAGGGAGCGCTGGCCGGCAAGGTAAGGTGCGGCGGGATCGCGCGGGTCGATCCGCAGATCGTCGATGAGGCGCGGTTCATCACCGTAGAGAAACTCGGAGAAGATGCCGCCGGCGAGGATTGGCAGGCGGTCCTTCTGTTTCCAGGGATTGACCTCCTCGGACCAGCCGCTGTAGCGCGTGACGCGGAATTGCGGGTGGCTTAGATCGCGGCGACTGAGCGAGATCTGTCGGTCGACCGGACGAAGGCGCCGGATTCGCTGGGCGTACTCGCGGACCATGGCCTGCGGGTCGGTCTGCCGGCTCACTTCGCGCATCATTTCGACGACGTAGTCGAGCCGCTGCTGCGCGGTGGTCGGCACATCGGGTTTTTCAGTTGTCGCCATTGTGTTCAGTGGGCTCATGTCTCGATCGGACGCCATCGACGTGGATTATTGTCGGCAAGGCGGGTTTCGGCCACAGCTGGTCGGGGAGCGGGTTCGAAGGCGGCCGCTATACTGCGACCAATGCGGAAGCGGATGCGTCATTTTCGAGCGCGGTGCGAGACACTTTTCTACTTGTGCGCCGCGTTTGCGACCGGGTGCGGTGCGCCGGTGCTTAGCGTGGATGATGGACTGGTCGGCGACGGCGATCGGACCGTTCGCGTGAATGCTTATGTTGAGCGCGAGGGTGCATTGGGACTCCGGCCGGGCATTGCGCGCGAGAGAGTAGAAGTTTTCCTGGATGGAGACGCGGGCACCTCGGGAGAGACGGACGGAACGGGGTGCGCATCGATTGAGTGCACGCTGCCGGCCGGGAAGCGATTGCGGACGGTGCGGGCAACGTGCGTCGTCGATGGGAAAGCGCTGGAGTGTACGGGGCGACTGTTCCGACTGCGGCGGGATCGGACGATTATTGCGGTCGATATCGACGACACCATCTCGGACACGGAGTTCGACGATTTGCTGACGGAGCGGCGCGACTCCGAGTCGGATCCAATTTCGGGGAGTCGTCGAGGACTCGAGGAACTGGCGGAGGACTTCCAGCTTATCTATCTGACGGCGCGGCCGCGCGGCTTGCATGGCACGACGCGGCGCTGGCTCGAGGAGCACAAGTATCCGGCTGGACCGATCGTCGTGAGCGCGCGATCGGCGGACGTCATTCATCAGTCGAACTATCGACAGCGGGCGTTGTCTGAATTGAGGTTACAGTTTCCCAACCTGCTGATCGGGATCGCGGATCGGACCGGGGATGCGCGGGCGCAGGCCGCGAACGGGATGATGTCGGTGTTGATTCGCGAGGAGCCGCCGCTGGGCGAGTTGCCGGCGAACACGCTTGTGTTCGAGAAATGGCGTCATGCGCGGCGATTCTTCGAGTCGTATCGGCGGGAACTGGGCGACCCGAGGCGACTGGAGGAGCGAATCCGGCAGAACCGTATTTCGCTCTGGCGAGATGACCGGCGCAGGGATTAGCTTGCGATGGCGTGGCGCGTAGAATGGCCGCGCGATCGACAAACGCGGCGAGAATGGGAGTGGCGGGCAGTGCGAATGAACATTCGGCGACATGGACCGGCGTCTTGCGGAGTGGGGCTCATCCTGTGTGCGGCGGCGATGAACGCGACGGGGTGCATTCAGCACGCCGAGGCGCCACGGCGTTCGCTGTGGATCAAGGCCGTCGATGCGGAGGACCATCCGGTCGGAAAGTTTGTGTTCGTGCGGATGACGCGGACCGAGGCGATACACCGGGTCGATGATCCGCACGATCATTGGAATCCGCCGGAGATCACGCACATGCTGCTGTCGGACGCGGGCAAGTGCACGATGATCGAGCCGGCGACGAAGAATGTGGAAGGCGTGCTGTTTGCGCCGAAGGTGGGGTTCAAGCGGCAGACCGAGGTTTCGTATCGAGTTTTCGCCAAGGGGTATGACGTCTGGCGCGAGAACTCGGCAGCAACGCCGGTGAAGCAGATGGGGACCGAGAACCCGGCGACGCTGACATTTACGCTGGTACCAACCGCCGGCGCGACGCGGATTGAACGGCCGCGGCAGGCGGGGCCGGATACGAGCGCAGCGATGTTGATGCCGGCGGCCGATCCGGGAAGAGTGTCAGGGGGCGATTTGCGAGCGGTCCTGGGCGACTTGCAGGAAGACGGCTTTTGGAAGCAAGTCGAAGGGCAGTGGGAGACGTCGACGAATCGACAGGCGATCCGATTTGTTTGCGAGTATTACATGGAGCTGCTGCGTGGCTACTCGCGCGAGAATCCCGGCTGGGGCGTGCCGGCCAATCTGTCGGAGCGTGTGACCTGGATGCGGAGTGCGATTGGGTCGAGCTTGTGACCCCGGGTCGCCACAACTAGCGTTTTTGCAAGGGTTTCGGGGAAGCGGCGGATGGCGTTCGCGTTAGCCATTGACGCACGGCGATGTTGGCTTATACTAGCCGGGCTCTGGACCAACGCAGGTTCCTACAGGGATTGCAGATATGGCGTTTACGACAGCAGGATGTTTTCTCGCCAAGCCGGGACAAGTTCCCCGGAATTGGTGGCATGTTGACGCAACCGACAAGGTGCTCGGGCGGCTGGCCGTCCGCATCGCGACGGTGTTGATGGGCAAGCACAAGCCGACGTTCACGGCCCACACCGATACGGGCGATTTCGTGATCGTGACGAATGCCGGCAAGATCAAGCTGACGGGTCGCAAGCTCGAAGTCATGGAGTACGACTCTTATACGTACCACACGAGCGGTCGAAACGTGGTTTCGATCAAGGCGATGCTGGAGAAGCATCCGGAGCGGGTGATCGAGCTGGCGGTGCGACGAATGCTTCCGAAGAGTGCGCTGGGTCGGCGGATGCTGACCAAGCTGAAGATCTACAAGGGCGATTCGCATCCGCACGCGGTTCAGCAGCCGAAGGCCCTCAAAGTTACAGGCAAGTAAGACGATACGGAGCAGAGAGACGTGACCGACCAAGCCACCCCGACCGCCACCGCAACGCCCCCGGCACCGCCGAAAGTGACCTACATCTGGGGAACGGGACGTCGCAAGACGGCCGTCGCCCGCGTTCGCATCAAGCCGGGCAACGGTCAGTTCTCGGTGAACAAGCGCGAGTTGAAGTCTTATTTCCCGATCGAGGGACTGCGCGTGATCTGCCAGTCGCCGCTGAAGGCCACGGAGAACGTCGGCAAGTTTGACGTGTTCGTGAACGTGGCCGGCGGCGGACCGTCGGGACAGGCCGGGGCCGTGTCGCTGGGGTTGGCGCGGGCGCTGCTGAAGTACGATTCGGAGTTTGAGCTGCCGCTTCGCGACGGCAAATACCTGACGCGCGACAGCCGCGAGGTCGAACGGAAGAAGTACGGCAAGGCCGGCGCACGGCGCAGCTTCCAGTGGACCAAGCGCTGAGGCGCGATTTCCTCACCCATTCCTAAGATTCGCTCGGACGATTTCGATTGCCCGCGGGAGCAGTTCGCGCTCGATTGCCTGCACCCGGGCCGCGAGCGTGTCGGGCGTATCATCGGGCCGCACGTCACAACACTGCTGCAGGATGATCCGGCCGTGGTCGTATTGGTTGTCGACGAAGTGGACGGTTGCGCCGCTTGTTTGCTTGCGGGCGGCCAGGACGGCTTCATGGACGTGTCGGCCGTACATGCCTTTGCCGCCAAATTCCGTGAGCAGGGCGGGGTGGACGTTGATGGCACGGCCGAGCCATCTTTCGGGGAGTTGCCAGTAACAGAGCCAACCGGCCTGGACAGCGAGGTCCGCGTGGTGGCGTTCGAGGGCCGCGACGACGGCGCCGCTGAACGCGGTTGTGTCGGCATGGTCTTTGACGCGGATGACTTCGACGGGGATGCCAGCTTTCGCTGTTCGGGCGATGCCGCCGGCGTTGGAGCGGGATGAGATGACGACGGCAATCGTCGTGTTTCGCATGCGGCCGTCGGCGATGCGGTCGATGAGATTCTGGAGCGAGGTGCCCTCGCCGGAAATGAGCACGCCGAGGCGGAGCGGATGCAGGGAGTCGGCGGATTTCATCGACGGCCTTGTTGAGTGGTGATCTGATTCTTCATGAGGAACGCGGCGATGGCGTCCCAGTAGGCATCGGCGTCGGCGGGGCCGTCGTTGTGACCACTGTTCATTTCGATGAGTTCGGATTGGGGCGCGAGTTGATGGAGGCGGCGGGCGTGTTCGACGGGGACGATCTGGTCGGTGGTGCCGTGAAAGATGAGGATCGGGCAGTCGAGACTGGCGACGACTTCGTCGGTGCGGAAGGGGTTGCGGCAGAGGAACTCGGGTGCACCGTACCCGTGCGCGAAGGCGGCAACGCTGGCGGGCGCTGATTCCAAGATGAGGGCGGCTGGGGGGTGTGTGCGGGCGAGTGCGGCGGCGGCTGCGCCGCCGATGGAGCGGCCGTGGAAGACGATTCGCGAGGCATCGACTTCGGGGCGGGCGATCAGCCACTCGTAGGCACGGTTCATGGATTCGGTGATCGCGGTCTCGGAGGGCTTGCCGGTGGAGCGACCGTAGCCGGGGTATTCGACGAGCAAAACTGAGAGTCCCTGGAAGCCGTAGGTCTTGGCGTCAGGGACCCAGTCTTCGATCGACTCAGCGTTGCCGTGGGTGAAGATGAGTGCGGGGCCGGGCGACTTTGCCGTACGTGCGGCGCCGCGCGTGAACCACGCCTCGACACGCGAGCCGTCGTTGAGTGTCAGCCAGACCTGCTCGAATCCGGCCGGGACTTCGCCGGAGCCCCTGAAGTGATGCGAGTAGGCGCCGGGGAAGAGCATTCGATCCTGTTGGGTGTAAATAACGATGAGCCAGGCCATGTAGCCGGCGGCGATCAGGGTTGGATATATCACCATTCGCCTGCTCCACCAGCGCCCTTTCGAAGACGATGGGCCGGTCGTTTGCGTTGTGGCCGTCATGCTCTGCGCCGCCTTCGAACGGGGACTTGATACGAAGCGTCAGCCGGGGGTGTCGGCAACGCGTTATTACGGCAATAGTCGGCGATGAACTCGGCGAAGCGGTCGCCGAGGTCGGCCAGCTTCTTCGCGCCGACGCCACTCACGGTTCGCATGGCGTCGAGTGTTGTTGGGCGTTTTCGGGCCATATCGCGGAGGGCCGTGTCGGGAAACACGATGAAGGGCGGCACACCGCGCTCTTGTGCGATCCGGCGGCGGAGTTCGCGAAGGGCTTCGAAGAGGCCGTTGTCGACGCCTTCCCATGAGACGGCTTCTGCGCGGGATTTCTTGACGCCTTCCTTCTTTGTCCGCATCAGCCGGACGGGGCGATTGCCGCGCATGACCTCCCAGGAGGCCGCGTTGAGCCGCAGAACGGGGTACTCGTCGTCGCTGCGTTCGAGGAGGCCGAGGTCGAGCAACTGGTAGACGAGGCCGGTGAGCGTCTTTTTCGGAGTTTCTTTCATCAAGCCGTGGGTGGTGAGCTCGTCGTGGCGGAGTTGGCGGACCCGCTCGGTGTTTGCGCCGAGAAGGACGTCGACGACGTGGCCGACGCCGAAGCGTTCGTTAACGCGGGCGACGCAGGAGAGGATTTTCTGGGCCGTCACGGTCGCGTCTTCGACCCCTTCTGTGTCGCCGAGGCACATGTCGCAGGCCTGGCAATTCGGCTTGTCGTATTGCTGGCCGAAGTATTCGCTGAGCATCTTGTGACGGCAGGCGGGGGAGGAGCAGTAGCGGCGAACGTGCGAAAGCAAGGCCTTCATGGCGGCAGCGACATGCGGGTCGGCGTCAGACTCACGGACGCTCTTGTCGATCAGTGACTCCCAACGGATGGCGTCCGCACCTGAGTAGAAAAGCACGCACTCGGCCGCGAGGCCGTCGCGGCCGGCACGGCCGGTTTCCTGCTGATAGTGTTCGATTGACTTGGGCATGGCGGCATGGACGACGCAGCGGACGTCGCTGCGGTCGATGCCCATGCCGAAGGCGACGGTGGCGACAACGACATCGATTTTTTCCGCGGCGAAGTCGTCCTGTGTGCGGCGACGCTGTTCGGGGGTCATGCCGGCGTGGTAATGGGCGGCGCGGACCTTGCCGGAACGCAGGTGCTCGGCCATTTCCTCGGTGTCGCGGCGGCTGATGCAATAGACGATGACGGCGCGGCCGGCGTGGCGTCGGGCGGCGTCGAGGACCTGTGCGTGTACGTCTTCGCGGGGAAGGATGCGGTAGACGAGGTTGGGGCGGTCGAAGCAGCCGACGAGGATGCTCGGCGATTCAAGGCCGAGTTGCTCGACGATGTCACGCTGGACGCGCTGGGTGGCGGTGGCGGTGTAGGCGTGGATGCTGGCGCGCGGGAAACGCTGCTTGAGGGTTGCGAGCTGGCGATATTCGGGGCGGAAGTCGTGGCCCCAGTGGCTGATGCAGTGAGCCTCGTCGATGGCGAACGCGCGGACGTTGAGCGGTTGGAGAAGGCGGAGGAAACCGGAGGTCAGCAGGCGTTCAGGCGCGACGAAGATGAGGCGGTGCTTGCCCTGAGCGATTTCGCGCTGTGCGTCGGTCGCAGCGGCGGTGCTGAGGCCGCTGTGGAGGGCGACGGCCGGATAGCCGCACTCGCGGAGCCCGTCGACCTGATCTTTCATCAGTGAGATGAGGGGCGAGACGACTATGTCGGTGCGGTCGGCGAGTACCGGCGGGACCTGATAGCAGAGGGATTTTCCGCCGCCGGTGGGGAGGACGACGAGCGAGTCGCGCTGGTCGAGGCCGGCGCGGATGGCGTCTTCCTGGAGCGGGCGAAGCGTGTCGTAGCCCCAGAAGCGCTGGACGACTTCGCAGATGGCGGCGGTCGACCACTTGCTGTCGGCGGTTGCGGTCGGCATGAACAGGTAAGTTAACGACGCGCGGCGGTGGGGGCCACGCCAGAATTGGATTGGGACGCTGGCATTGCGGGGAAGTTTCGTGGATAAGTCGGAGCGTGAGTTGGGAGACGTACGTCACGCTGGGTGTCCTGCTGGGGATCGTGATCGGGTTGATCCGCGCGCCGCATATGGCGGATTTCATATTCGTCGGGGCGGTGGTGCTGCTTGCGGCGGTCGGCGTGATTTCGCCGGACGATGCATTTGCCGGATTCACAAATGACGGCGTTCTCACGATCGCGGCGCTGTTTATCGTGGCGGCAGGCGTCGTTGAGACGGGGCTGGTAGCGGCGGTCTCACAGCGGTTGTTGGGAACCACGGGGTCGGCTCGGACGGCACTTCGGCGATCCGTGCCTCCGGTGATCGGGCTTTCGGCGTTTCTGAACAACACGACGGTCGTAGCGATGTGCATGCCGGCGTTGCTGGACTGGTCGCGAAAGCGGCGGATCGCAGCGTCGAAGTTGCTTCTGCCGCTTTCTTACGCGGCGATATTGGGCGGGGTCTGCACGCTGATCGGGACGAGCACGAACCTGGTGGTGCATGGGTTGCTCAAGTCTGCGGGACTACCGGGGTTCGGTATGTGGGAACTGGGCAAGGCCGGGATTCCGATCGCGGCGGCGGGGGCGCTGTTGCTGATCTGGGCGGGACCGCGCTTACTGCCGGATCGCAAGGAATTTCTCGAACAGCTTGGCGAGAGCCGGCGCGAATTCCTGGTTGAAATGCTGGTTCGACCGGACTGCCCGTTGATCGGAAAGACAATTGAGGCGGCGGGGCTGCGGCATCTGCCGGGGCTGTTTCTGATTGAGATCGAGCGCAGCGGGCATCGCATCGCGCCGGTCGAGCCGAACGAGCCGCTCGAGGCCGGGGATCGGCTGGTGTTTACCGGCGTGGTGTCAACGATTGTCGACTTGCAGAAGATTCCCGGGCTTGTGCCGGCGGGCGACGACCACGCGGTATTTGATCCGGCGACGCGGTCCGACTTGTGCGAGGCGGTGATCAGCTCGTCGAGCCCGCTGATCGGGCGGGGGGTGCGCGAGGCGAACTTTCGGACGACGCACAATGCGGCGGTGATTGCCGTGCATCGCAATGGCGTGCGGCTGACTCAGAAGATCGGGGACATCGTATTGCGGCCGGGAGACACGTTGCTCCTGCTCACTGGGCCGGGGTTCGTGCGGGCACATCGGAATAATCCGGATTTCTATCTTGTCAGCGAGGCCGGCGACGCCGCGCCGCTGCGGCATCGCAAGGCGGGACTTGCGGCAGCGATTGCGACGGCGATGGTACTGCTGCTGACGCTGCCGGACCTGCTCGCGCCGCTCGGGATGACCGGGAAGATGGCGTCAATGCTCGCGGATCGGCGGGTGATCATCGCGTTCCTGGCGGCGGGTGCGATGCTGGCGACGGGATGCGTGTCGTTCGGGGCGGCGCGGCGGTCGATCGAGTGGCCGGTGCTGGTGATGATTGCGGCCGCGATCGGACTGAGCAAGGCGTTGGATGCGAGCGGGTCGGCGGCGCTGCTGGCGAAACTGGTGGTCGGAGCGGCGCAATCGACCGGACCGATCGGCGTGCTTGCGACCGTGTATCTTCTGACCTGGGGGCTGACGGAGTTGATGTCGAATAATGCGGCGGCGGCGTTGATGTTTCCTATTGCACTGGCTACGGCGGAGCAGTTCGGGATCAATGCGCGGCCGCTGGTGGTGGCCGTTACGATTGCCGCTTCCGGTGGATTCATTTTTCCGGCGGGGTATCAAACACACCTGATGGTGTTCGGACCGGGTGGGTATCGGCTGGTGGACTTCGTGAAGATGGGAGTGCCGATGACGGTGCTGTGGTTCGTGGTGGCGATGGCCACGATCCCCATGTTCTGGCCGATGCGGGGATAAGGCGAACGGCCTTCCATGTTGAGTTGAAACTCTCCGATTGCAACTGCGGACGCCTGCTCATTGTACAACCGCTCGGCGGCGAGGCGGATGGCGGCGTCCTATGATTTGCACGATGACACGATCAATTCGACATTCTGAATGGGTCGCGATTGCGGTTCTGTCGCTCGCGCCGATTTCGTGCACGGGACTTCTGGGTTCGCGAGACGAGGTTCGCAAGGCCGATCCGGTTTCGGCGAGCGCGGAAGACTATGACGCGGCGGTTCGCTCGACTGCTCAGCACGGCAAGGTGGGCGAACGGAAACAACCGGCCGGTACGACGCCGGCACGCATTGAACCGAGCGCCACGACGCGGCCAGCAAAGGCGGTCCGAGCCGACGGCGATGTGGGGCCGGCGGGGTTGGCGCCGAAGCCACTTGAGTTGGCGGGACCGGTGTGGTCGCGCGGTCCAGCGCAGCCGACGGCGACGATTCCGTACTATGTTCGCGGCGAGCACACCTCGAACGGCTACGTGCCGGGATCGTACTTGCGGGAAGGCAACTATGTTCGTGGAGAGTGGACGCCGGCGGGTTACGTACCGGGGAATTACCGCGGCGAGAGTGACAACTACATCCGCGGGGAGTGGACGTCTGCGGGGTACGTTCGCGGGAATTACCGCAGCGAGCCCATGTTTCAGCAGCCGGCGACGCTAACGACGCTGCCGCCTTCGGGAAGCCAGTCACCTGCGTATCACTATCCTTGAGCGGCGTCGAACGCTCTTAGTGACGCAATCACTTCTTCCACCAGCAGCACTTCCAATTGATCCAAGTCAAAGCTTCGACCTAATTCGTCCTGCAAGGTCGTGGCCGGCATCCGGAGCGATCGGGGAAGCGAATTAGCGGAGAAGTTGACGTTGATACCGATTCCGACGACCACGCAGCGCGGGCCGGTGTCGAGTATCGACTGACAGAGTACGCCGGCCAGTTTCCTCTCTCCGATGAGCACATCATTAGGCCACTTCATGTGGCAGTGGAGCCCAGTGGTCGCGGTCAGTGCGCGAGTCACGGCTTCGCCGATGATCGGCGTCAGGACTTCGTAGCGGTCGGGCGGGAGCAACGTCGGCCAGGCGATGGAGAGCCACAGTCCACCGACCGGGCTTTCCCAATTGCGGCCGTTGCGGCCGATGCCGGCGGTCTGGGTGTCGGCGCGGACGACGATCGGTTCGGTGTTCGGGGCCTGCGCTTTCCAGCGGCGCTGGGCTTCGAGGTTTGTCGAGTCGATTGCGTCGAGACGAACGACGTTCACGGCGCGGTCCACCCTCCGCGGCGGGTGCTCAGATGACGATCAACGACGGCGATCAATCGGGGCGTAGTCGCGGTTGGCCGGGCCGGTGTAGCGGCTGCGCGGGCGAATAATGCGGTTGTGCTCGTGCTGCTCGATGAAGTGGGCGCACCAGCCGGTAACACGCGAGGCGACGAAGAGCGGCGTGTAGATGTCGACCGGCAGGCCCATGAAGTAGTAGACCATGCCGCAGGGGTAATCGAGGTTGGGGTAGAGGCCTTTGGCGTCGAGGACCATTTGCTTGACGAGGTGCCAGATGTCGAGTCTGGCTTTTTCGTTTTTCATGCGGCCGAGTTCGTCGACATACTTTTCGAGGATGCGGGCGCGGTGGTCG
>CAZONT010000008.1:0-41748 GCA_964581285.1 uncultured Planctomycetaceae bacterium | reverse complement strand
TGATGGTGACGATCGGGATTCTGTCGGTGCTGATCGGGCTGCTGCTGCCGGGGCTGTCGGCGGCGAAGAAGCGCGGCATGCTCGTGAAGTGCATGAGCAACATGCGGCAGATTTCGACAGCAATATTGATGTACGGGCAGGAGAATGACGGATTCTTTCCGCGGACGATGGAATCGGCCGGCGATGAGCCGCCGACGACGATCAGCTGGTGGGCGATTCACAACTATCAGCTGGCGCTGGAGCCGTACCTGCAGGCGGACCGGGGCGGGGTGAGCGAGAACGGGACCGTCACGGGAAAGGGGAACAGCGTGTGGTTCGACCCCGGCGATCCGGATGCGAACATTCCGGCGATGTGGGGTTCATTCGTCGAGAACGGACTGATCACCGGCGTGCCGCGGCGCGAGAGCAATATCTACGAGCCCGCGGCGACGATTTTTGCGACGCTGCGCGAGCTCGAGTGGTCGAACGCGACGGGTGTGCAGGTGCCGGATCCGCTACCGATCGGTAATACGGGGGATCCATTCTGGTCGAGCATTTACTTTGATATGTGTCTCGATCCGTGGGCGCTGACGGCGGATACGACGAACGAGTTTCACTGGAGCAAGGGACGGGTGACACCGCCGGAGTCGGTGTTTCCCGGTGCGCCGGAGGCGGGGTTGTGGGACCAGGTCATCGACGGCCGAAGTCCGGCGAGCGAGGAAAAGAGGCCGCGCTATCCGGGCGGGCAGCCGTACTCATTTATGGATGGGCATGTCGACGTGATGGCGTTTGAGGCGACGTACCAGGGGTCTGAGGCGAATCTCTGGGACATGCGCTAAGCTGAGGGCGCGCCCGCTATTGCTTGCGAAGGACCTGCTTGTAGGTGGGTGAACTCAGTCGGAGTTCGCGGCCCCACCAGACGACGGCGCTGAAGACGCGGTCGGGGCGGCCATCGGATTTCAACGTCAGGGTCCGGCCATTGAAATCGTAGGTACCGTTGAGAAAGAGGTTCTTGCGATTGGCGCGCGCGGCTGCGACGTACTTATTCCCTTCCTGAAAGACGAGTTGCTTGAAGCTGAACGAGTCTTCCTCGAACTTGGCCTTGGCTTCGGGGCCGGCCGCGGCTGCAGCGACTTCGCTGCCGCTCCATGTTCCGACCAGGGGCGACGTGCAGCCGGCCTGCGCGAGTGCGATGACGGCGGCCAGAAGAAGGAACTTTGGCATGCGTGATCTCCCTAGTGTGACGACAGGTGCGCAGGGTACTCGTCGCTGTTGCGGCGTCAATTCGCGGTGGCGGAGCGGCGGCTACTTGTCAGAACCATGCGGGTCGGCTAGTTTCGGCAACGCGGACGACAAATGGAGAGCGGCCGCCTGGAAACCGGTTCAAGCTGCATGGGTAAGAGCGACGCAATCGAATTGGAGGCGAAGGTCGTGACGGCTCTGCCGAACACGATGTTTCGGCTGGAGGTCGAAATCGGGGGGAAGACGCATTCGGTGCTGGGACACATCTCCGGCCGATTGCGGCGAAATTTCATCCGCATCCTGCCGGGCGACAAGGTTCGCGTCGAGCTGTCGCCGTACGATCTGACGCGCGGGCGGATCACCCGCCGTTTGTAGCGCGACTGATTGCTGAAGCACTGCTGAGTTTTGTCATCACGGGGAAGGTCGTCAGGCGGACGATCGGATCATCCATGAAATAGACCTGCACGAGGTGCGGGCCGTCGCTCACGCGCCGCAGCGTCATCACGAGCGGCACGCGCACCGTTGCGCCCGGTTCGAGGGTTACGGGGATCTTGGGGGAGCGTTTGGGGTCGGGGCGGAGCTGGGTTCCGTTCAGGCGGACGATTGGCCAGGCGACGGCCGGTCGCTTGGTATCGTTCTTCAAGACGAGCGTCAGCTCGGAGTCGGCGGCGAAATAGCGGAGGCCGAGCGGAGTCGACCGTTCGGCAAAGCTGAGCTCGGAGGGCCCTTCGATCGAGACCGAGATCGGCAACTGAGCGGGAACGGAGCCGCTGGACGCACCTGCCAGCACGCGGGCGGCGCCTTTGTCGGGGACATCGGTCTCGACCTGGCAGGCCCAATACCTGCCGCAATCGAGCGCGCGGACGAGTCGGCCGCCGGTGATGTTTGGCTGCTGACTTCGGCCGCCTGACTTCGCGATACGCAGCCAGAGCGACGCGGCGGGGATGGCCTGATTGAGACCGTTCTGGACTGTCGCAATGAGCTCGCCGCTGCTGCCGTCGTTGGGGCGATCGTAGAAGACGCGGAGGCGGTGGCTTGGGACGGAGTGCTGGAGATTCTCGTCGGCGGTGTCGTCGGGGTAGACGAACGAGACCTTGTCGCCGTCGACATCAAAGATGCGGTAGTGACTGACGCCGGTCGCGCGGTCGCGGAGGCAGGTGCTCGACTGATGGGTGCGGACAAACTGAAAGCCGGGGAGGTTCGCGAGCTTTGAGGCGGACTCGACGTAGTCCCAGTCGCTGGAGCCGCCGGCGATGAGCAGTCGGACCTTGTTCTGATCGAGAAACGAGGCGAGTGACCCGCGGGCGCGCCAGGCGTCGAGGAGGCCGAGTTCGTCGCTGTGGGTGACGACAAAGTTCAACGTGCGACTGCGGTTTTTCTGGAGGTCGGCGTCGATGAAGCGGAGTTGATCGGCGTCGTGTTCGACAGGGTGGCCGGGATGGTCGAGCAGGAGGATGCCGTGGTAGTCGCCGTAGTCGATTGTTCCAATCGGACTGTTCGCCACGAGTTGATTGAATCCGTCTTCGTGGTCGTGGTGGCCGGGGACGACGAAAACCGGGGCGTCAAAGCGGGCGAGATAGTCGAGAACCTTGACCCAGGCGGAGGGGTCATTGAGAGCGCGCGACCACTCCGTGAAATCGCCGGTTGCGACGATGAACTCGGGGGCCAGCAGGTTGATTTCGGCCGGGAGAACTTCGTCGAAGTCGGGGGCGGTGGGATCTCCAACGTTCATGTTGGAGAGGTGGACGAAGCGGAACTTTTTCTTGAAATCGGGGACGACCTTTACGCAGCGCCGCGAACGATGGGAGGCCGATTTGCCCTGGACGACGAGATCGTAGAGACCGGGAGTCGTGTCCGGCGGGACCTTGAGGATCAGACTGGCAAATTCGTTGTTGACGAAGGAGGGCGGCGTCGTCGATTGGAGCGGGACGGTGACGGAGGGCTCGAGCGCGTGCACCAACGAGAACGAAACGTCGCTGCCAGTGAGCTGGCGGGTGAGGCGCATGACGAAGAAGAAGTCTCCGTCGGGCTGGACGAAGACGGGACGGCCCTGTGAGGGTTCCCGGATGACGGCCGGTTCGACTTGAGCGGCGGGATTGGGGGGCGGGACTGGGAAGTCGGGCGGCAGGTCGACCTTGCGCGGCGGTCGGGGAACGGGGGTCGGTGCCGGCGGCGGCATTGACGAAGGGTCCGGCATCGGTGCGATGACTTCGGGTTCGTTTGGATCAACGGTTGAAGATCGGGGGAGCTGATCGGGGCCGGCGGGTTGTTGTGCAACGGCGAAGGTTGACAATACGAGCGAGCACGTTGATAAACTGAAAATCCATTTCATCCGGCGCCTCCATGCGAATTCGATCGGTCGGCATCCGTTTTTTGTTGCGAGTCGGAGCCGGATCGTTATGATAACGGTGGTCGGGGAAAGTGCTATGGCACTTTCATCCCGGACAGCGGCGCGTTACGGGGGAGGGATGGGCCGCAATGTCAGCGTCGGGTCCATATCGATTTGTCGTGGCGGAGCCGTTTCAGGCGGCGGCTCTCGAGCGCCTCAAGCCGCACGGCGATGTCCGGGAATTGCCGGATTCGTCGCCGCAGACGTTGCTTGATGCGCTGAGCGACGCGGATGCGCTGCTGGTTCGATCGCGAACGCACGTAACGGCGCGGATCATTGAGGCGGCGCCGAAACTGAAGGTGATCGGGCGGGCATCGGCGTCGTGCGATCACATCGACCTGCGCGTGGCGAAGCAGCGGCAAATCGGCGTGGTCTATGCACCCGCCGCGGCGACGCGATCTTTGATCGAATTTACCGTGGCGATGATCCTGGCGTCGCAGCGACGGCTTCTCCACTTTGATCGACGGCTGAGGTCGGGGGAATTCGCGTCACTGCGGCAGCCGCAGGCGCGGGAGCTGAGCCGGCAAACGATCGGGCTTCTCGGGGTCAACCCGGCCGCGGAGGGCGTCGGGCGGATCATGGCCGAGGCGTTCGGTTGCCGCGTCGTATTCCATGAACCGACGGGGGCCAGGCCGGCCGAACTCAGGGCCGAGGAAGTTTCGTTCGACGACCTGCTTAAGACAAGCGATGTCATTTCGGTGCATTTGCCGTTGCGACCTTCGACGCGGCAGATCGTGAATGCGGCGCGACTGGCGATGATGTCGCCGGAGGCGGCGCTGGTGAATACGTGCCGTGGGGCGCTTGTTGACACCGAGGCACTGGCTGTCGCTCTGAAAGAGGGACGATTAGCGGGGGCGGCATTGGACGTTTTCGAGACCGAGCCCCTGCCGCTGAACCATCCGCTTCGCAACGCGCCGAACTGCATCCTGACGCCGCACATTGGAAGCGTGACCCGCGACTCGGATGAGGCGGTATTCGACGTGGTGGACGACGTGCTCCGGGTGCTACGCGGAGAGACTCCGCGATATCCGGTAACGGCGGAGGCGGACGCCGAGAGCATCGTCCGTGAAGCGAAGCCGAAGCCGGTGGCTTCGACGGTCGGCGCGGGCGGATGAACGGTTCGGCGGTTCGGTCGTTGAGTCGTTCGGAGGGGACGGTTGCGATTGCGATTGCGACGGGGGGGCCGGCATTCTCAGGCGGCGAATTTTGCGACCTCGTCCGGTGACGTTAAGCCATTGCAATGCTGGAGTTATAAGTCACAATATCCCGAATCGTCGTGCGAGGACGATTTGATAGGACGTGGCAGCGAACGTAAACTTGTTGTCGTCGCCTCGCCGGGTCGGACACTCTGCCGGCCCACGAATACCTAAGGAGTTCAAGTCTTGAATTCGAAGTCGCGGTCCATTGCAGCGGGGTGTTTGGGGTTATCGCTCGTTCTCGGCGCTGCGGCGCGCGGCGAGATCGTCAGCGTGTCGGGCCAGGCGTCGTCGCAGGTGACGCAGCTCCAAAACGGGGAAGTTTATCATACCCAGAGCGACAGCAACGGCTTTCCGAGCCCGACGCCGACGCCGCCGGCGATCAGCAATGCGCAGATAGACGGCCTGTCGCTCGACGGGGTCGTGACTTCGAGCGGACAGTGCACGGCGGTGGCCGACGACTCGCGGACGTCGACGCCGACACTGCCGTTTGCGAATAACGATCTTGGTTTAGACCTGGGCGGATTCTCGACGGACGGCGTGACGTCGTACATTGTCGACGGTCATGCGCAACAGACGCGGGTAATCAAGTTCAGCCGGTCGGAAGTTTCCTTTCCAACGATCGGCGATGCGACGGTCCGCAGCAACCTGTCAGTGGCTGGCGCACTGGTCGTGGTGTCGACATCGCCCAATCCGGATTTGACGGGGGTCGAACTGAACGTGGAGTTCACGGTGGTGCAGTCGCGGCCTGGAAGCGATCCGACGACGCGCCTGACGGGGACGGGCAAGCTGACGGGCGGTCCGAACGGGCAATTGACGTTCACCGGTACCGGGGTCGTAATCCCGTTCTTCTTCCCGGTGCTGGACGTGCTGGCGATCGTGCCGTCGTTGCAGGATCAGCCGTTCGCGTTCTTGAAGGCGGTTGCGTTCCCGGCCAACGTATTCTCATACACGTATCCGGCGGCTCCGGATGAGCAGTTCGAATTGACGGTGTCGTTTACATCGCAGGTAAAAGTGCCGACGAATGACGTTGGAGCAGTGGCGGTATTCGGCCTCCCGCAAGAGGCGCTGGGCGAGATCATGTCGCGCGTGCGGCACGACGATTCGGGCGTGCGGGCGCAGGAGGCCATCGCGAGCATCGTCGATACGACGGGACAAACGGGCGGCGGCATCCGGTTGCCGTTCTTCACCGTGTGCGGCGCGATGGGGGTCGAATCATTGGCGCTGGCGGCCTGCGCGACGCTTTTGGGGGCGTGGAAGCGGCGAACGGTGGTTCGTCGCCGAGCGTAGCTGGAGAAGCGGTTGATGCCGGGAGGCGGAGGCGGCGCACGCTGGAGCGCGGGCGAGATGGCGCTGTGGGGCGGCGCGCTAATCCTCGCGACAGTCGTACTCGTCGTGGCATGGATGCTGATCCGGCGCTGGCAACGGCGGACGGCGGCGGAAACGGGAGAGGCGGGCCCGATCTGGTCGCTGCAACAATTGCGCGAGCTGAAGGCACAGGGTCAGATAACGGACGCGGAGTACGCGAAACTTGCGGCGCGAACGAGCGCTGCACTGAAGCAACATGGGACGTGATTCGGACCGCGGTGCGTCGGCAATATTGGCGGGGCGGATGATGTCAAGACGCGCCATAAGGGGCGTCGATATTTTGCGGCCGGCAGGACGAGGACGAGAGAGACTAGAATCCAACCGAGCGCGGTCGGTCGCGCGACGAGGCGATTGAATTGGCTAATGGAAGCAGACCCACAGGCGGCGGCGGCAGCGGATCAGGCGGCGGTGGACCGGAAGGTCCCGGCGGATTGAAGCGACGCCGCCAGAGCACTTGCAGCTTCTGCGGCAAGAGCCACCGAGAAGCCGGGCCGATGGTGGAAGGCCCGAACGACGCGTTCATCTGCTCGTCGTGCGTCGAGCTTTGCCACAACATCATCAAGCAGGAGAAGCGACGGGTCTCGTCGGGGCGGCCGCTGTTCGCGAACGTGCCGGCGCCGCGCGAAATCAAGGAGTTCCTGGACCGGTACGTGATCGGGCAGGACTTCGCGAAGCGGGCGCTGTCGGTCGCGGTGCACAATCACTACCAGCGACTGATGTACGTCGATCGCGGCGGGAGCGACGATGTCGAGATCGACAAGAGCAACATCCTGCTGGTCGGACCGACGGGTTCGGGAAAGACGCTGCTGGCGCGGAGCCTGGCGCGGATCCTGAACGTGCCGCTGGCGATCGGCGACGCGACGACCCTGACCGAGGCGGGGTACGTCGGCGAGGACGTGGAGAACCTGCTGCTGCGGCTTCTGCAGAGCGCGGACTTCGACCTGGAGTCGGCGCAGCGCGGAATCATTTACATCGACGAGATCGACAAGATCGGACGCAGCTCGGGGAACGTCAGCATCACGCGGGACGTTTCGGGCGAGGGCGTGCAGCAGGCGCTGCTGAAGATGCTCGAAGGCACGGTGGCGAACGTGCCGCCGCAGGGCGGGCGGAAGCACCCGGAGCAGCAGTACATCCAGATGGACACGACGCACATCCTGTTCATCTGCGGTGGGACGTTCAGCGGCATCGAAGACATCATCAAGCGCCGCGTCGGGCGCAAGAGCATCGGGTTCATGAGCGAAACGGCGCATGCGAAGGATTCGCCGACGGAGCTGGGCGACCTGCTGCGGCAGGTGACGCCGGACGACCTGATTGAGTACGGGATGATTCCCGAGTTCGTCGGCCGGCTGCCGCTGACGTGCACGCTTTCGCCGCTTGACGAGGAAGGGCTCGTGCGCGTCCTGACGGAGCCGAGCAACGCGCTGTGCAAGCAGTATCAGAAGTATTTTGAGTTCGCGGGCAGCCGGCTGCAGTTCAGCGACGAGGCGTTGCGCGAGATCGCGCGCGAGGCCATCAAACGCGACACGGGGGCGCGAGCGCTGCGAAGCGTGCTCGAAGAGCAGATGCTCGAACTCATGTACGAATTGCCGGAGAAGACGGCGGGCACGTACCTCATTACGGACGCGGTCGTGCGCGGAGAGGCCGAGCCGATCTACACACCCCAGCGGCAGCGCGAGACCGCGTGACGCGGCAGGCGGGTCAGCCGGTATAGGGTGGCCACCGTCCGGCGATGTGTTCCTTCGCCAATCGAAGATAATTCCCGAGCGCCATCTGGTGATAGTCGCGCTCGGTCTGCGTCACGTCGCGGACCGGCCTGGCCGGCGTACCCATAGCTATCGTGTTGGGCGGGATGACCGTGCCCGGCGTGACGACTGAGCCGGCGGCGACGACCGCGCCGTCGCCGATCTCGGCGTTATCGAGGACGACCGAGCGGATGCCGATAAGGCAGCCGTCGCCGACGCGCTTGCAGTGGACGACGGCGAGGTGTCCGATGACGACGTCGCAACCGATGTGGAGCGGGACGCCGGTTCGGCAGTGGATGATGGCGCCATCCTGGACGTTGGTGCGATCGGCGATGGTGATGGGGGCGACGTCTCCGCGGACGACAACATGGGGCCAGATGCTGACATCGGGGCCGAGTCGGACGTCGCCGCAGACAACAGCGTGCTCGGAAATGAAGGCGTGGCCGATTTTCTGCATGCGAACTTCGTGCGGGGCTGGGCTCATTCTCGGTCCTTCGTGGAATCGCCGGCATGATCGCGGCCGGGGGATGGGCTAGGATACTAGTGCGACTGAACGTCCGCTACCGTCCGGTCGAAGAAGCGTATACAGGGTACTCATGATGGTTCGGCTGCTTGGACGATTGGCTGTGTCGATGTTCGGCGGCGCGGTGCTCCTGGGCACGGCGTGGTGGGCGGTCAGCCATTCGGCGATGGAGCAGCGGATCGCGGAACTGGAGGCGGAGCGGGCGGAACTGCAACGCGTGATCGGGCGGTTGAAGCAGGAGCGGCGGGTGGCGCAGTTGATGATTGCGTCGCAGCGGACGGACCCGGCGGGGGTGGTTACGAGCACGACCGTGGAGTTTGTCCCGCTGGACCCGGAAGGGCGACCGGGGACATTGAAGAGCTTCACCATCGACGGAGATGTTTGCTACGTCGATGGGCTCGTGGTTCGGTTCCTGGATTCGTACGTGGAGAAGGGGGCGGCGCTGCAGGGGCACAGCTTGCACCTGTTTCGGCGGCTGTACGGGGAAAACCAGGCGCCGAGCAGCGGCTTCGCGCTGGACGAGGAGGGGGGGATTCCGACTTACTACCGGCTGGACTCGGAGGCGGGTCGGTTCGAGCGAAAGCTGTGGCAGCGGTTCTGGGAGTACGCGGGTAATCCGAAGTTGGCGGCGGCGGCGGGGGTTCGAGTGGCCCAGGGTGAGGCGGTTTACCAGCGCGTGCGAGCGGGGCAGTTGTGGCAGGTTTCGACCCGGGCGGATGGCGGGTTGGAGATGAAACTGGTTGAACTGGACCCGCTGATCTCGCGTCAACTCGTGGGTAGCAGTGCTAATTAGGCGGTTTTTGGCAGCCGAGTGCGTTTACAGGTCTGCCGCGCAATTCTCGCCGGGCAGGTTCGGCTAAGTCGCGACAACACTGGCAATTCCGGCGTTTTCACACCTCATTTTCGCCTGAGAATTTTCTGATCCGGGTACTCGTGAAGAGGCCGATAGCCATGTGTCGAGCGGTCCGGTAAGGGTTCATCGAACCGGAACGCCGACCCGCCAGCGGGCGGAGCGGTGCCTCGCCAGGACGGCGCGGCGGCGGCCCAGCGGGTGCGAGCAGGCACCCCGGGACGCAAAGGGCTCAGGATGAGCGCGACCATTTCAATCTCCAATCTTGTGCCAACAGACGTCGTTGCGGGTCGGCTGACGGCTGGGCGAGGCCGACGCGAAACGACGGTCCGCGACGAGGCGGTCGAGTCGTCCGGTACGAGCGGTCCGGAACTGCCGAGCTTGCTCGAGCGGCAGCGCGACGTCCTGCGGCGACTCCAGGCACTGACCGAGCGCCAGCAGTCGCAGCGGTCCGCGAGCGATCCACGAATCTCACTCGGCATGCTCGCGGAGCGGCAGCGGCTGGTCCGCGAGATTGAGGCGTGCAACGACTCCCTTGCGCCTCTCCGGCGCGATTGGGCTGGAACGCTGGCGAGACTCAACGTCGAGCAGCGACGGCGGGTGGATGATCTGCTGGTCGAGAATGAGCGGATCCTGTCGCCGGTGGTTTCCTTGTCGGCGCGGATTCGCATGAGCGGCGTCGAACGCGTGACGCGCGGGCGGCCCGTCGAGCGAATCGGCCAGACGGCGAGGATGGATGTGAAGCTATGACGCAGACCGTCGACTCCTCAAAGCCGATCGCGCTGACGGAGATCTTTGCGGCGTACAGCGACGTGACGTCGCGGATGCGCGAGGCGTACGAGCAACTCGCGGGCGAGGTCGAGCGGCTGAACGACGAGTTGGCGGACAAGAATCGAGAATTGGCGCGGCGCGAGCGACTGGCGGCGCTGGGGCAGCTCGCCGCGGGACTGTCGCATGAGGTTCGGAATCCGCTGGGCGGGATCGCGCTGTACGCGTCAATGCTGGAGCGCGACCTGGCGGACCGGCCGCGCGAGATCGACGTGGTGCGGAAGATCAGCGGAGCCGTTCGGTCGCTGGATCGACTGGTGGGCGAGATCCTGGAGTTCGCGCAGGAGGGGGTGCTGGAATGCCAGGAGACGGCGTTCGGGGCGGTGCTTCAGCCGGTGCTCGAAAACTTGAATCCGTGGCTTGCGGGGCGCGACGTGGTCGTGCACCAGACGCTCGGAGCGGATGAAGCTCCGGTGTGGTGCGACGTGTCGCGTATGCAACGGGTGATCCTGAACATTCTCGTGAACGCCGTGCAGGCGATGGGTGAGTACGGGCAGATCGTGATATCGGCGTCGAGGACGGCGGAGGGGACACGGATCGAGATCAGCGACACGGGGCCGGGAATCCCGGACGACCGGATCGAGAAGATCTTCGATCCGTTCTTCACGACGCGTTCGAGCGGCACGGGATTGGGGCTGGCGATCGTTCACCAGATCGTGGCCGGACACGGCGGGCGCGTCTCGGTGAGCAATCGGGAAAAGAGCGGGGCCGTGTTTGTGATCGAGATGCCGGACCGATCGGCGTCGCGTGCGATTTCGGCGGAGCCGACTCGCGGCGGCGGGGACGGCGCGGTGAGTTCCGGGCGAAAGCGAATACCCAGTCGATTGGCGTCATAAGGGAGTAAGACGACATGGCGAAGGTCTGCGTGCTGGATGACAAGGACGTCATGCGCGAGTCATTGATTGAATCGCTGAGGCAGCAAAGCCACGAAGTGACGGGATTTGGCGATCCGTCGGAGCTGCTCGCGGGCGTTCATCGCGAGTCGTTCGAGGTGATCGTGAGCGACTTGAAGATGCCGGGCATGGACGGCCTGGAGCTGCTGCGCGCGCTGCGCGAGTCGGGCGTGGAGGCACCGCTGATCCTGATGACGGCCTTCGCGACGGTCACGACTGCAGTCGAGGCCATGAAGCTCGGGGCGTTCGACTACATCCAGAAGCCGTTCGAGACGGAAGAGATCTGCATGCTGGTCGAGCGGGCGGCGCAGATGCACCGGTTGCGCGGCGAGAACGAGGCACTGCGGACGACGCTTTCCGACTGGAACGAAAGCGTGGAGCTGATCGGCTCGAGCGGCGCGATGCGCGACATGCGCGATCAAATCGCAAAGGTGGCGGCGAGCCAGGCGACGGCGCTGATTTCGGGCGAGAGCGGCACGGGCAAGGAACTGGTGGCACGGGCGATCCACGCGGCGTCGCCGCGGGCGGGGCGGCCGATGATGTGCGTGAACTGCGCAGCACTGTCGCCGACGCTGCTGGAGAGCGAGCTGTTCGGTCACGAGCGCGGCGCGTTCGCGGGCGCGGACCGGGTCCGGAAGGGCCGATTCGAGCTGGCGGACGGAAGCACGCTTCTGCTGGACGAGATCAGCGAATTGCCGCTGGCGCTGCAGGCGAAGCTGCTCCGCGTGTTGCAGGAATGGGAGTTCGAGCGGGTGGGCAGCAGCGCGACGCGGCGGTGCGACGTGCGGGTGATCGCGACGACGAACCGCGACCTGCAGGACTGGGTCGCGCGGAAGCGATTCCGCGAAGACCTGTACTTCCGAATCAGCGTACTGCCGGTTCGGCTGCCGTCGCTGCGGCAGCGGCGTGAGGACGTCGGCGACCTGGTGCGGCACTTCCTCGACCGCATCGCGCGGCGCGAGGGAAGGCGTGCGCCGCAGGCATCGCCGCGAGCGATGATGGTGATGCAGAACTATCACTGGCCGGGGAACGTTCGCGAGCTGTTCAACGTTTGCGAGCGGGCGGTGGCGCTGTGCCAGGGCGGCATGATCGAGGCGTCGATGATCGAGTCGTGGCTCGGGCCGGACACGATCGTGGCGGACGCGCCCGACCTGCGCCGGCTGCGGCCGGGTCACATGATGGAAGATATGGAGCGCGAGCTGATCGAGCGGACGCTGGTGACGTTCAATGGACACCGCGAGAAGACGGCACGGGCGCTGGGCATCGGGGTCCGCACCCTGGGCATGAAACTGAAACAGTATCGCGAGCAGGCGGCAGCGGCGGCAGCGCGTGCGGCGGCGGCGGCGGTATCGGTTGATGAAACGGCGACGCGGCGAGCGGGATAGCGAGTCCGTAATCGGATGAGCGAAACGCGATCGAGTCCGGGAGCGGGGGCAAGCGCGACCGTCGAGGCGACGACACGGCGGCGCAGCGCGCGGACCGTTGCGATTGTCGCGGCGGTCATGGTCATCGAAGGGGTGGCGCTGTTCATCGTCGTCCGATCGCTCGGCGGGCGGGCGGAACGGGCGGCGGCAGTTGAGCCGGTTCAAGCGTCCGCAGAAGGGGGCGGCGTCGAAGTCGAGATTCCGATCGCGAAGGTTCGTGCGCTCAACGTCAAGTCGGGACAACCCGTCCTGTACAGCGCGCGTGTGGTGGTCCGCTCACCTAGCCGGTGTGCGACGGAGTCCTCGCGAGCTCTCGAATCGAAGCACGCGGCAGTCGAAGACGCGGTAGCGCGGGTTATTCGCGAGGCGGCACCAGCGAACCTGACCGAGGCGGGGTTCGGCGAACTGCGGCGCAGAATACGGGCCGAACTCGATCGAATCGGCGGGCAACAGGTGACGATTTCCGAAGTGATCATCTCGGAGTGCCGGCCGTACCCTTCCGGATTCTGATCTTTCCAACAGATTTATCGTTCGATAACCGAGGTCCGAAAACGCGGTGATCCGGACGCCGGGGGCTTCGCCCGTTGCGCGAAGCGGCGATCTCAACATTGAGATTCGCATCTTCGGATCGGCGCGTCAGTGCTGGGCGAGAACACACTTTTTTGCGAAAGCGGGAGGGGTTTTCAACTGAATCGGCCGCGCGCCGCCGTCGATGCGTGAACAGACTCGGAGCGAGCCACCGTGCAAGCCCGCTCCTGCAATGAGTGAAGGGAGACTGTTCATGGCAGGGACGACTGACGCGACGACGAAGGACATGACGGGCGTGTGGCGGCGCTACCGGGCGAACCCGACGCCGGAACTTCGAAACGAACTCGCCGAGCGCTATCTGCAGATCGTGCGTTTCAACGCCGAGCGGATTCGGACGAAGCTGCCGGTCGAGGTCGATATCGACGACCTGATGTCGGCCGGGACGTTCGGGTTGCTGGGCGCGATCGAGTCGTTTGACCGGTCGCGCGGAATCAAGTTCGAGACATACTGCTCGCCGCGGATCCGCGGGGCGATTCTCGATGAGCTGCGGTCGATGGACTGGGTGCCGCGGCTGGTGCGGAACCGATCGCAAAAGATCGAGCAGGCGACCAAGCATCTCAAGAGTGAGCTGGGTCATGTGCCGAACGACACCGAGCTGGCAGAGCGGATCGGTGTTTCGCTGATCGAGTTTCGACGGATGGCGCGGGACGGTACGGCGGTGTCGATGACGCCGCTGTCGCGCAAGCAGGGTGATGACGAGTCGCGACGGGAGGGGCATGAGTTTGACGTGCTGGAGGACCGGCGGCCGGTCGATCCGTTCGTGGAGGCGCAGAAGACGGACCTGCGGGAGTTCATTTCGGAGGGTCTCACCCGGACCGAGCGGTTGATCCTTATCCTGTATTACTACGAGCAGATGACGATGAAGGAGATCGGCGAGACGCTGGACCTGTCGGAGAGTCGGGTGAGCCAAATGCACTCGGCGATCGTTGATCGGCTGCGGTTCCGGCTGAAGGATCGGATGGTCGAGAGCGAGGTCTGACGCGGCTTTGCCGCCCGCTGTCGGGTGAATCGGCGGTCGCCTATACTTCCGCTGTCGCGGCTGCGGCCGAGCGACGTTGGAGTAATACTCGATGGCCCCTTCGCTTGGGATATTGGCGTTCTTCAGCAACATCGGCATGCCGGAGATGATCGTCATCGGGCTGGTGGCGTTGCTGCTCTTCGGGCGGCGGCTGCCGGAGGTGGGGCGGTCGCTGGGGAAGGGGATCGTCGAGTTCAAGAAGGGGTTGCGCGACGTCGAGGACGACGTGGGGAGCGCCGGGTCGGGGTCGAACACGCAACGCCCGACGAAGCCGGACAATTCGAAGAAAGATGAATCGGGACCGACCGGGACCGGGGGCTAGGGTTCAGCGGCGCCTGAGCACGGCGTCGCGGTCGTAACGGACTCTGCCATTTTCTCTTGCTGATCGCGGACTCACGGACAACTGCTCGAGCAGCAGGGCGATGGCCTGCTCGACGGCAGCGGGTGTGGCGTGGCCGGGAATCTGCAAGGGCTTGATGAAGGCGAAGCCGATGGCGGCGTGGATGAGCTGCCAGGCGAGTCCGGCGGGCATGACATCCTTGCGAACCTGTCCGCGGCGCTGAGCGCCTTTCAGGATCATCGTGAGGAATCGGGCGTAGCGCTGGTAGTGGCGGCGCAGCGCGTTGAGAACGAGGGGGTCGCTGATCTCGGACTGGGCGTGAAAGATAATGCGGTAGAAGCGTCCGAAGTGGGGATGGGTCGCGGGGTTCAGTCGCAGCAGCACGCGAAGTTGATCCATCGGTGAAGCAAGCGGGGCGATCGCCTTGCGCCATTCGGCCAGGGTTTCGCGGCCGGCCTGCTCAAGCAGCGCGACGAAGAGGGCCTGCTTGCTTGGAAAGTGGCGGTAGAGGATCGGCTCGGTGACGCCGGCGGTGCGGGCGAGGCCGGCGGTGGTCGCGCCGCGGAAGCCGTGCAGTGCGAAGTAGGCGACGGCTGCTTCGAGAAGCTGGCGGCGACGATCGGAGGCCTTCATCCGCGACATCAGGCATGAGTCTAGCGACTTCGGATTGACGGGGCGAGTTGCGGCGGACTAGTCGTCGTCGCGACGGACGCGGGCCGAGCGTTTCGGCCTGGGGGCCTCGTCGGCGACGCAGGTGGCGAGGGCTGAGAGGTCGCCGCGCTTGCCGAGGATCAGCGGGGTCACATAGCGGGCGATGAAATCGCGCTCGACGGAACTCATGTGGCCGCCGTCGTAGCCGGCTTCGACGAAATAGGACTGGTAGGGGATGTTATTCACCTTGCGGTACTGGGCGAGCATGTCCTCGCCGCGACTCCAGGGGAGCGCGAAGCCGTAGAGGCCGGCGATGCCATTGGCGGAATCGCTCCGATCGACGGTGCCGGTGAGGGGAACGACGTGGGCGAGGATGTTGTCGCTGCTGGAGTAAATGTTGTAGAGGTGGCCGTCGACGCGCTTCATGGCGCGCGTCAGGTCGTAGCGGCTGGACATGCTGCAGCCGAGGAAGACGACGTTCTTGATTCGCACATCTTCGGGAAGCGATTCGAGGGCGAAGGTTGCGATTCCCGTTCCGGCCGAGAGGGCAATGATGGAGATCGGCGTGTGGTAGTAGCGGTATGAAGCGCGGCGGATCTGCTCGCCGAGTTCGATGCCCTTGGCGCGATTGCCGCTGAGGTCGATCTGGTCCATGGCAGTGGTAATGCCCTGCCAGGTAACCAGCTCGGTGTAGCCCTCGAAGCCGCCGTCTTCGAGTCCGAGCGGAACGCTCAGGAATCCGACGTTTCCGAGCGGACCGGCGCCGCCGACGTAGTAAACGATTCCCTTGGAGCGCGTGCCACTCTGCACGGTGGCCGTACCGAGCCGAAAGGCACCGCCGCAGCCGGGGGCCGCGAACAGGAGGAACAGGATGGGCCAGCGAATCGAGCAGGGCACCCCAACATCTCCGGGAGAAGACCGCGCGAGAGATCTCAAGAATATCGGACGATTATAGTCAGGAGATTGAGGTGGTCGACGGCGCGGCGGGTGCGGCGGGTGCGGCGGGTGCGGCGGTGGTGAGGGGGACCGTTCGGCGTCGGGCAGACCGGGTGGGCTTGTTCTTTTTGGCGTCATACATGCGGCGATCGGCGATTTCGATCAGCTCGGCAGGCCCGGCCGGAGTGTCGATGGCGATGCTGGCGACGCCGGCACTGAGCCCGGGCTTGGGATCGACACCGTCGAGCACGGAAGTGTACTGGTCAAAAAGACGCCCGAGACGGCCGGCGAGGGCATCGGCGTGCTTGGCCTGGACGCCTGCGAGCATGACGAGGAATTCGTCGCCGCCCATGCGAATGGTGAGGTCTTCCTCGCGGACAAATTGACGGAGCAGGACGCCGACGAAGCGAAGCAGTTCGTCGCCGGCGGGGTGGCCGAATAGATCGTTGAAATGCTTGAACTGATCGACGTCGATCAGAATAATGCTGAGGTCCTGCCCGGCATCGCGTTGGGCCTGAAAGATTTCGGCGTAGCGCTCTTCATAGAGACGACGGCTGTTCAGGCCGGTCAGCGGGTCTTTCCACAGCGCATCCTTGACGTCGTGCAACTCGCGGGTGATCTCGCGCGTGCGGGCGGCGACCCTGGTATCGACCTGGCGCTCGACGTCCTGAGCGCGGCGTTTCCACGCATCTGCGTCGCGGTGAAGGTCGGTGATGCTGCGTGCGATCTGGCCGAGGATGTCGGGCCGCTCGACGACGCTTTCGGGGAGCGTGATCCGGCCGGGCGTGGAGGCGGCGGCGTTGAGAACTTCGAGCGGACGGAGGACGTCCTGTCGAACGCACCAGCCGCAGAAGAGAAGCAGGCCGGCGGCCATGGCGCAGAGGGGGGCCAGGACGCGCCAGACATCAATCCACGAGGCCTCGCCCGCGGTGGGCAGGGCGAGAACAAAAGATGCAACAAGCGGGCCGCGCTGTGTCTGCGCGCGAAAGTCGATTCGTCGCCAGGCGGCATCGGCTTCGGCGCCCGGGGGCGGCGCGATGTTTCGAGCGCGGATCGTGCCGGCAGGAAGAGAAGGTCGCTCGAGCGGCGGACGCAGAGCGTCGGGCGAGCAAAGCACCACGGCGCGATTATCGTCCCAAACGCAAAATGAATGGACGTGACCCAGTGCGCCGGCGCCGTTCGACAGGTCGTCGAGCCAGGCGCGGCCGCCGTCGGGATCGCCGAGGTGACGGCTGAGTTCGACGGCGATGCGTCCGCCGATTTCGTGGGTCATGGACTGTGAATCGCGGCGTCGCGAATAAGAGAAGATCGCGGCGGCCGCGATGACCAGCAAGACGGTATTGGTGGTGAAGAGCAGCGCAAGCGTCTTCTTGACGCTGCGCGGTGTTGGCATACGCATGGGTCTGCTGCCTCTCGGCTCCCGCCGATCGCCGGCGAGCGCATGTCGCCGCGATGGGGCCGTCCTTCATTGACAAGGTTACGATTCAATGGCGTAGGGAAAATCCCGCGATGGCCGCGAAAATGCGGGGTGTACTTATCGGGCGGGGGTGGAGACAGGCGAATTGATTTTCGGCGGCGGCCGAGTCCAGCCGTCGGCCTCGGTCGCGTCGCGAATGGCGCGACCACGCTGGGCGTCCTGTATTGCGTCGAAAGTTCCAAACAGAAGATAGTTACCGGGCTTCTGGGCCGCGAGGGTGAAGAGCGAAACGCCGGGGAATTGCTGCAGCAACATGCGGAAGCTTCCGCGGATGTGACCGTCGGGAGGTTTTGTGATTGCGATCACGCCGGAAGAGGAGATGAGGCGGGCCTGAGTCATGGCGGTCTCGAATCGGCCTCGCACCGTTCGCGGCCCGATGGGGTAGTCGCGTCCGCTGCCTGCGGGCGGGCTGTCGAAGGCGAGCGAGACCTGCAGACGCAGCTTTCCCATTTCGGAGAAGAGACTCACGTTGTCGAACTGCATGGCGATGTTCATCGAGCCGTCGTCGTCGAGCCACCAGAAGCACTGCCGCGGTTCGTAGCGGTAGATGATCGGAGGCGGGGGGTTGATCGACGTCAGATTTGTGGAAACGAATTGCAAGTCGGCGCTTCCGGTGCAGCCCGTCAACGCAATGAGGGCGACGGAAAGGCGGCAGCGGGTTGACGCGGCGCGGTTACGCTTCATAGGCCGGGCATCTGGAACTGGTCGCAGAGTTCGCGGACGGCGGCGCGGACGTCGGCGGCAATTCGCTCTTCGCCGCCGGATGATACGACGCGGTGAATCCAACCGGCGATGATGGGCATCTGCTCGGCCTTCATGCCGCGGGTCGTGAGGGCGGGCGTGCCGATGCGGAGGCCGCTCGTTTCCATCGGTTTGCGCTGGTCGAAGGGGATCATGTTCTTGTTAACGATGATGCCGGCGGATTCGAGCCACTTCTCGGCCATCGCGCCGGTGACGCTGGCGTTGCCGCTGGTGAGGTCGAGGAGCATGAGGTGGTTGTCGGTCCCGCCGGAGACGAGGCGGTAACCGTTCTTCATTAGTGCCTCGGCGAGGGCCCTGGCGTTGGTGAGGATTTGCTGCTGGTACTGCTTGAAGCTGGGCTGGAGGGCCTCGCCGAAGGCGACGGCCTTGGCCGCAATGATGTGCATGAGCGGGCCGCCCTGAAGGCCGGGGAAGACGGCGGAGTCGATTTTCTTGGCCCAGTCGGCCTTGCACATGGTGAGCCCGGCGCGCGGGCCGCGAAGCGTCTTGTGCGTTGTCGTCGTGACGAAGGCGGCATGTTGGACCGGAGACGGGTGGAGGCCGGCGGCGATGAGGCCGGCGATGTGGGCGATGTCGGCCATGAGCAGGGCGCCGACTTCGTCGGCGATGGAGGCGAAGCCGGCCCAGTCCCAGATGCGCGAGTAGGCCGAAGCGCCGGTGATGATGAGTTTGGGTTTGAACTCCTGCGCGGCGCGGCGGACTTCGGACATGTCGATGCGTTCGTCTTTCTGACTGACGCCGTACTGAGCGACGTTGAACCACTTGCCGCTCATGTTGACCTTCATGCCGTGGGTGAGGTGGCCGCCATGGTTGAGGTTTAGGGAGAGGATGTTGTCTCCGGGGTTGAGGGCGGCAAGGAAGACGGCCTGGTTGGCCTGGCTGCCGCTGTGGGGCTGAACGTTGGCGTGGTCGCAGCCGAAGAGCTTCTTGGCGCGTTCGATGGCGAGGGATTCGACTTCGTCGCAGTGCTGGCAGCCGCCATAGTAGCGCCGGCCGGGATAGCCCTCGGCATACTTGTTTGTGAACATGGAGCCGGCGGCTTCGAGGACGGCGGGGCTGACGTGGTTCTCGGAGGCGATTAGTTCGAGGGTGTGATGTTGGCGCTCGCGTTCACGCTGGAGAATGGCCCAGACGTCGGGGTCGCCGGCGGCGAGCGCTGATGGCCGGTTGGAGCGGGTGGGATCGGACAAGATGGCAGCCCTCCGGGGAACGGTGATACCGGGCACACTTTAGGGCGGGGTTGGCCGGCGTTCAACGGCAGCGCGGCGAGGCGGTTGGGGCGTGCGTTGATCTTTTGCCGGGTGGTTCGTACAACGCGCCGGAGATGCTCGAGCTGACGCACATCACGAAGCGGTTTGGCGGGGTGGCGGCGCTGGAAGATGTGTCGATCTCGTTTGCCGATCGTTCGATTCATGCGGTGCTGGGTGAGAACGGGGCGGGCAAGTCGACGCTGATGCGCGTGCTGTACGGAATGCTGCAGGCGGATCAGGGGGAGATTGAGCTTGATGGGCGGCGATTGAACTTGCGGCGACCGGCGGATGCGCTGCGGGCGGGGATCGGGATGGTTCATCAGCATTTCACGCTGGTGGAGCGGATGACGGTTGCGGAGAACATGGCGCTCGGTGCCGGCAAGAGTGGATGGTGGTTGTCGCCGGCGGCGCTGCGGGGGCGGGTGGAAGCGGTGGCGCGGCGCGTCGGGTTGGAGGTCGCGCCGGAGAAGATGATTGAGGATCTGTCAGTAGGTCAGCGGCAGCGGGTGGAGATTCTGAAGGCGCTGCAGCATGACGTCCATACGTTGATACTTGATGAGCCGACGGCGGTTTTGACGCCACAGGAGGTGGAGCAGCTATTCACGGCGCTGCGGCGACTGCGCGATGACGGGCGGCGTGTGATTTTCATTTCGCACAAGTTGAACGAGGTGGTTGGGCTTTGCGATTCGGTGAGTGTCCTGCGCGGCGGGAAGCTGATTTGCACGGAGGCGATGGGGAAGCTGACGGCGGATTCGTTGGCGGAGCGGATGGTGGGGCGACGGACCGTGGGCGTGTCGCGCGCATCGAAGCCCGCCGACATGCAGCAACGTTTGACCCCCGCCCGAGCCCTTTCCCTCGGAGGGAGAGAGAGCGAGTTCGATGTAGACCGTGGTGAGATTGTTGGGATCGCCGGGGTGGATGGGAATGGGCAGGCGGAGTTGGTTGAGCGTGTGCTGTCCGCGCATCGCGCGGGGCACATTGCGGACGATCGGCAGCGCGAGGCGCTGGTGATGTCGATGACGGTCGGGGAGAACGCGATTCTGAAACTGCACGGTCAGCCGCCGATTTCGCGTGGCGGCATCATGCAGGGGCGGGCGATACGCGAGTTTGCGCAGGCGCTGATTCGGGAATACGACATTCGCACGGCGGGAGTGAACGCGGGGGTTGCGACACTGTCGGGCGGGAACCAGCAGAAGCTGGTTGTGGGGCGGGAATTGGCGACTCGGCCGGAGGTGATCGTGGCGGTCAATCCGACTCGGGGCCTGGATGTGGCGGCGACGGAGTTTGTGCATCGGCGGCTGCTGGCGGAACGGGAGCGCGGTGCGGGCGTGTTGCTGGTCAGCGTCGATCTAGACGAGATACTGGCGTTGGCGGATCGGGTGCTGGTTATTTTTGACGGAAAGCTGACTGCGGCGCCGGCCGGCGATGTGGCGGCGATCGGGCGATTGATGGCCGGGCTGCCGGCGGCATGAGCGATTCGGCGGGGCGAGCTTGGCGCGGGCTGGCGGCATCGCTCGGTGCGGCGGGAATGGGGCTCGTCGTCATGGTCGTGGTGGTCGGGGCGTTTGGATACGACCCGGTGGTTGTGGGGCGTGCGTTCGGTGCGGCGACCCTTGGAGGCGCGGGGCCGATCGCGGACTTGCTGCTGGTGGCGTGTCCGTTGATGGTGATCGGGTTGGGGCTGACGCTGGCGTTTCGGTGCGGGGTCTGGAACATCGGGGCGGAAGGGCAGTATCTGCTTGGCAGTGCGGCGGCCGCGTGGGCGGCGCTGTTTGTGGGGCGATGGCCTTCGGTCCTGGCGTTGCCGGCGGTGATGCTGTTCGCCGTCGGTGCGGGGGCGGCGTGGGCGGGAATCGCGGGATGGCTGCGGCAGCGGCGCGGCGTGCAGGAGGTGTTGAGCACGATCCTGCTGAATTTCGTCGCGGTGCAACTTCTGTCAATTCTCGTGCGCGGACCGCTTGTCGATCCAAACAGCAGTGACCGGGATTCGACGGCGCTCATTTCGAATGCGGCTTCGCTGCCGATGTTGAGCCAGACGTTGCAGCTGCACGCGGGAATCGTGATCGCGGTGTTGCTCGCGCCGGCGATGTGGCTTTTTCTAGCCCGGACGACGTGGGGGTTTCGCACGCGGGTGGTGGGGGCGAATCCGATCGCGGCGCGGTTTGCCTGGATTCCGGCGGGGCGATATTCGGCGTGGACGTTTGCGGCTAGCGGTGCGCTTGCGGGATTGGCGGGGGCGATCGAGCTGAGCGGGAATACGCACTACCTGACGGCCGGGTACAGCAGTAATTACGGGTACACGGCGATTGCCGTGGCGCTGCTCGCGCGGTTGGAGCCGTGGGGCGTCATTCCGGCGGCGCTGTTCTTCGCAGCGCTCGAGACGGGGGTGCGGGGTTTGCAGAAGTCGCCGGACCCGGGGCTGCGCGATTTTCCAACGGTGCTGACGATGGTCGCGCAGGGCGTGGTGATCCTGGCGACGGTGATGCTGACGCGGGTGCGACTGGGCGGGAGGGGAGCGACATGAGCGCGCCGGGTGTCGGAGAGTGGATTTGGGCGATTGGAGCGGGCGGACTTCAGTCGGCTGCGCCGCTGATGCTGGCGGCGAACGGCGAGGTGATCTCGGAGCGAGCGGGGCTGCTGAATCTTGGTATCGAAGGGACCATGTTGACGGGGGCGTGCGTGGGCGCGGCGGTGGCGTGGGCGAGCGGGTCGGCGATGGCGGGATTCGCGGCGGCTGGTGCGGCGGGGGCGTTAGTGGGTTTTCTGTTTTCGGTGTGGTCGGTGGCGGCGAAGCGAGACCAGATCGTGACGGGGATCGGGATCAATCTGCTGGCGGCTGGGTTGACGGGGGCGGCCGTGCGGAAGATCCAGCGGCGCTGCGCGGAGCAGGGGGTGGAGTTTTTCGCGACGGGGCTTTCGAACGTCGAGATCGCGGCGATTCTCTGCGGGACGGTGTCGCTGGTCGTCGTGACGCAATTGGTGCTTGGATACACGCGGACGGGGTTAACGATCCGGGCGGTTGGGGAGAATCCGGAGGCGGCGGATGCCGCGGGTGTGCGAGTTGGCGTCGTTCGGGCGACGGCGGCGGCGGTCGGCAGCGCGATGGCGGGGATGGGCGGGGCGTACCTTTCGCTTGGGATTACGAACACATTTCAAGAAGAGATGACGGGCGGGCGGGGGTTTCTCGCGCTAGCGCTCGTGATCTTTGGTCGATGGTCGCCGGCGGGCGTCGCGCTGGGGGCACTTTTCTTTGGGTGCCTTGATGCGCTGCAGCGGGCGCTGCAGCCGTCGCTGGGATCGCACGTGCATGTGCTCTATCCGGCCCTGCTGGCACTGCCATACGTGTTGACGCTTGCGGCGCTGGCCGGGTTCGCAGGGCGGTCGCGGCCGCCGGCGGCGTTGGCGGTGCCGTACGAGCGCAACTGAGTGCGGCGGTAGAATCGGGGCATGCATTCGCCGCGACGGATTTCGATTGCCGGTTTGAACATCGACCTTTGCGATGCGGAGGCTGTGCTTCGCGAGCTTCGCGCCGCGTACGACGAGTTTGCGCGACGGGGTGAGGAATTCAAGTCTGATGAACGGAATCCGCATTTGTGCCGGGCGGGATGCAGTCATTGCTGCAAGAGCGGTGCGGTATTTGCATTGACGCTGGCGGAGGCGGTCGAGCTTGGCGTGTCGATGGTCGAGTTGCCGGAGGTGCGCCGGCGGACGTTCGTGCTCGCCGCGGAGCGGTTGATTGCTGAGCAGGTGCGGGCGTTTTCGATGGTCGGCGGTGATGTCGATGTGCCGGGGCGGCGGGACGAGGCGCTTTTTTCGAGTCGAGTAACGCGACTTAATGCGTCGAGGCCGTCGTGCCCGTTACTCGACGGCGATTTGTGCAGCGTGTACGACGGGCGGCCGTTGCTATGCCGGGCGTATGGGTTTCCGGTGGATGCGTACGCGGTGAAGTCGGACGAAACGATTGTATTTAGGAGTTTGTGCGTGCTGTATGAAGGCATGAAGCTGCGCGAGTATGTTCGCGCGGAGGACCTGAAGACGCGGATGGCGGTGCTATCTCGACGGATGGGGGGCAGGCGCGACTGGGGACGCTTTACTTCGATCGAAGCGATACTGGCGAGGATTGAGTGGTGAGCGCGGCGGCGGTTCAGATCTACGTCTGTCACGAACCCGACGATGACATCTACGCCGGGCGGCTGAAAGACTGGCCGCATACGAACGGCGGGGCGGAATATGCGGTGCGGGCCGCCGTGGGCGTGGACTCGTCCGAAGCGACGGCCCTCAAGGTGACGTTGCGAAAGCAGATTCGGACGGCCGATGTGATTGTGTGCATCATTTCGCAGGGAACGGCGAGAGATTCGTGGGTCGATTGGGAATTGCGAGAGGCGAGGAGCAACACGCCCCGGAAGGGTTTGGTCGGCGTGAAGCTCGCGGAGCATGTCCGGATACCGCCGGCGATGACGGACTGCGGGGCCATCGTCGTGCCGTTTCGGCGAACGACGGTCGAGCGGGCGGTTGAATGGGCGCTGAAGGAGAACCACGCGAGCGGTGATTTCACGCTGCTCGATGATTAGTCCGGTCGGCTCAGGGCGTGCGAGCGTACAGGGCGCAGCAAGCGTCACGGTAGAGGCAACGCCAGGCGGGGGACTGTTGCAGGTACTCATCGAACGGCGAACGGCTGTAGACGAGGGCGGTAGCGGCGTCGAACTGGTTTGACCATTCGTCGATTTTTGACGGATGGCGTGCGGCGGCGTCGACGTAATCCTGCAAGTTCTGCTCGCCGTAGAGTTCACAGCGGTCGTCGATAAATATTCTCGCGTCGGGGCAGGAATAAATCAGGAAGCCCCCGAACGTCATGTCGTTGAGAATGCGACTCGCAGCGGGGCTTTCAGCAACGCGTTGCTTGACGCGCGGCAGAGCGTCGACCGGCCAGTAGGTGGGAGAGAGTCGAGCCCAGCCGGCGCCGACGAGGGGGACTCTCAAGCCCAAGATCTGAAGGACAGCTGCGGCGATGACCAGGACCGCGGGAAGCGCCGTGGCCGAATACCACGGTGGACGGCGGGGAGGAGGCGACTCCGTGGAGGCGGGGAGCGCGCTCGGCAGCAGGTCGGCGAGTGCGACGAGCGCGGTGATGGCAAACAGCGGGCCGTGCCGGATTCGCTGGATCGAGAGGACGAGCCAGATGAGTGGAACAAAGGCGGTTACGCCTGGAATTGAACGGCGGGCGCGCCAGAGCATTATGAGGTAGACGAATCCGAATGCGACAACGGACCAGCCGTCGGCGGATGCGAGGGAGAGCGGGGCGTGCTCGACGATGAGTTTGGGCAGGGACGGGGCGGCGAGCAGGTTGATCCAAACGCGCGGTAGTCGGACGCCAAACGGATTGGCCAGAATCGCGAGTGTCGCGATGACGGCGGCCGCGTATGCCGCCGCGAGTGGCGGGGGACGGTGTAGCGAGAGCGATTGAAACGGGGGGATCGTCAGTGCAGTCCAGCCCAGCAACACGATCCAGAGGGTTGCGATGCCGCCGAGTGCGGTGCCATGGACGTTAGACCAGACGAGAAAGAGGATCGGCAAGGCGACGAGTCCGGCCGGGCGGATTCGGGCGTGTTCGTAGTTGCTGAGCAGGGCCAGGAGCAGCCCGAGGGCGGGGATGCCGATGAGGTGCGGTCGTGGGAGAAAATGATGACTACTGGCAGCGACGGCAAGGGCGGTAAAGATCGCGACGACCGGCCACGAGACACCACGCGACAGCATTCTTCGTGCGGCGCATGAGTAGGTCGCGGCGAGCAGCGTGACGGCGGCGAGAAGGAGTCCGTCGAGGCCGGTGAGGCGGTCGACGAGGGCCATCGAGAGTTCACCGAGCCATTGATGGGAGAGCCAGGGCTTGCCGGCGAAGCGAAAGCTGAATGTGTCGGTGCGAACGACATCGCGCTGGTTGACGATCTGGCGGCCGACAACGGTGTGCCAAAAGGTGCCAGGGTCGCGGATCATGCGATCGCGACCTGCGGCGAGCAGGGCGAGCCAAACGACGACGAAGACACCGGTCTCTGCAGACCAAAGGCGAAGTCGGGATTGGGACGGCGACGACATCCTAAGTCTTATCGACATCGCGCGCGGCTGCGTGTCGCTCGTCGGTCGGAACGAATCGTGGCCGGATAATGCGCCTCGGGAGTCGAGTTGTCGGCAGAGGCCCGGTCAGGTCCTAGAATCCGCGCCTTCACAGGTTTGGCGAGGGAGTCGGGAGTTCCCCCAAGTTTTGTAATCGTAGATTTAAGTGGCCGATCCCGCGATCCGATGAGGCCTTCGGACGACCGCAAGCTGCGGTCAGGCCGGCTCATGGGTGGCCGGCAAGTCGTCAGGGCCACACGGCCATCAGGGGGCATCGCAAACGGAGAACCATGCAATGAAGCGCAGGGGATTTACACTGGTCGAGCTGTTGATCGTTGTGATCATCCTTGGAATTCTGGCGGCGATCGTTGTGCCGCAGTTCAGCGACGCGTCGAGCGATACGCAGGTGAGCTCGTTGCGGACGAACTTGCAGACGATCCGGGGACAGATCGAGTTGTTCCGGCTCCAGCATAGCGGGACGTATCCGACGCTGACGACGTTTGTCGATCAGATGACGAAGCGGACGGACGCCGCCGGCGCGGTTTCGGCGAACGGGGCGTTTGGACCGTACCTGCAGGCAGTGCCCGTGAATCCGTTGAACAACAGCGCGGACTTGAGTTCGAGCACGAGCGATACGGCGAAGGGCTGGTACTACGACCAGAATAACGGAACGTTCAAGGCGAACGACGGAAAGACCGTCGGCGGCGTCGCGACGAACACATACTAGCGGACGCCTGCTCACTGAGTTGGCCGTGTCATCTTCGGTCCGTCGCGAGCGGGGTTGAAGTCCACAACTCCGACCGCGGCGGACCGTCTTGTTTTTCGGTGTCATGGTTCATCGGAGTGACGGATTCATGGTACGGCGGACTTGCAGGGGCATCACACTCCTAGAGACGATGCTGGCGGCATCGATCCTGGCGATAGCCGCGGCGTCGGCGACGCTTCCGTTCGCAGCGGGCGTCCAGGAGGTCCAGCAATCGGCGCGATTGGAGCAGGCCGTTCTACTGGCGGAATCGCTGATGGAGGAGGTCGTTACCCGTCCATTTGAAGATCCGCAGAGCTTGACCAGCCGCACGCTGGGTCCGGAGGCGGGTGAGACGGACCGGACGAAGTTTGACAACATCGACGACTATCACGGTTACAGCGAGTCGGATCAGATCCTGCGCGAGCTGACGACCACGTTGACTCCGATCACCGCCACCAACGGCGCGGGTCTCTGGCGGAGCGTGACGGTTCAGTACTTGATGCTGAGCGGGCAGCCCAGCTGGGATCAGAACAACGCGGCGCTGGTCACCGTTACCGTAAACGACGGGAGTCTTGGGGCGATTTACAGACTTTCCCGGCTCGTGGTTCGTGAGTACTGACGATGACGTGGCGCGCCGGAAAAAACCGATCGAGTGCGGCGCGACGCGGTTTCACGCTGGCCGAACTGGTGATCTCGGCGGCACTGACTGCTTTTGTCGCCGCGGCGGCCATGTCCCTGATGTGGTCCGTGTCGCGCGAGTCGCTGTTGACGGAATCGGAGCGGACATCCGCCATGCGCGGGCATGCGGCACTGCGCCGGATCGGCGCGGCGATTCACGACAGCCGGACGGTTCAGATCGACAGCACGTCGCAGGTCACCACCTGGAACGTGGATGATTATCCGACAGCCGGGTCGGGGGGCGGGCCCGGAGACGACCTCGCGCAGGTATCGGAGGTCGAGACGATTGCCTACGACGCTACGACGAAGCGGATTACGCGCACGTATGTTGACTTCACCGGCGCCTCGGCGGCGACCATCACGTCACTCAATGCGAGTCTCGGCGTTCCGGGCCTCGTTACGGTGAACCTGGGGTCCTACTTGAGTGCGACGCCCGCGCTTGCTTCGTACAAGAAGAGCGATGTGCTGGCTGAAGACGTGCAGAGTTTCAGCGTTCGTGGAATCAACAAGAGCGGACGTCCGGTGCTCGTGGCATTGAATATCACCGTCGGAAGCGGGGCGGCAGCGCAGTCGTTTCATAAGACCGTGCAGCTTGCCGGGCCGGCGTACTACGTCAGCGGGGCGGGGATGCAGACGACGGATGGGCTGAGCGGCGGCCGGCAGCGGGCGTCGGCGGCTTGGACCTGGTGATCGAGAACGCGATGTGATCGCGACGGGTGCAGCGTGGCAACGCACGGAGATTCGGCGGAAAACGGCGATTTGGCGCGAGCGGGTGCACGGCGGCGCCCCGGGTTCGCGCTGATCATGGTGCTCGGATTTGTGGCGGTAGCGGTCATCTTGTCGCTGGCATTTGCATCGCGAACGTGCGTGGCGACGGTCGAGGCCGCGAATCACGGGTCGATGGCGCGGGCCTCGAGTCTGGCGGCTTCGGGCGTGAGCATGGCGGCACGATACCTGATGTATCCGCCGGCGAGCGTGACGGCGGGTTCCTACTGGACGGGGACCGGCGGGGCGGGCGTTTCGATCGATGGCACATCGGACTATTGCACCATCAGCGTCACCGGGTCGACGACCGATCTTCGGCAGTTTTCGATTACCAGTGTCGGAACGGCTGTCGACGCGAAGGGAGTTGTCCGTGGAAAGCGGACCGTCACGGCGAGCGTGTTGTTGCCGCCACCCAATCAGTGGTACGTGCCGTGCGTGTGCCTGGCCGGGGCGAGCCAGAGCTTTCCGGGACGACTCGAGATGAACGGCAATGTGCACGCGAACGGGAGCATTTCATCGGTTGGGAGATGCACGGGCGCCGTAACGGCGACGGGCACCGCGAGCTGGCCGTCGGGCAGCACCTACGGTCCGCCGACGTCTGTTTCGTCGAATCAGGCGTGGCGGCGCATCCCAGCGATCGTTCCGAATGACTGGTCGAGCTATCAGATCAACGGGACGACATATACCGCGTCGACGTATGGGAGCACGGATTTGCTTTCGGTCTCGTGGCCGAACAACGGCGTGGTTGTCACGGGAACGAATCCGGGCGGGGTGCTGGTCGCGACCGCGACGTCGAGCGGCGTGAAGGTACTGCGCCTGAGAAACAGTGTGAACTTCACGGGCACGCTTGTGGTCGACGGCGATCTGCAGCTCGACGGCACCGGGGTGCAGATTACGGCCGTTTCGGGGTATCCGGCGATTGTCGTCAGCCGCGACCTGGTGATCAATTCGACCGGTATGAGTATGACAGTGACCGGCGCGGTGCTCGTGGAAGGGGTGGTCCGCAAGGGAAACAAGTCAGCGACGATCCAGATCAACGGTCCGTTGATCACGAACGGTTCGATCGATGACGCTCCATCGGGAGCCTGGCTGGAGATTGATTCATTTTCGTCGCGTTCGACGTTCTTCAACCCGGGCGGACAGAAAGACACGCAGCCGTACAGCGTGTTGCGTTGGATTGAGAGCTAATTGCAAAGGAGCCATGACATGAGGCGGAGATTCTTGAGCACTCGAACGGGAATTCGGCTTGATCTTGCAATCGTGGCGGCGTTGCTGGCGCTGATTGCGATTCCGATCTGGAGTGGGACGGTGAGCATACTGCCGTCGGCCGTCGCGCAGATACCGGACACGGGGCTTCAACGAAAGCAACTCATTGATGAACAGCGAAGGACAAACGAACTGTTGGAACAGATTCTGGATACTTTGCAAAGTCGAACAATCAAGGTGTACGTGGCAACGTCCGACAAGGAGGGGGGGGCGAGTCCGCGCGGCTCGGTGCGATAACTACGACCGGAAGCGCGGACGCTCGGTGTACGAAGCGGAGGCGCTGCAGTGAACGTGACGGCATCGGTGCAGCGGTTGCGCGTGCGCGATTGGGGGTTCACCTACGCGGAACTCCTGATCGTCGTCACGGTATTCGGTCTGATGGCGGGGCTTGCGCTGAAGAACGTCAACCTGAAGTCCGCGCAGGCGGAACTTGCGGCGAGGACGTTTGCGGCGGACCTGGTCTATGCCCGAACGGAGGCAATTGCCCGCCCGGACCTCGGGTGTGTGATCAAGATCAATCCGACGAACCATTCGTACTGGCTCGCGCGGCCGTCGACGCCCGATACGCCGTTGACGAATTCGGTGACGAAGAAGACGTACCTCGTTCAGTTTGGCAGCGCGGCGGGCAGCCGGTACTCGGACGCGACCATGGGAGGCTACAGCTTCGGGGGCGATGCGGTGCTGAGCTTCGACGCATTCGGCGCGCTGGACCAGAGTTCGGACGCGACGATC
The DNA here is from genome assembly GCA_964581285.1 of uncultured Planctomycetaceae bacterium. GTDB lineage: Bacteria > Planctomycetota > Phycisphaerae > UBA1845 > UTPLA1 > SpSt-539. The sequence goes on along the minus strand of CAZONT010000008.1, from coordinate 11,998 downwards.
GCATTTACGGCCGGCGGCGAGACGTACACGGTGACGGTCTCAGCGGCAACGGGCATTGCGACGGTCGCGCGTACGACCGTGAGCGTTCAGTCGGGCGGCGGCGCAGGCATGGCCGAGCAGTTCTGAGGCGAAGTCGATGATGGGCCGGGGACGCGGACAATTCGGGCCGATTGCGGTGGACCTCGGGGGCCATCGCGTAAAGCTGATGCAGCTATCGCATCGCGACGGCCAGGCACAGTTGTCGGCCTGGGCGGAGCTTTGTCCGCCCGAAGATGCTGACACCGCGGAGCGGATGAAGTGGTTGAAGGGAGCGCTGCGCGAGGCGATCGACGGCCGCGGGTTTCGCGGGCGGCGGGTCGTGACGGCGCTCGGGCCCGGCGAATTCGAGCTGAAAAATGTGCGGTTGCCGACAATGCCGGCGGAAGAGTTGCGCGCGGCGGCGGAATTCGAGGCGCACGAGCGTTTCGCAATGAAGCCGGAGCAGGCGGAGTTTCGTCACCTGGTGGCGGGGCAGGTGCGGCACGGCAGTGAAGTTCGCGAGGAAGTCATCGTACTTGCGTCGCCGCGAAACGTGATCGATGAGCGGATTGCGCTACTGACTGAGACAGGGCTGGAGCCGGTTGCACTGGACATCACGCCGAGCGCGATGGCGAGGTGCTTCGTGCGATTCCTTCGCCGGGCGGAGGACGCGTCGGCGGTCAATGTTTTCGTCGATGTCGGCTGGCGCGGCACGAGCCTGTGTGTGACGCGCGGCGCGGAAGTGTGCTTCGTGAAGCTGTTCGACATCGGCGGTGCGGCGTTTACAAAGGCGCTTGCATCGCGGCTGGAACTGAGCGAGGCGGATGCGCTGCGGCTACGGGTGAAGATTATCGGGGCGGCGGCCCAGAAGCAGCCGGCTCCGGCGGACGTACCGCCGGAGCTGCTGGATTCGGCGGCGGACGCGGTCCGGCCGGTTGTCGAGCAGCTCGCGCGCGAAGTGCAGCTTTCGATGCGTTACTTCTCGGTCACGTTTCGCGGACAGCGGCCGGAATGCCTGACGTTCGTCGGGGGCGAGGCGCACGAGCCCATGCTGATTCCAGTGATCACGAACGGGCTCGACATACCCTGCACGGTCGGGGACCCGCTGCGCGGTCTGCGCGGGACGGCGGGGCTCGCGGAGCGCTCGGCTCGCTGCTATCGACCGGCCTGGGCGGTTGCGACCGGGCTCGCGTTTCGAGGACTCGTACCGACGAGGCGAACGTCGGTTCCGACTCCGGCTCCGGTCCCGGCTCTCGCGACGGCGGGGGAGGTTCCGGCGTGATCGAATTTGATTTCCTGCCACCGGATTTTCATGAACGCAGGGCGGAGCGGCGCGGCGTTCACCGATACGGTATCTTGATCGGGGCGCTGGTGCTTGCCATGGCGGCGTGGGTCTGCGCGCATCAGGCCATGCTGTCGCGAGTCGGCACTGATCTGGCCGATGTCCAGCGGCAGCGGAACCAGACGCGAATTCACCGTGCGTTGCTGGAACAGTTGCTTCACGAGCGCGAGGAATTGCGCGTGCGTGATCGCTTGTGCGCCTCACTCGAGGACGCGGCGTCGCTGGCGGTCGTGCTGGCCGATCTATCGCGCGTCGTGCCGACGCGCGTCGCGCTAACAGAGATTGTCTGGGAACGCACGCCGGAGCCGGCGAGCGAGGATGCGACCGGGCGGCCGGCCGGAATGGCTCCGGTAACGACCCGACCTGCGGACGGCGATCGGCTTCCGCGATTGAGACTAGCCGGGTTGGCGCCGGATCCGACACCCATCAGTGATTGCGCGGCCGGCATCGCGGGGTCTCGGCTTGTCACGGACGTGGCAACGCGGGTGCTGCCGGTACGGCGGTTTGCCAATCGACAGGGGCCGGGGTTCGAAATCAATTGCGTGGTGCTGCCGCAGACGGGCGGGGTCAAATGAAGCTCTCTCGCGGCATTCTAATTTCGGGCGGGATCGCGAGCGGACTGGTGGCGGCGTTCGTATTTGGATTGCTGATTCCCGGTCAGCGGAAACTCCGCGCGCAGAGGCATTCGGTTGAGTCGCTGCAGGCGGCCCTGGCGAGCGAGCAGGAGGAAGTGAAGCAGCTCGCGGCGGTCTATTCGGAAGTAGAGCAACTGGCAGGGCGGATGCGCGAGTTTGAAAAGCTCGTTCCGTGTAATCATGACTTCGCCGAGACCTATCGCTCGCTGTCGGAGATGGTGGAATCAAGCGGACTTCACCGCGTCTCGATTCAGCCGGAAAGACCCGAAGCGCTGGGCAAGAGCGAGTGGACGCGCGGAATTCCGCGCGGCGGAGACGTGATGGTGCAGCCGGTCACGCTCCAGGTCGAAGGAACGCTGGACACGGTGGCCAAGTTTCTCACGTCGCTCGAAAGTTGGACGCGGCTGAATCGCATTGAACGCGTTACGTTGCGGCTGAGCGAGAGCGGCGCCGGGCGGTCGCGAGCGCCGGCCGGGCAGCGCGTGAGCTGTACGATGGCGATCAGTACGTTCTACCTGCCGCGTCGCGATGCAGGCAGCGTGGCGATCGCGGCGTCGGATGTGAAACAATCGGGACCGGCTGCGCCATGAGCCAATTGAAGGGACAATGGTGGGCGACTCTGCGGGCGCATCTGGCCGCCGATCAGCGGAAGACGATTGCGCTGGCGGTGCTATCGGTGATTATGGTAGTTGTCTGGGTGCGATTGATCTTCAAATCGGATACGTCGATCGCCGCCGCGTCGCAGATGGAGATCGTGCCGGAACTGGTCGCGATGAATCGGGAGGCGCCGAGCGCGGTACAGACTTCCGGCGCGGCGCCGGTGGCCGACATGTCGCAGGAGAAGCAACGGGTTCCGTTGACGCCGGTCGACGTGTCGACCGTCTCGCGCGAGTTCGCGCGAGACCTTTTTGCGGCGGACTGGGAGACGTTTCCGCACGCCCTGGCGACGCAGCCGAGCGACGGCGATGCGTCGCGGCCTCGAAGCCTGGTGGGACGGATTCGGGAAGCGGCACGCGCCGAATCGGCGCGTCAGCGACGGCGGGCTGAGAACGTGCGGCGCGAAGCGGCCGGCCTGGTCGTGCAGAGCACGGTTATCGGTCAGGAGCCCTCGGCGATGGTGTCCGGGAAGCTGGTACACGTCGGCGATCGACTCGGGGACCTCGACGTCGTTGAGATTCGGGCCGGGCAGGTCGTGGTCCGAAAAGATGGCGTCCGCGTGATTCTCTCCATGCCCTAGAACAAAACTGCCCCGCCCGCATAACCGAAACAGGTAGTGGAAACCCGCGTGAGCCGGCTGTCGTCGGGCCGCGACGCACGGGGTTTGATCTTCGCCGCGCGTCAGGAGTGCGAAGTGACTGACATGCCTCTCACCGCGAAAGCCCGCAGCAGCGGACACCGTCGGCGCATGCGCGTCGCCGGTGTCAGCGCGTGCATCGTAGTTGTCGGCGTTCTGTCGGCAACGGCCGATCAGACGCAACAGCAGCCGCTCTCAGTCGGCGGCACGCAAATCGATCCGGCCATGCTCGAGAAAATGGTCTCATCGCTGATGCAGTCGGGGCAGGACATCACCGTGCCTGCGGCCGGCGCGTCGGGACCGCGAGATGTTGCACCGCCGCCCTCCGACGCTCCGCCGGAACCCCCGCGGCCGGCGGACATTCATGTCACGGCGATGGGAACAGTCGACATCAACGTCTCGAACATGGAAGTGACCGACGTCCTGCGAATGATCGCGCAGCAGACGCGGAAGAATATTGTCGCATCGAAGAATGTTCGCGGGACCGTCTCCGCGAGCTTGTACGGCGTTACGCTCGATCGGGCGCTCGAAGTAATCCTTGCGGCGAACGGCTTCGGATTCCGGCGCGATGGCGATGTGATCTACGTCCACACGCAGGCGGAGCTGGACGAGATCGGGAAGACCGAACGACAGCCGATCGTGCGCGTGTTCACGCTGCGCTACGTCAATGCGAAGGATGCGGAGGGGCTGATTACCCCGCTGCTGAGCTCGATCGGAAAGGTCGCGCGGACGCCCTCGTCGAGCGAGGGTCTTGCGAGTTCGACGCCGAACGGCGGCAGCACGCAGGGGACGAACATCGGCGGCGACGCGCACGCCAACGCCGAGGCCCTCGTGGTGGTTGATTATCCGTGGAACATCGAGCACATCGCGAAGGTGCTGCGGGAGTTTGACCTGAGGCCGCAGCAGGTGCTGGTGGAAGCGACCATTCTTCGGGCCACGCTGAATGAGTCAAATGCGCTGGGCATCGACTTTACCACGGTCGGCGGGATCGATTTTGCACAGCTTAACAGCGTGAGCCCGGCGGCGCAGTCGATCGCGACGGGCCTGACGCCAACCAACATGCTGAACGACACGACGTTCACGGCTCGGACCAATTTCAATCAGAACGTGCCGCCGGGCGGATTTACGTTCGGCATTATCAAGGACACGATTGGCGTGTTCATTCGCGCGCTCGAGCAGCTCACGGACGTGACCGTGCTGGCGAACCCGAAGATCCTGGCACTGAACAAGCAGAAGGGCGAGGTCATCGTCGGCAGCCGCGATGGGTACCTCACGACCACCATTACCGAGACCACGGCAATTCAGAACGTGGAGTTCCTCGAGACGGGCACGCGGCTGCTGTTCCGGCCGTACATTTGCGGCGACGGAACGATTCGAATGGAGATTCACCCGGAAGACTCGACGGGCGGACTGACGGCGGCCAACCTTCCATTCAAGCGGACGACCGAAGTCACGACCAACATCATGGTTCGCGACGGGCACACGATCCTGATCGGGGGGCTTTTTCGCGAGGTGAGCAATTCGACGCGGAGCCAGGTACCGTTCCTCGGGAACATTCCCGGGGCCGGCGCGCTGTTTCGAAGCACGGACGATTCGCTGACGCGCGAGGAAATCATCATTCTGTTGACCGTGCGGATTGTGAAGGGGGAGCCGGAAGAGCAGGCCGGCGAGGAGCTTCGCGACGACACCGAGCGGTACCGCATCGGGCAGCGACGCGAAGCGGTGTGGATGGGTCGCGAGCGCGTGAGCCAGGCCTATTACCACTGGGCTCTGGAGCACCTGTCGCGGGGCGACACGCAAAAGGCGCTGCGCGACGCGAAGATGGCGGCGCGGCTGGACCCGCACCAGCTTGAGGCGATGGAACTGAGCGACGAACTCGAAGGTCGCCGGAGCTGGGACGAGGAGGCGTCGGCCGTGCGCCACCTACTTTACAACCTGATTAATGACGAAGGCGGGAAGGAGAAGCCGGACTTCGGCCGCCCGGCGCCGCCGTTCAAGCTGCCGGAGGGATTTGAGGGCCCCGCCGGATGCGACGAGCAGGGCGGTGACAGTGACTCGGGCAAGGATGGCACCGCAGCACCCGTGTCAGGAGGCGAGAAGCCATGACTTCCGATCGACTGCGGGCGGCATTTCTTGGGGCGTTGATCGCGTCGCTGCCGGCCGGATGCGCCGATCCGGGACGGCTGTTCAAGATGCACACGGCGCCCGACCGGCGCGCCGACGCAGAGAAATCGTGGCGCGGGGTGCGGGCGACGGTCAAACTCCAACTCGCACAGGAACTGCTCGACGGTGGGAATCCGAAGGAGGCGCGGGCAGCGCTGCAAGAGGTCGCTGGGGCGTCGGGTGACGACGCAGCGGTCTTGCTGATGCTTGCCAAGATCGAACTGGCGGACGCGCACCTTGCATCAGCGCGGCAGGCGATCAGCTCGGTGCTCGCGATGCCGCAACCCAGCGCCGAGGCGTATTACGTCGCCGGGCTGATCGACGAGCGATACGAGAACTACGCAGACGCGGCGAAGGCCTACGAAAGCGCAGCCCTCAGCGCTCCGCAGGAGCCGGACTACGTTGTGGCACGGGCGGAGGCACTGGTGAAGCTCAACCGGCCGGTCGAGGCAATCAAGTCGGTCGAGGAGCGCTTGGCAGACTTCCCGGAGTCGGTGGAACTGCGGCTGTTCGTGGCGGACACGAATCAGATGCTGGGCCTCAAGGACGCCGCGGTGGCGGCCTATCGGGACGCGGAGCGGCTGTCGAACGACGATCCGCGCGTTCGCGCGCAACTCGGGCTCGCGCTCGAGGGTGCGGGCAAGGACGAGGAAGCGATCCGGGTGTTACTGCCGCTCGTCGGCGTGTCGGGGATCGCGGGCGACCGGGCGCCGGCGGCCAGCCGGGGAGGTCGCCCGGGCAGCCGTTCGGCCGACGCGAAGCGACGCGGCGAGCCGAGTGAATCGAAGCCGGGATCGGAGAAGGACTCCGCGGCGCCATCCAAGCTCGTTCGGCGGGCGCTGGCGCGGGCGCTGCTGCGGAACGGAATGCCGAAACAGGCGCGGGTGATCCTTGCGGGCCTCCTCGTTGACGAACCGAAAGACATCGAGGGCTGGGCGCTGATGACGCGCGTGGCGTTCGCGCTGGGCGATGCGCAGCTGGCACGCGAAGCGGCGGAGCGCCTGGCGGCGCTCGACGGCAACCCGCATGGCTGGCTGCTTGGTGCGTACGCGGCGATGAAGAGCGGCGATTCGAAGGGCGCCCTGCGAAACGTCTCGGAGGCGCTGAACAACAATCCACGCGACGTCATGGCGCTGTGCATGCTCGCATGTGTACAGGCAGAGGCCGGAGAGAAGACGGCGGCGGCGCGGACGCTGGATCATGCGTTGCGGATCGACCCGGATTGCGGACCGGCGGTGCAACTGCGGCGGCAGCTTACCTCGGACCCACCGGCGGCGGCGCCGATGCCGCGCGAGGTATCGCGGCAGGATCCCGACGCATCGCACGAGGAGGGGGCGCGATGACGCAACTCGACGTGCGACCGTGGTCGGCGAGTGATGACGGGGACGATGTCGCCGTCGTCGATTCGGCGTGCGCAGTCATCGAGACCGTTCGCCGCGAAGCCGGGTCACCGGAGCGAACCGCGGAGGCCCGGGCCAAGGCAGCGGTGGGCTGGCGGCTGAACGCGCGATGGGCACTGGCACCCCTGGCGGCGGCAGCCATCACGGCGATGTGGACGCTCATCTGGCCACTGTCGTCCCGACCGGATCTGGCGCGGGTGCATTCGGTGTTCGTACTCATGCTGGTCGGGACCGGCGTCCTGGTGCTGTTGCAGGCGGAGCGAGTCCGGGCAACGGAGTGGACCGAACTGGTCTCGGCGCTGTCGCGAAGCTTTCGGGCCGTCGATTCAACGGCGAGCGGTCTGAGCCGCGAAGTGTTGCCGGTGCTCGACATCGTTCGCGACCACGTCCGCGGCTTGCAGGAGCGGATGACCGAACTTTCGCAGGCCCAGCAGCGGCTGAATCTCGAACGGCGTGTTGCGGACATCCACAAGCGGCAGATCGAGGCGATCATCGACAATATCAGCGACGCAGTGCTCGTGACCGACGAATTTGATCGGGTGATGCTGCTGAATCCGGCTGCGGAGAGCGTGCTGGGGCTGACGCGGGCGGACGCGACCCGCCGGCCGATCGGTGAATTGGCGATCGACGCGGACATTGTGAAATACATTCGGCAATGCCGCGAGGCCGAACATGCGGTGTCACGCCGGAATATTGAGCGGTCGGCGGGCGAGCGCGACTTCGCGGTGACCCTGTCGACGATCGTCGGGCAGTCGGAGGAGGGTAAGACGCCGGGGGTGCGCGGCGTAGTCGTGGTCATGCGCGATGTGACGCGCGAGCGGCAGGTCGCCAAGACCAAGAGCGACTTTGTATCCAAGGTTGCGCATGAGCTGCGGACGCCGCTGTCGTCGATCAAGGCATACGTCGAAATGCTGGTCGATGGCGAGGCAACGGACGAAAAAACGCTTCGCGAGTACTACGAGATCATCCATACGTCGAGCGACCGGCTCTCGCGCCTCATCGACAACATGCTCAACATCAGCCGGATCGAGTCGGGCACGGTGCGCGTGACGAAGGAGCCGGTATCGATGGCGGTCGTTGTCAAGGAGACGATCGACGTCGTCATGCCGCAGGCGGAGGCAAAGAAGATCGAGTTGCAGGCGAACCTGACGCCGGTGTTTTACCAGGTGCTGGCGGACAAGGACCTGCTGGCGCAGGCGGTGCTCAATCTGCTCAGCAATGCCGTGAAGTACACGCCGGACGGCGGCCGGGTCGAAGTGAGCATGGCCGTTCAAGAGCAGGATCGGACGGTCGTCGTCGCCGTTCGCGATACGGGCGTGGGGATTCCGAGCCCGGATCTACCGAAGCTGTTCGAGAAGTTTTTCCGGGTCGAAGCGAACAGCAAGATGGCGAAGGGGACCGGACTGGGTCTGAACCTGGTCAAGCATATTGTTGAAACGGTTCACGGGGGACGAATCGCAGTGACGAGCACGGTCGGGGAAGGAAGCACTTTCTCGATGTCGCTGCCGCTGCACGGATAGTCCTCATCGGGAGACAGAAAATGGCGAGAACGAATCGAGCGACGATTCTGGTTTGCGATGACGAGCCGCATATCGTGCAGGTGGTCGCGGCAAAACTCCGCAACGCCGAATACGACGTGGTAACGGCGGCTGACGGCGAGGAGGCGCTGGAGAGCGCGATGCGCGACCGGCCGATGCTGGTCGTGACCGACTACCAGATGCCGGGCATCTCCGGGCTGGAACTGGCGCGACGGCTGAAACTTCGTCCGGAGACGCAGTCATTGCCGCTGGTGTTACTGACGGCGCGGGGGCTGTCGCTGGACCGCTCGGAACTGGCGGACACCAACATCCGGGTGATGATGTGCAAGCCGTTTAGTCCGCGCGAAATCCTCGCGACAGTTCAGCAGATTCTTGGCGGCGCCGCGGTAACGACGGGCAGCATGGCGGGGGCCGGCACGGTCTAGTTCTGTGACAAACATGAAAGCGATCACCGAGCGAGCGGCGTCCGGTTCGAGACCGCCTGGGTTACCGGCGGCCGAGGCCTTTGAGGAGCTATGCGCCGGATGGCGGCGGATGGGGGCCTGGCTTTCGCTCTGGGACCGCGACGGGACGGTCATCCAGGTAGATGACGGTGCACCACGATTCTGGACAACTCTCTGGAACGCAGATGGCTCGCTGCGGGCGTGGCTTGGAGCGATCGCTCGGCGAGAGCATGACGGGGGGGAGCCGAATTCGTCGGTCGTTGCGGTTTCGGCCGATTGCCCGGGTGTCGTCGGAGTTGTCATTCCGCTTCGCCAGCGGCGTCACGCGGCGGGCGTGTGCGTTGCGTGCTGCCTGTTGGAGCAGGTGAGTGACGAAGATACGTGGCGGCGATTCTGTGACCGGCATCGACTGGACTTCTCGGTCATCCGCGAACTTGGTGGGCGCGTCGCGAAGCGGACGGCGACGGATCTGGAGGCACTCGGCGAGATTCTGGGGGCGGCGCTGAGACAGGAGGTCGCGGCGGCCGGACGCCAGGCCGAGATCGACGATCTCGTGCGGAGTCTCGACAACGCGTACGAAGAGATCAACCTGCAGTACCGCCTCAGCGGTGAGTTGAGCTTGTCGGCTGAGACGGAGCCGCTCCTGGAACGCGTGGCTCGGGAATGCCTGCCGGTCTGCCGGGCGCGGGGCGTTGCGTTTCTTGTGTTGGATCCGAGCGGCAACCGGGGTGACGCGGACGGTTCATCCATTCTGCAGTCGGGTACGGCTCCGTGCGGGGCGAAACTCGTGACGGTTGGCTGCGAGGGCGCGCCGCCCGATGAGGTGCGCCGGCTGGCCAATCAGATTTTGCACGAATCGCGCGAAGATACGAAGCTTGTGATCCACAACGACGCAGCGCAGATTGCAGAACTTGCGTGGGCGTCGGGCTGGCTTCGTCACGTGGCAGCACTTCCGATGCAACATCGGCACCGGCGCCTCGGTGTGTTGCTGGCCATCAACTGCGTGGACGAAGGCGACTTCACTTCGGTCGAAGTGCAATTGCTGCGGAGCGTCGCCGATCGCGTGGCGGCATTTCTGCACAAGCAGCGGCTGTACGACGACTTGTCCGAGCTGCTGCTGGGATTGCTCGATTCGCTCATCAACAGTATCGATGCGAAGGATCCGTACACTTGCGGACACTCCGAACGCGTGGCTTTCCTGAGCCGGCGGCTGGCGGAGGCGGTGGGGCTCGGGGCGTTCGAGGCCCAGCGCGTGTATCTGGCTGGGCTTCTGCATGACATCGGGAAGATCGGCGTTCCGGACGCAATTCTGATCAAGCCGGGCAAGCTGACGGCGGACGAGTACACGGTGCTGAAGCAGCACCCGGAGATCGGAGCTCGAATTCTTTCGAAGGTTCCGCATGTGCAGGACCTGCTACCCGGCGTGCTGCACCACCATGAGCGCGTGGATGGGCACGGATATCCGCATGGGCTGGCGGGTTCGAAGATTCCCCGGTTGGCGCGGATCCTCTGCCTGGCTGACAGCCTCGATGCGATGACGACGACGCGGACGTATCGATCGTTCCTGCCGGCGCAAGTAGCGATCGCCGAGGTGCGGCGGTGTGCTGGAACACAGTTTGATCCACTTCTCGCCGAGGTGTTGCTGGGAATGAACGTGCCGGCGCTGCTGGCCGAGGCGCATGAGTTTGCCGGCAGCACGCTTCCGTCGCATGAGGCTGCGGGTGGTGCGCCGGCGTCGCCGGGATCGCGACACGGAAGCTTCGCATCGCGGCCGATCTTTACGCGCGAAATGTTCGCGGCGCAGGTGACGCAATGGTGACATCGACCCACTACGGGAACGTCACGGTGCTGACGGTCAAGGGGGAGCTGACGAGCGAGACGCTCGACGACTTCATCGAGCAGCGCGAGCAGGCGCTGGGGCAGGCGCGCTGCCAGTTGATTGCAGATTGCAACGCGACGTCGGCGTTTGACTCGGCTGGGCTGGAGTTGCTGTGTACGACACGCCGGGCCTGCGAGCAGCGCAAAGGCACGCTGAAGCTGTGCTCGTTGGACGAGATTGCGAGGAAGATCTTCGAGATCACACGACTGGACCGAAAGTTCGAGATTCACGAGGACCTCGATTCGGCCGTGCGGAGCTTCACGTAAGGCGGACGGGATTCGATCATGCCGCAGGCGATGGTGAACAGTGCGACGCGCAAGCAGCTCGGCCAGATTCTGCTCGCGGCCGGGCGGATTACCCAGGAGCAGCTCGATCACGCCATCGAGGAACAGCGCGTTCGCGGGCACGGCCAGCTCCTCGGCGAAGTGCTCATCGAGCTGGGCTACGCGAAGGAAGACCAGATCGTCGAGGCGCTGGCGCAGGCGTACGGCATTCCATATGCGAAACTGACGCCGCGGCTGGCTGACGCCCGGGCGGTCGAACTGTTGCCGCGCGAATTCTGCGAGCGGTATCCGGTGCTGCCGCTCTTTCACGTCGAGGGAGTGCTGACGGTCGCGGTGAGCGAACCGACCAACGTCTTCCTCATCGAAGAAATCGAGCGGGTGACCGGGGCGACGGTGCAGGTTGTTGCAACGTCGGCGGCCGACATTCTGGCGATGCTGAACCAGCATGTGCCGTCGGCCAACGTGTTCGTCATCGACGACATCATCGACAACGTCGGGACGCAGTCGTTCGAACTGATCGAGACCAAGGTCGACGACATCGCGTCGCTCGAGGGCATGGCCGGCGACTCGCCGATCATCAAGCTGGTCAACTACCTCATCTACTCGGCGGTGAAGGAGGGGGCAAGCGATATTCACATCGAGCCGGACGAGGGGCACCTGCGCGCGCGCTACCGCGTGGACGGCGTGCTGCACGAGAAGATGAATCCGCCGATCAAGATGCAGCCGGCGATCGCGTCGCGCATCAAGATCATGGCGTCGATGGACATCGCGGAGCGGCGGCTGCCGCAGGACGGCGGCATTCACGTGATGATGGAGGGGAGGCCGATCGACCTTCGGGTGTCGACGCTGCCGAACCAGTTTGGTGAGAAGGTCGTAATCCGCGTGATCGACAACGCCCGGGTTCTCGTCAACCTGGAGCGGCTGGGGTTCTCGGTGGAGATGTTGAAGGAGTTTCGATCGCAGATCAGCCAGCCGCACGGGCTGGTGCTGGTGACCGGCCCG
>CAZONT010000007.1:0-44064 GCA_964581285.1 uncultured Planctomycetaceae bacterium | reverse complement strand
GTGATGTAGTAGCTGATGAAGTCTTCGATCGGGTTCCAGAACGGATTCAGGTCGATCCAGAACGTCAATGCCCACTGAGCGATTTGCCACCACTTCATGATTCAATCTCCTTTCGGCGACGCGAGACTGCGCCGCGCCTCAAGACCAAACAGTCCACAAAATCAGCCGCTCATCAACAAAAAGAGCGGACCCTTTGCCTGACCAGCGCCCCGTGGCGCTAGCGGCTTACCACCAAGTCAACAGCCCCGACATCAGAATGTCGAGCGGCGTAAAGAACCAATTGGCGAACGGCCCAATGATCGGCGTGTAGGTCGCGCCAAGCTGCAGCAGGCTCTGTACCGCAAAAGTTGCAATTCTCCACCAACCCATGCGAATCCCTTTCTTCTAACACGTTCCCGCAATCCAAACGAGTCCAGTGATGTCTTGCCGTTTGAAGCACCGCGTCGATTCGGGGGGAACTTCCGAATTGTCGCGAGCGCCCCGGCCTTGCCGCGCCTGAAGGACGAGGCCTTCCAAGCATATCGCCTAAACGCAGGGCCGGAGTTTAGCGACTGATTCAATCGCGTCAACAGGAATTTCAGCCCTGCGCATGGGTTTCTTCGCGTCTGATAACCTGTTTCGGCGCCTCGAAACGGCGTAACTTCTCCCCTCCATCGACAATTGAGATGAACGAGTTAATGTCATTTTTTACATAACATTACGAACGGTATGCCTCACGGCTGCCCCGCCTGCGAATTCAGAGGCCGCGCCCGATAAACTTAGCTTCGGCTGCACTGATACGTCGAGTCTCGAACAACGCTCGAAATTTTTTTTCTCGCGGGGTTGTTCATTTCACCCGGAATTCAGCTTCGATCGGGTTGTGATCCGATCCATTTGCCGCCTCGCTGCCATCAATCAGGCCATACGACTTGTCGACGTACGCCTTCGCCATCGCCGGCGAGCACAGGATGTAGTCGATCATCGAGCGATGCGGCTCACGGTTGTACGTCACCCGTTTGTCGGGCGGCAGCTGTTCGAACGGACACGTCAGCGCCGTCGCTCCGCTGCCGCGAATTGTCTTCAGCGCCGCACTGTCCCACGTATCGTTGAAGTCGCCGCAGACCACGAATCGCGCGCCGGCATCCTGCTTCAGGATTTCGTCGCAGATTCGGCGCAGCTCGGTTGCCTCGGCCTGGCGGATCGGCGCCGATCCCTGCGTTTCACCGCGCTTGCTCTTGAGATGCACCACAAACACATCAAACGCCGGCCCGCCGGGCGGCTCGACGCGGACCCGCAGCAAGTCGCGGCGGAATCGCGTCTTGCCGCCTCCGGGCAACGGAAACGACAGGTGCCGGTACGACGTAACCGCGCCGACCGGCAACCGCGACAGAAGTGCGACGTCGATGCCGCGCCCGTCGTTGCCCTCGAACAGCACGACGTCCTCGTAGCCCATGCCGGAGAGCAGCGCGCGATTGAACCGCTCCACGACGCCGCGATTCTCAACCTCCACCAGCGCCAGAACGTCGGCATCGAGCTTTCGTATCGTCGCCGCCGCGTGCTCCAGCTCGGCTCGCGGCTTGAACGGCGTCGTCTCATCGTGCGTGTATGGATCGTCGTAGGTATCGAACAGGTTCATCACGTTGAACGAACCGATTCGAAGCGTCTCGCGCGACCACTCGGCCGGCTTCGTCGTCGTCGTCGTCAGCTTCGGCTCGTCGGCCAGCACTCGAATCTGGTCGGGCGAAGTCAGGACCAGCTCCGGCTCTCCGTTGAATTCGTCGATCAGCCCCCGCGCCGCGACCCACCGCCCCGGATAGGCGGAATCGGGCGCCGCCGGAAAGCGCTCCAGCGATTCGCGCCGCACGAACAATTTCAGCGACTTGTTGCGCGGCACGTCGAAGAACAGCACCACGCCGCGCGAGTTCGTCCGCGAGTCGATGCACCGGCCCACGACCACCACTTCCTCCCCCATGTGTTCCCGCGCCGCCTCCCAGCGAATCTGCTCCAATCCTTCGTCCGGGGCGAATTGCGTAGCTGGCGCGTCCTCCGCGGCCTTTCCGGTCGCGGGCTGCGTGGTGGCAGGTTGTCCAAACAAGCTCAATAAGATGGCAATTTTGAGGAGCACGGTTCAATCCTCCATTCGGGTCGCGCACGACGGCGCACTTCAGAAGGGGGCGCAAGCTTTAATCTATAAGCCCGCGCGACCGCTGACGCAAAGTTACGCCGTCTTACCGCGGCGTGACAGCAGCAGGGCGCCGACGGTGAGCGCCACGATCCCCGCGACGACGCTTCCGGCCGCGCGACAGGCCGGAAAGGCAAACAAGATCAGCGTCACGAGCCATATCGCGAGCGCGATCGCCGCGGCCCGCCGATCGCGCGGCGAGTCCGCACGAATGATCGCGCCAAGCGACACCGCGGCCGGCAACATCGGAAACGCCAGCCAGTATGAAATGAAATGCGGATTCGCCAGCAGCATGACACCCAGGAATCCGGCAAACGCACACGTGGCCCGCTCGTCGTCGCGTTTCGCGCGAAGCGCCTGCCACGCCGCCCACGCCCCCAGCCCGCCGACCAACGCCAGCCAGATCGTCATCAGTCCCGCCGCCGGGACCGTCGCGATCGACACGCTCTTGCCCGGCACATACTCGACCGGCCGCAACAATCGTACGAGCGTTGAAGAGAGTCCCGAACGCCGATACGTCTCCACTCCGCCCGGCCGCTCCGCCCAGGTTTCGAAAAAGGTCCACGGCGACCGCGGTCCGGCCGTGCTGCCGCCGAAGTGGCGCCATCCGTCTCGCAGATTGTCCCAACCGAAAATTGTCACCAGCATCAGCGGCCCGAAAACGACCCAGCAAGCCGCCGCACCGACCAACACCGCCCACTGCCGTCGCAGCGCAAAATACGGCAGCAGCAGCACCGGCAACGGCTTCACCAGGAGCGAAACACCCAGCAGCGCTCCGCCCAGCAACCGGCGTCGCCGTTCCGCCAACTCAAACGCACCCGTGACGCAGAACAGCACCAGAGCGGTGAGCTGCCCCACGCTCAGATCCGAAACCACGCCGACTAATGTCAGCCCGATCACGGCGAGGGCTGCCAGCCACTCTCGCCCGGGCGATGCCCGCACTGCCCGCCGCGCGATCCACATCGCGCTCTGCCAGTACATCCATGCTTGCAGCGCCCACCAACCCGCTGCCGCAACCCGCGCCGGCGGCATCGCCATGACCATGAACAGCGGCCGCGCCGTCGGCGGATAGGGCAGTGGCAGCTCCGACCCCAGCCGCCGCGTCTCCATCGCGATCCGCCCATCTTCGCGAAACTCGCTGAAATCCCCCTCGCCGTGCCCGACCCGATGCAGCAATGACCCCAGTGTCGGCAGCATCAAGCCGGCAAAAATGATGATTCCAACCGCGTACCGTTTTGCGCCCATCGCGCCGGATCGTAACGAGGAGATTGCACTCTGAAACCTCGCCCGCCTTGCAGCCCGCCGCCGCCCCTCCGATAATCGCCCGGCTCGAAACCGACGATTTGGGAGCATTGATGAAGATTCACGAATATCAGGCCCGACAGATCCTCCAGGCCGCCGGCCTGCCGGTACCCCCATTCAAGGTCATCTCCCGGCCCGACGAAGCTGAGGCCGCCCACCGCGAGGTCGGCGGCGGCAAGGTTGTCGTTAAGGCCCAGGTCCACGCCGGAGGGCGCGGCAAGGCCGGCTACGTCGTGCTCGTCGACAACCCCACCGAAGTACACAAGCACACCGAGCGGATGCTCCGCGAGCCGATGGTCTCCAAGCAGACCGGCCCCGAGGGCGTCAGGGTGAAGAAGGTCCTCGTCGCCCCGGCCGTCGAAATTGCCAAGGAGTTCTATGTCGGCCTTGTCATTGACCGCGCCAAGCGTTGTCCGGTCGTCATGGTCAGCAAGGAAGGCGGCGTCGAAATCGAAGAGGTCGCCGCCAAGAACCCCGACGCCATCGTGAAGGAGTGGCTCCACCCCCATCTGCCGATGCAGCCCTACCAGGTCCGGCGCTTGGTCGCCGCCCTCGGAATCACGGGCGACGCCGCCATTACCGCCGGAAAAATCCTCACCGGCCTGGCAAAGATTTTCATCGAGAAGGACTGCACTCTCGCCGAGATCAACCCGCTCGTTCTCACCAAGTCCGGCGAGCTGCTCGCGATCGACGCCAAGTTCACCTTCGACGACAACGCCCTGTTCCGTCACAAAGACCTCGAGGGCATGTTCGACCCTGCCGAGGAGAACCCCAACGAAATCCGGGCCAAGGCCGCCAACCTCAACTACATCGCCCTCGACGGAAACATCGGCTGCCTAGTCAACGGCGCCGGGCTCGCGATGGCCACCATGGACATCATCAAGCTCCACGGCGGCACGCCGGCCAACTTCCTCGACGTGGGCGGCAGCGTTACCAAAGACGGCGCGGTTGAGGCCTTTCGCATCATCCTCGCCGACCCGAAGGTGAAAGGGATTTTGGTCAATATCTTCGGCGGCATTGCCAAGTGCGACGTCATGGCCGACGCCCTCATCACCGCGGCGAAGGAAATCGGCTTCAACATCCCCGTCGTCGTCCGCCTGGAAGGCACCAACGTCGACAAGGCCCGCCAGATGCTCAAGGACGCGGCCCTGAAAACATTGATCCCCGCCGCCGACCTCACCGACGCCGCGAAGAAGGTTTGCGCGGCGGTCTAGGCTTTCGCGAGTCGATCATTCGTCCTTAGTCGCAAGCGTCGCTTGTTCGCATCACTCTGCCGCGATGTGCGCGCCCTTCTCCGCCACCGAGCGACGCATCAGCAGGACTACGACGACCAGCAGCGTCGCCAGGACCGCCGAAACCCAGAAGACATCAAAGTACGCCAGCGATGACGACTGCTGCTCGCGCAGGTCCGCCACCGCCTGGATGGCCATCCGCCTCGACGCGATCGGGTCGCCGGTTTGGCGAAGGAAGTACGCCTGCCACGTTTCGATCGCCTCGTGCACGCGTGGGTTCAGCCGGTCCAAATGTTCACCGAGCCGGAGCGTGTGAAACTGCTCGCGCCGCTCGTGGATCGTCTGGGCCATCGAAGTCCCCACGCTGCCCCCCTCGTTTCGCAGCAGCGCTAGCAGTCCGACCGCCGCGCCGCGAATCTCCCGCGGGATGAAGAGAAACGCCGCCACGTTCAGCGGCGCGAAGATCATCGACAAACCCGCGATCACCACGACGCGCGGCCAGATGATGAACTTCGGGCTGATCTGCAGATTCAGCAGCGACATCCAGTAGTTACCCGCCGCCAGCGTGACCAGCCCCGCCGCCATCAGGTAACGGGCATCGACGCCCCGCCCCAGCATCCGGCCGACCACAAGCAGCATCGCCACGGCAAACAGACCCGCCGGCGAAAGCACCAGCCCCGACGTCGTCGCGTCGTACCCAAACAGGGATTGCAGCAGCGACGGCAGACTCACCGTGTTCGCGTAGAGCGCCGCAAAAGCACAGAAGATGATGATGCAGCACGAACGAAAATTGCGGTCGAGCAGCGTGCGGAGGTTGATTAACGGGTTCCGGATGCGCAACTCGCGATACACCAGCCCGCACAGACTGAGGACGAACAGGCCGGTCAGCGTCTGAATGCGGAAGAACGGATCGCCGAGCCAGTCCCACTCCTGCCCCTTGCTCAGGATGACCTCCCAGCAAACCATGCAGACGCTCAGCAGGAACAGCCCCGCCGTGTCGAACGGCAGCGCCTGCTTCCGCACCCGCGCCTGTTCGACCTTTAGATACTCGGGATCGCTCACGACCGCGCTGCACATTCCCAGCGCCAGCAATCCCACCGGCAGATTGAGGTAAAAGATCCACCGCCAGCCGTAGTTGTCTGTGATGTATCCGCCAAGCGTCGGCCCGAAGACCGGCGCGAGCAACGCCGCGATGGCGAAGACGGTCATCGCCGAGCCCTGCTTTTCGCGCGGAAAGGCGTCCAGCAGGATCGCCTGGCTGGATGGCTGCAGCCCGCCGCCGGCAAAACCCTGAAGCACCCGCGCGGCGATCAGCATGGGCAGATTCGTCGCCATGCCGCACCACGCCGACGCCAGCGTGAACATGGCGATCGACAGCAGAAAGTAATTTCGCCTTCCGAGTCGCGTCGCGAGCCACCCGGAAATCGGCAGCACGATGGCATTCGCGGCGAGGTAGCTGGTGATGACCCATTCGCTGTCGGTCACCGGCGCCGACAACCCCCCGGCAATGTAACGCAGCGCGACGTTGGCGATGGTCGTATCCAGCACCTCCATGAAGGTCGGGATGACCACCGCGGCCGCGATCAGCCCCGGGCTGACGGAGCGACGCGGAACCGGGATGCTGAGACTTGCCGAGGACGTCATTGTCGCGCCGAGTTCGCGTTTGCCGGCGCGTTCACCGGTGCGCTCGCCGTCGGCATCAAGAACGGTTGCAGGAACTTGCCGGCATTCTCGCCGGTCGGCTTCTCTTTCAGGCGAACGCGCGGCTCGACCGACAGCCCGACAAACAGCGGCAGCTTGTCGGGGTCGTAGTTCAGCACCTCGATTCGCACCGGAAGCCGCTGCACGACCTTGACGAAATTCCCGGTCGCATTCTCCGCCGGCAGAAGCGCCAGCGTCGAACCCGTTCCCATCGTGAAGCCCGAGATCCGGCCCTTGAACATCTGGCTGCGGCCGTACATATCGACATGCAGATCGACCGGCTGGCCGATCCGAAGTTCAGCGAGCTGCGTTTCCTTGAAATTGGCGTCGATCCAGATCTCCGTGAGCGATCGCACCGCCAGCAGGCTCTGCCCGACGATCACGTTATTTCCCGGGTTGACCTCGCGCCGCGTGACAACGCCGTCGATCTCGCTGATGACGTCGCAATAGCGCAGATTCAATTCGGCCTGGTCGAGGTTGCGCTGCGCTTCGAACAGCTTCGTCTCCGCCTGCTTCACGGCCGGCGCCTGCTCCAGCAGCGCGGCGTAGATCTTGTCGATGTCGCCGCTCGGATCGCGCCTGTAGAATTCGTCGAGCATCTGCTGCGGCGTCTTGTTGAACGAGTTCATCACGCCGAGTTCCGCGGCCGTCTGGATGAGACTCGCCTGGGCCTGTCGCACGCCGGAAAACGTCTGGTCGAGATCCGGCGGCACGCTCCCCAGATCGCCGCCGCCGACCGGTTCGGGTGGCAATCCGAGCGATACGCGGATTTGGTGCACGTCTTCGAGTCCCTCGTCGACCCGCGCCTCGGCGACGCGGAGCTGCTCGATGCGGTCGTCCATCTCCTGCTTGGCGGCCAGTTTGTTCTCGTACAGCCGGTGCACGCGGTTGTATTCGTTCTTCGCGTTTTCCAGCGTCGCCTTTCGGGCCTGCAACACGGCGACCTTCGACCGCAACAGTGCGATCTGGTTGTCGACGTCTTCAATCGCCCGTTGCAGCGCATATCGCAGGCTCCGCGCGCGGCCTTCGACGCCGCGCGTCTCGGCCCGCTTTGCAATCAGATCCGCCTGCGCCGAATCCACGGCCGCCCGCGCAATCCGCACCTGCACCTCGAACGGCTCCCGATCGAGCTGCACGAGTACGTCGCCCTTTTTCACCCGGTTGTTGTCATCGACCAGTACGCGCGCCACCTGACCGGCCACGCGCGGCGCCACAAACGTGACGTGCCCGTTCACGTACGCATCGTCGGTGGATACCGTGCTTAGAAGTTCGATCACCCACGGCACGCCGAAAACCAGGGCGGCCACTGCGCCGATCCCGATGACGATCCAGCGTATCCGTCGCCTCTTCCCCCGAACGGCTGCAGTGGCCTCGGGTGGTTTGCCTTCCGCCGCCGGAGGCACGTCGCTAGTCGGCTGAGATTCCGCGTTCGCGGCTCGGTTGGTGTTGGACTCGGTCACGGACATGCAAGACTCCGAGGATCGAACGAAAAGAAATCCGGCCGGGGGCGAATTGTCCTGATTGTAACCGGTGTTCGCGTAGTCTCGGTCGTCGAGTCGTCCGACCGCCCTCGCAGGAGATTTTCACTCAGCCCGAGTCGCTATCGCCGCCGCACCGCCCGCGCGTACTGAACCGGCAGCAGCGTCTCCGCCTTCGCATCCCCCAGCGCTAACGCCGCGTGATACGGCCAGTACGGGTCGCGCAGCATCTCCCGAGCCAGGATCACCACGTCGGCGTGTTCGCCCGTGATGATGTCCTCCGCCTGCTGCGGCTCGGTGATCATCCAGCCCGCGCCCGTCGCGACCCCGGCCTCACGCCGAAATCGGCTGGCTATCGGAACCATGAATCCCGGCGCCCACGGAACCTTTGAGATGTCCGGCGTGTTGAACCCGTGGCTTACGTCGATCAGGTCGAGCCCGCCCGACTTCAAGCGCCGAACCAGTTCGATCGACTCCTCCACCGTCACGCCGCGCTCGTCCCAGTCCGTCACCGACAGCCGAACCGTCAGCGGCAGCCGCTCCGGCCACACCTCTCTCACCGCCGCGAACGTCTCCAGCAAGAAACGAATCCGGTTGTCGAAGCTACCGCCGTAGTTGTCCGTCCGCCGGTTGCTCAGCGGCGAATAGAACTCGTGGGCGAGGTAGCCGTGCGCGTAATGCAGCTCGAGCCACTCGAACCCTGCCGCCAGCGCCCGCTCGGCCGAAGTCACAAAGGCCCGCCGAATCCGTTCGATGTCCTGCAGCGTCATCTCGCGCGGCACCTTCGGCAGCGTTCCGCCGAACGCGATCGCCGACGGCGCGATCGTCTCCCAGCCGCCCTTATTCGTATCGATATGGTCGTCACCCTCCCACGGCTTGTTCGCGCTCGCCTTCCGGCCGGCGTGTGCGAGCTGAATGCCCGGAACCGCCCCATGCTCCTTCATGAACCGCACGATCCGCCCGAACGGCTGCACGTGGTCGTCGAGATAGATCCCGCTGTCGGCCGGACTGATCCGCCCCTCCGGCGTCACCGCCGTCGCTTCGACGATCACCAACCCGGCCCCGCCCACCGCCCGCGAACCGAGATGCACAAAGTGCCAGTCGTTCGGAAACCCGTTGACCGACGAATACTCGCACATCGGCGAAACCACAACCCGGTTCCGCAGCTCGACATCCTTCAACCGATACGCTTCAAACAATCGTGCCATGTTCGCATTCCGCTCCTGTCCATGTACTAGGTGCGCCGGGCGACTTACTTACTTTCGGCGTCACCAAATCGCAACAGCGTCGAGCCGTCCGATTGCTTCTCCGTCTCAATCGGCACGCTCAGAAAGTCGCGGATGAGTTGTAGGTGGGTTTGTGAGTGCCGGCTCAACCCGGTCGCCACGAAGCGCCCTCCACGGCTGACACCCATCGGGAGCATCAACTGATCGGTGAGATACTCCCCGGCCGGTGCAGACGCCTTGAGGTACCGCTGGCACTGCTGAACGGCGTGCATCGCCACCGCCTCAGCCGGCCGGCCGACTTCTCCGAATCCCGTGAACACTTCCGTAACGTGCTGGCATTCGACTTCAATCGTGACAATGTTCCCGAGTCCGAAGCCGGGAGCGAAAACACTGCTGCGATTCAATGCCTCGCCGCCAATTTTTGATTGTCCTCTCATCGCTGTCTTCCCATCCGCGTCCCACATCCCATCGACCTGGTATTCCCCACACCGGGCCGCCCTTACACCGGACGAGCTGTTGGGGTGGAAACCCCCGCCGATGCATATTCACAAGGAGATTCCTGAGATCGGCAAACCGGCATGGGTCTTGGAATCGAGGAGCCGAGAAAGAATCTATTGACTCTATCTCCGCACCCAGATATCTTGAACGCTTTCTGCTGACCCCTATCTCTATTGAGTTTCAGGAGTCAAAAAATGAACATTAACCTGTGCGAGCGGGATCGGGCGTTATTCACCGGCGCGGCTCTATTGTTGTTATTTCCGGGTTTCGCTCGGGCATCAACGTACAATCGCGTCTCGGTAGACGCCGAACTGCCGTACCTGGGTGGATCAGATCAAAGTCAATGGCGTCAGTCATTCGTCCAAGTTGATCAGAGCGGTGACGTGCTGCTCGTCGCTGACAGGGGCGGGTCTGGCACGACGGACGGCCGTCACTGGGTCGGCAATGCGACTGCCATAGGAATGGCTGCTGGAAAACGACTTCGGGTTGCAAGCGATGCACAACGTACAAACTACACTTCAGCCTTCGCAAACGCGCAGGCGACGATTGAATATTCGCTGAGAATGGACTCGAATATCGCGCCACCTGGCGAAGTCCTTGAGTTTGCGTTTGGTGTTCGTGCGAATGGTAATCTAAGCGGATTCGCAACGCCGTCTGCAGAACACGAGGCGGGAGTCGATTTTGTGGTAACTGTTGATAATATCCTGTATTTACATCTAGAAGGGTGGGTCTCAAAAATTTCAGGAGACCAACCATTTCCGTACGGCAATCATTATGTAACTGTGCCGGTCCAGAACCATCACGAGGTTCTGGTCAGGATGCAAGCTCTGGCGAGCGCCGCTGCGGACTGCTTTGCAGATAACACGGTCGCGAATGCGAGCGCCGATTTCGGACACTCCTTTGAGTGGCTCGGCGTCACCGACGTTCGCGACAGCGCCGGCAATCCCATCGCTGACTACTCCCTTACTGACGATGTAGGTCGCGACTGGGCCGTCGGGCCACCGCCTGTCGGCGACATGAATTGTGATGGTAGCGTGGATTCGCTCGATGTTTCCGGATTCGTGCTGGCGATGATCGACCGGACCGCATACGCGACACAATATCCGACCTGCTTCGTGAATGGCGCCGATCTGAACTATGATGCCCGGCTAAACGGTCTGGATATTGCAGGGTTTGTCCAGCTACTGAGCGATTGAACCGGGGCGCGTTTTCGCTATCGCTGCCCGATGATTTCCCTCGCCCCGATTTCTGCGTTTTGGCGCGTCTGCCTTTTGGCTTTTGCTCTGCCCTGTGGAACGCCGGCAGACCTTTCTCCCAGAGACATCGCGGGAAGCATCGCTCCCGCACAGAACGCCTAACCGCACCGCACGGCGATCCTGCGCGCACGCATCGCCCGCGCAGCCCCGGAGAAACCGCGCGCAAGGAAAAATGTGACGAGGACTCTTAAAGCCGACGTGGGACGCGTCCCGGCAAATCCCGTCCAATCCCGTCAAAAAGCAATCATGCAATCCCGTCCCACCAACCCGAATCAACCCGGCGCCCGCCAGTGCTTCCGCTTCAAGCGACGAGAGGGCCCGTCTATGACGATTGCGACGACAAGGAAAGCTTGCCGATCAACGCCAACCAACGACCAGGAACCAATTCTCGGCCCCGCCGGGCGACCCGCGCCAAACCCCCGCCAATTCGAAATTCTCACCGTTCTAACCTTTGCGCGGGTGAGCCCCAGGCAGCCCCCGACCGCCTCGATCATCCCCTGCGTGCCTCCGGTCCCTTCGCGGCTCCGTCGCTCGTATTTGTCCTTGACTTTCCTCATCAACAACCTAACATGCTCCAAACACAACAGTCAGGCCCGTGCAAGTTCCTCGCCTGAAAGACTTACTCGGCGGCCCCGGACTCGTTCTATGACGAATCGGCCAGGCCGTTATCAGGTATTATCAGCTTTTATCAGCAAAAATGTGATTCCCGCCCCGGCCGCAATGACCCGCCGCGCAACCGCGAGCCCCGGCCGTTGCTTGCTCGCCGATCGGCCGGCGAGCAGGATAGCCGCGTGCAGAGGCGCGGAGTTGTTGTCATTCTCATCGCGGCGGCGGCGTTTGCGCTGGTCGCGAAGTCGCCGTGGCATGGCGACGCATCGGTGCGGCGGGCGACGGCCATCGTCGTCGCGACGCTGATCCTGTGGATCAGCGAGATCGCCCCGCTCGGAATCATCGCTCTCTGGATTCCAATCGCGGCGACGATGACGGGATTGCTCACGTGGCCGCAGGCCGTCACAGTCTGGGGCGATCCGATCATCTTTCTGAATCTCGGGGCATTTCTGCTGGCCCGGGCGCTCGACAAGCACGGGGCGTTCGATTGGCTGATCCGCTCGCGCTGGCTGAACACGCCGGAGCCCGAGAGCCGCGGCGGCGCCGGCCGGACGCTCGCCGTGCTCGCCATCTCGGGGACGATCTCGACGGTGCAGAACAACACCGCGGTGACAGCGATGCTGCTTCCGGCCGTGGCATCGGTGGCGCGACGATCCGTGAGGCCGGCGGCCGTGCTGATGGCGCTCTCGCTTGGCGCGACGCTGGGCGGCATGGCGACGCCGATCGGCACGGCGCCGAACTTTCTCGGCTATGCGGCGATGAAGCAGCTGAGCGACAACGTGAGCTTTCTGACCTGGTCGCGCGTAGGAATCGTTGTCTGGGGCGGGACCACGCTGGCGGCGTGGGGCATCCTCACGCTGGCCGGGCGATTCGCGCCGCGTGGATTGGCGGGTGACTTCAGCGATGCGGTTGCGCGGCGGAGGATTTCGCCGCAGATCGAGCGGACGGATGAAAGCGACGCCGAGCGCCGCGCGGCGCGACGGTGGTCGTTAGCGGCACTCGGGCTGGCGGCGATGGTGTGGATCAGCTCCGGGATCGTCGTCGGCGTCTGTCCGCCCGAAAGTGATTTTCGAGTCGCCGTCGAGCGATACCTGCCCGAGTCACTCGTTCCCGTTGCGGCTGCGCTGCTGCTCTTCCTCGTCCGCACCGGACCCGCCGGCCGGACGGTGCTCGACCGCCGCGACTTTCAGACCATCGACTGGGACACGCTCTTTCTATTCGGCGGCGGGCTCTGCCTCAGCCGGCTGCTCGACAAGAGCGGAACCGCGGCGGCACTGGCCGCATCCGTCGGTCATCTGCACTGGTCGCCGATGGTGTCGCTGCTGGCGGTCGCCGGTGCGACCGTGCTGCTGAGTGAAGTGACGAGCAACACCGCCACCGCGGCACTGATGGTTCCGATCGCGGCTTCGATCGCGACGGCCATCGGCGTGCCGCCGATCAAGGTCATCCAGGTTGTCGCGCTCGCGGCCAGTCTCGGGTTCGCGCTGCCCGTGTCGACGCCGCCCAACGCGCTGGTTTACGGAACGGGAATGATCCCCCTGCGGTGGATGGCTTGCGTCGGCGTGGCGATCGACATCGTGTGCGTCGTCTGGGTCGTCGGCTGCGTCCTGGCCCTGGGATAACCGCGCCGGAGCGCTTTACGGAGCGACCGGCCGTCGTCCGCTTTCAACGTGCGGTTCGGCGTTCGACGATTCACTCGCCGTGGAATCGCGATCGGCCGCAGGCCGAATGTCGCGAATGTCTTCGACCAGGGCTCGAAGCGGCTCGGCGACCGACCACGCCTGGAACGGGCAACCATCCGGACGATGCGGCGGCGCGCCCTCGGCGACTTCGGAGACACTCTCCAGTCCGGCGACACCGAGATGGGTTTCGAGACCGCTGAGCAGCTCTCGAGCCGCGCTCCGCGCGTCGGGGGTCTCGCCGTTGGCGCGCACGAAGGCGGTGATAAAGCCGCCAAGCAGCCACGGCCAGACAGTGCCCTGGTGGTAGGCGCCGTCGCGGCTGCGCATGTCGCCGGTGTAGCGAGGCCGGTAGTCGGGGTGGGCCGGGTCAAGTGTGCGCAAGCCGATCGGTGTCAGCAGTTTTTGTTGCACGACGCGGATCATCGACTGCCAGCGCGAACGCTCGAGGA
The DNA here is from genome assembly GCA_964581285.1 of uncultured Planctomycetaceae bacterium. GTDB lineage: Bacteria > Planctomycetota > Phycisphaerae > UBA1845 > UTPLA1 > SpSt-539. The sequence continues at coordinate 30,470 of CAZONT010000007.1, read as the reverse complement.
TCGGATGCGTGAGCGCGGCCGCGAAGACCTGGTTCGGCCGGATGCTCGGATCAAACCGCCCGGCAACGTGATCGCAGTCGATCACGTCGTAGCAGCAGCCGACCGCGGTGTTCCAGAAGCGCGCGTTGAAACTGGCGAACGCGCGGTCGGCCAAGGCGCGCCACCGCTGGGCCAGTGTTCGCTGCTCGAGGCGGTCGGCGTAGTCGGCGGCGATCCGCAAAGCGTTATGCCACAGTGCGTTGATCTCGACCGGCTTGCCGATTCGCGGCGTGACAACCCAGTCGCCGAACTTGGCGTCCATCCAGGTCAGTTGGACGCCGGGTTCGCCGGCCGCGAGCAGGCCGTCGGAATCGACCTTGATTTGGTGTCGCGTCCCCTGTTCGTGCGCTTCGAGAATGGACGTAATGATCGGGAAGAGTCTCTCGGCGACAAACGACCAATCGCCGGAGTACGCGAGGTAGCGGTCAATCGCGTGGATGAACCAGAGCGTGGCGTCGACGGTGTTGTATTCCGGCTTTTCGCTGCCATCGGGGAAGCGATTGGGGATCAGCCCGCCGTCCACGAAGTCGCTGAATGCATCGATGATCCGCCGCGCGGTGTCGTATCGGCCGGTAACGAGGCAGAGTCCGGGCAGCGAGATAAACGTGTCGCGACCCCAGTCGCCAAACCACGGATAGCCGGCGATGACGGTCATCTTGTCGCCGCGGTCGACGATGAAGGCGTCGGTAGCACGGGACAGCGCGACGGCAAGCGTGTCCTCAACGCCGCGCGGCAGAGGCGCGAGCATACGTTGCTTGGCCGCGCGATCGCGGAATGGCGCCCAGCCGGTCCACGCGACCGGCGCAGTGGATGCGACGACGACGAGGCCGGCGGAATCGCCGCGTTGCAGCGTCGCGCGAATCGGCCCGGGCATGAAGAGGTCCTGCCGATCGGGCTGGCCGCGCGCGGCCTCGGCGGTAAGGACGAACTGGTAGTACCAGTCGGGCAGGGCGGAGAAGCGGCCGTTGCTGTCGAGGTGAAGCGCCGGCCGGCCGTTCCAGCGCAGGGCAAAGCCGCCGCGCGTGGCGTCGAGCTGCGGCTCGCCGAGGTCGGGCCTTTCGGCCATGTCGTGCATGAAGCGGCTCGTACAGAGCGGCCGAACTTCGAGGTCAATGGCGTCCGGGCCTTCCAGGAGCCGGAACCTTACGAATGTCGTGTCCTGGCCGGTTGGCATGAAGAGCGTTTGCTCGATCAGCACGTCCGCCGTGGGCCGAAACCGCCACGTCGGGATGGGTGATGGATCAAATGATTCGAGCGCCTGGTAGCCGGCCGGGTGGACGATGGATGGATAGTCGTTGCTTGAAAGCTCGTGGCGTTGCTCGCCGATGATGGCCGCGGCTTCGAGCTTGGCCAGGAGCACCCATCGATCGAGCGGCGGCTTGATTGCGGCGACGAGTAACCCGTGGTATCGGCGAGTCAGGATGTTCGGGGCCGAGCACATGGCGAAGCCGCCGCGTCCGTTCGCGAAAATCCATTCGAGATTCCGCGCGGTTTCGAGATTCTTCAGGCGATTCGCGTCGACTGTGACGGGGCCCATGTCGGCCTCCTGGGGTTTGCTCACATCCGGCGACTACGCGTCAATCGATGTTCGCCGCGATGATCGCTTTGCGCATTATCGGGACGTTTCGCGGATTGTCCGGTTCCCGCCGCGCGTTGTAAAGCGAGTCGGCCTTGGCGCATCGCGGCCGATCCGCGACCATAGGGCCGGTTCTCGTGCGGACACGCGTCCGCATCCTCTGACATTGCGGCGTGTGGATGCAACAGCTACCTATTCGAATACTGCTGGCCAAAGTCGGTCTCGACGGTCACGACCGGGGGGTGCGCGTGCTGGCCCGCGCGTTCCGCGACGCGGGTATGGAGGTCATCTACACCGGGTTGTGGCAAACACCGGCGGCGGCCGTGAAGGCCGCGGCCGAAGAAGACGTCGATGTGCTCGGCGTGAGTTTCCACAGCGCCGCTCATCGAACGCTTGTGCCGATCATCCGGAAAGAGTTGGAAAAGGTCGGCCGAACGGACATTCCGCTGGTCCTGGGCGGCATTATCCCTCAGCAGGACTTTGACGAGATGAAGGCGGCAGGCGTCGCGGCCGTATTCGAACCTGAAACGTCGCTCGCGAGCGTCATTCAGACGTGCCGCGAACTGGGGTCGACGACGCATGCGGCGCGGCAGAAGGCGAATGCCGCGAACGCGATTTCCAAGTGGTCGGCAGCCAGCGACAAGGGAGACCTGGTCGCCCTCGGTCGCGTCCTGACATGGGTCGAGTCACAGCCGGCCACCAGCGACAGCGGTCCGGCGGGCGGTGCGATGTGCGTCGGCGTGACGGGCTCGCCCGGTGTCGGAAAAAGCACGTTGATCGGCCAGCTTCTGAAAGAACTGCGAAAGCGAGTGAAAAACGTCGGCGTGATCGCCGTCGATCCGGCCAGTCCGATTACGGGCGGGGCGCTGCTCGGCGATCGAGCACGAATGACGGCGTCGGCCGAGGATGTCGGCGTGTTCATTCGCTCGGCCGCCAGCCGCGGCGCGATGGGAGGCGTCGCCGATTCAACCGGGCCGATGACCGCCGCCATGCGGCGCGCGGGGTTTGAATTGCTGGTCGTCGAAACGGTCGGTGCGGGCCAGAACGACGTCATGGTTCGGAAGTTTGCGTCGCCGGTTGTGCTGGTGATGATGCCAGGCGCAGGCGATGACCTTCAGCTCGACAAGGCCGGTATCACAGAGATCGCCGACGTTTTCGTGATCAACAAGGCGGATTTGCCGGGCGCGGACCGGCTCGATTCGCAGATTCGACAGACGATCGGCGCGAACAAGCCGATCGTTCATACCGTCGCGTCGCACGGGAAGGGCATTAGCGAACTGGCCGATGTCCTGCTGGGAATGAAGAAGAAGTAGGAATGCAGCGATGAAGATCCTTGCGTTAGCGAAGTACGTTCCGGAATCCACAACGGCCATCAAAGTCAAAGCAGACGGCTCCGGAATCGAGACCACCGGCGTCAAGTTCGTCATGAACCCGTTTTGCGAATTCGCCGTCGAGGAGGCACTTCGAATTCGCGAGAAGAACGCCTCGGCTGGAATCGAAGTTACCGTTCTGACGCTGGGTCCGGCGGCCTCGGCCGATGTGATTCGCACCGCGTACGCCATGGGGGCCGACCTGGGCATCCATTTGAGCGACGAAGCATTCAACGGAATCGACGAGCTGACAACCGCCCGCATCATCGCGGCGGCCATCAAGTCGCGCGGTTTCGATCTCATCATCGCCGGCAAACACGCAATCGATTACGACAGCGGTCAGGTCGGCCCGGCCCTCGCCGAATGCCTCGGCTGGCCGCACGTCGGCGCGGTGGTCGCCATTGAATGGTCGCCGGACATGAAGTCGATGACCGTGCGACGACGCATCGAGGGCGCAGAAGAGATCGTTCACATCAAGCTCCCTTGCCTGATCACGTGCGAAAAAGGGTTGAACGAAGCCCGCTATCCGTCGCTGCCCGGCTTGATGAAAGCCAAGAAAAAACCGATCGAATCCCTGAATCTCGCCGCCGTCGGGCTGCCGGCTGCCGAGGTCGCCGCGAGTGCGACGCGCATGGGCGAGTTTGCCCCGCCCCCGCCGCGACCGCCCGGCCGCAAGCTCTCGGGAACGCCCGAGGAGATGGCAAAGGAGCTGGCGCGCATCCTTCGCGAAGAGGAAAAGCTGATCTAGCGCTCGGGGCGTGCTCGACGCATCAGTCGAAAACCTATGCCCGGACAGTCGACGACGACCAGTGCGGTTCAGGGAGGCGGTCGCGGGCGACTGTTAGCGCCGACTCTCGTCTTCTTGTTCACTTTTCTTACCTTCGCCCGTGCCCTCAACAACGAATTCGTCGATTGGGATGACGAGTTGCTGCTCGTCAATAATGCGGCGTATCGAGGGCTTGGATGGCCGCAGATCAAGTACGCATTCACGACGTTTCTTTCCGGCCCGTATCAGCCGCTGAGTTGGATCAGCTACTCGGTTGACTGGTCGTTCTGGGGCCTGAAGCCGTTCGGCTTCCACCTGACAAACGTCCTTCGTCATTCAGCGGCGGCGACGGCGTTCTATTTCCTTTCACGCCGGCTCATCGGGCTGGCGTCGCCCGCGCTGTCGGCGGGATCGATTCGCATCGGGGCCGTCGTCGCCGCCCTGGCGTTCGCGGTGCATCCGTTGCGGGTCGAGTCGGTCGTGTGGGCGGCCGAACGGCGCGACGTGCTCTCGGGGCTCATGTTCGCTCTCACGTTGCTGGCCTATTTGCACTACGTGATTGCGATGCCCGGGCGGCGGGCGCAGTGGTACGTCGCGACCGTGCTTTTGTACGTGACGTGCCTGCTCTGCAAGGCAATGGCCATGACGCTGCCTCTCGTGCTGCTGATCCTCGACGTCTATCCGATCCGGCGACTCGGCGGAGCAGCCGGCTGGTGGCGCGGGCGGCGAATGGTCTGGCTTGAAAAACTGCCGTTTCTGCTGCTCGCGATCGCGACAGCCGTCGTTGCGTTGGTCGGGCAGCGGAAAGGCGCCCTGCTGCAGACCCTCGACACATTCGGACCGATCCAGCGGATCGCGACCGCGGCCTACGCGACGTGTTTCTATCTCTGGAAGACGCTCATCCCCAGCGGACTGATGGCGATGTACGAGCGTCCGCTCCAGCTCAATCCGTATTCCTTCAAGTACTTGGGTTGCATTGCATTGGTGATTGTCGCAACCGTTTTCATCGTCGGCCGGCGCCGGCGCCAACCGGGCTTGTGTGCGGCGTGGGCGTTCTTTCTCGTCACGCTGGCGCCGGTGTCGGGGCTCGTGCAATCCGGCGCGCAGATCGCGGCCGATCGATACACCTACATGCCGATGATGGGGTTCGCGGTACTCGCCGGCGGGTTCGTCGCTGCCGTGATTCAACGTCATCACGGGTGGTTCACAAATAAAGGTCGGTGGATTGCATCCGGTGTCGTTGCCATCCTCGTGTTATGGGTTGGAGTTTCCATTCGGCAGGCGGGGTTCTGGCAGAACAGCGTCGCGCTCTGGCGCCGCGCCCTCGATGTCGATCCCGACTGCGCCCACGCCTACTCCAACCTGGCGCTGCAGTACGATCGACGCGGCGACCTGGCCAACGCGCTCAAGCACGCGGAGAAGTCTGTGCAGCTCTGGCCCGCCGACGGACTCTACTGGCAGAACTACGGCGTATTTCTGCAAAAGGACGGCCGTACGACGGAGGCGTTGATCGCGCACCGCAAAGGCGTTGAGGCCTCGCCCCGGTCGGCCGAAGTCGTGACCGAATACGCGGCCGCGCTTTTTCGCGCGGGCCAGCCGGCGGACGCCGAGCCGGTTTTTGAGCAGGCGCTGCTGGTCGATCCAAACTTCCCGAAGGCGATGATCGGCCTGGGCGTGCTCAAGGCCCGCCGACGGGACATCGACGGCGCCGAGGCACTCCTGCAACGCGCACTGCAATCTCGAGAATTGCCGCCCGAGGCATTCATGAATGTTGCGTCGGCCTGGTTTGCGATCGACGAATCGGGACGCGCGGTCGAGGCCCTTCGGGCCGGCCGGCGACGATATCCCGATGACGAGGCCATCGCGCTCCGCCTGGCGTGGGTTTTGTCGACTCATCCACAGCCGGAATTTCGAAACGGCCCGGAGGCGGTCGGGCTCGCGCAGCCGATCGCCCTGCGGTCGGGATCGCGTCAGGTTCGCGCGATGACGACGCTGGCCGCGGCGCATGCCGAAGAGGGCGATCTTGAGCATGCCCGGGCTGCGATTGCGCAGGTCATCGAGTGGACGACGGGGGGCGGGCAGCAGCCGGTCGCGCCCGAACTGGCGGCACAACAGGCCGAGATCCAGGCGGGACGGCCGATTCGGGACGCTCCGTAGTCAAGAGCCGGTGATGAGTCCGAGCTTGCGGCGATAGGCCTCGGCGCCCGCGAGGTCGCCGGTCGCGGTGAGCAGGTCGACGAGCCGCGCGCACGAATCGGCGTACATGTTGGCATCGACATAAACGCGAGGATCGGATTGACCGGCACGGACCGATGGTTCGAATAACACGACGGCGCGGGCGAAGTGACGGATCGCCCCCACCGCGTCTCCCTTGCGACCGACGAGATGCGCCAGCCGATAATGCGCGACGGCGTCGTCGGGATCCGTTCGCAGGATGCGGTCGTAGAGCTCCGCGGCGTCATCGCCGTAACCGAGCTGGTTGAGCGAGTTGGCAATTGCAAGCAGCCACGAGTTGCTTAGACCGGAGAGCTTGGCCGCTTTACGACAAATCTCCGCGCTTTCTTGGGTGCGATCGAGATGCGACAAACACGCGGCCAGGTTGATTGCAACGCCCGGATACTCCGGAACAAGCGCGTGCGCTTTTTCCAAGTGTTGCAGGGCTCGCGCGTAGTCCTTGCGATCGAAATAGACCGATCCCATGCCGCTGTGTCCATTCCACGAATTGGCGTTGTAAGCCAGCGCCGCTTGCCATAGCGACTCCGAGTCTCGCCAGATGCGAGTCTGGCGCCATGTGAGAGCCGCAAGTCCCAGCACAACGGCCCCGACAATGGCCGACGCAGAAATCGCTCGGTGCCGATCGGTGGCCGAAAGACGAAGCAGACCCGCGCCGACCAGTACGGCCCATGGCGCAGAGGCGAGGTAGGTGTAACGATCGGCCGCGATCTGTGGGCCGACCTGCACGAAACCGAGCACCGGCGAGAGCACAACGAGATAGATGGCCCAGCAGGTCATCCCCGCGGGCCACGTCCGACGGACGAACCACAGACCGAGCGTGATCAGTATGCACGATGCGGCGGCAACGGCGAACTGCATCGCGAACGGGTTGTAGGGTGTCGGGTGCTCATAGATCGGCGAGAGCGGCCACGGCCAGATCATCTTCCCGAGATAGAAGACGATGCCCCATGTGGCCTGCGCGAAGCGGCCGGCAACGGTTGCGTTGGCGACCGAGCCGACGTTGGTCGTCTGCGCGAACAGCGCGCCGACGGCGGCGGCGATTGCCAGCAGGAAGTACGGCCACTTCTCGACAAGCCGGCGATGGATCGTTCCGCGTGTCAGGCGACCGAGGGGATAGGCGTCGAGAATCAGCAGGACGATCGGCAGCGTGATGCCCCAGACCTTGCTCAGCAACGAAAGTGCAAACAGGAGGAGCGAGAGCGTTCGCCAGAGCCACGACCGCGCACGGCCGGGGTCGATGCTCCGAAACCAGAGAAGCACGCATCCGAAGAGGAAAAAGGCCGAGAGCACGTCCTTGCGTTCGGTGATCCACGCGACGGATTCGACGCGAAGCGGATGGACGGCGTAGAGCAAGGCGGAGGCCGCGGAAGCGAAGTTGAGCGAAGAATCCGCTGTCGTTTCATGGGACGCACGCAGCACGCGACGGGCGATGAAGAAAAACAATCCCGCGCCGAGCGCGTGAAAGATGACGTTGGTAAGGTGATAGCCCAGTGGCCGGAGTCCCCAAATCGAATGGTCGACGGCGAACGACAGCCAGGTGACGGGCTGATAGTTTCCCAGCAGGGTCGTGGTAAACATCCAGTTGAGTTGCCACGACCCGAATCCGCGAAAGTCGGGATTGTTGAGCAGCAGCGTGTCATCGTCCCAATTGACGAAGTCGTTGCGAAGCGCCGGAGCAAACGCGACAAACGCGGCCGCGGCGACCAGCGGGGCGACGACCAGTGCTAGCCGGGAGGAAGACACGTGTCTTCGGTCCAGCACTGGATGCGGTTCGGAACGGCTCTGCATTCGAACATTCTACTGGCTCCCGCGCATTGCGACGTCCCGCTGCGTTGACGTAGGTCTCGTGTCATTTAAGAATCGGCGACATGGCCTCCACCACGCCACTCTGGAAACCTTCCGACGCGCGCGTCCGCGGCTCGCAGATGAACGCGTTCATGCAACGCATGGCCGAGAAGCACGGCTTCGAGCCGTCGTGGCCGGCGTTGCATGCGTGGTCGGTTTCCCAGGGCGACCTGTTTTGGCGCGAGATGTTCGAATCGGCGGGCATCGCGGCCATGAAGCCGGCGTCGGCGACCCGTGTCGGCGAGGGGATGCTGGGGACGAAGTGGTTTCCGGGAATGGAGCTGAACTTCGCGGCCCATCTGCTCCGCCATGACGACGATCGGCTCGCCATCGCCGCCGAGGATGAGCGCGGGCGACAGCGAACGTTTGCGCACCGCAAGCTACGACATGAAGTCGCGCAGCTTGCGGCGGTCATGCGGGCGATGGGCGTGCGGCGCGGCGACCGCGTCGGCGGCTTCATGCCGAATATTCCCGAGACGGTTATCGCCATGCTCGCAACCGCCAGCATCGGAGCGATATGGTCGTCGTGCTCGCCGGACTTCGGCGCCAGCGGAGTATTCGATCGATTTGGGCAGATCGAACCAAAGCTGCTGTTTGCGGTCGATGGATATACCTACAACGGCAAACCGATCGACCTGCGTGATCGAGTGCGGGAGATAGTCGAGCGGATTCCGGCGATCGAACGGGTCATCGTGGTGCCGTTCATGCACGACACGCCGTTACTCTCAGGAATTCCGAAGGCCATTGCCTATCGCGACCTTGAATCCGCCGTGGAAGTCCCCAACGGGCGCAGCGCCGAATCGATCGTCTTCGAGCCGGTGCCGTTCGATCATCCGCTCTACATCATGTACTCGTCGGGAACGACCGGCGTGCCCAAGTGCATCGTCCATGGCCACGGCGGCACGCTGCTGCAACATATGAAGGAGCACATGCTCCACGGCGACCTGCGGCGCGACGACGTGCTGTTCTACTTCACGACCTGCGGCTGGATGATGTGGAACTGGCTCGTCAGCGGGCTGGGCGTCGGTGCGGCGATCGTTCTCTACGAGGGCAGCCCGTCACAACCGGGAATCGATCATCTCTGGCGGATGGCCGAGCGGCTGGGAGTGACGCACTTCGGCACCAGCCCGCGCTTCATCGCGGCTTGCGAGAAGGCGGGCTTCAAGCCGGCCGAGTCGTACAAGCTGCCGAAGCTCCGAACCGTGTTGTCGACCGGCTCACCGCTGACGGTCGATCAATTCCGCTGGGTGTACGATCACATCAAGCCCGACGTGCAGTTGGCGAGCATTTCGGGCGGGACGGACATCATCAGTTGCTTCATGCTCGGCAACCCGCTGCTGCCGGTCTACGCAGGGGAAATTCAGTCACTTGGGTTGGGCATGGATGTCCGCGTATTCGATGAGACTGCCCGGCCGGTCGTCGGCCACAAGGGCGAGTTAGTCTGCTGCTCGCCGTTTCCGTCGCAGCCGGTCGGGTTCTGGACTGACCCGGATAGTTCGAAGTATCGGCGTGCCTACTTTGACGTTTATCCCGGCATCTGGCGGCACGGCGACTTTGCCGAGATCACGCCGCACGGCGGCGTCATCGTCTACGGGCGGTCGGATGCCACGCTCAACCCCGGTGGAGTCCGCATTGGCACGGCCGAGATTTATCGCCAGATCGAGACGCTGCCGGAGATCCTCGACAGCGTTGTGGTCGGCAAGGACACCGCCGACGCCGACGTGGAGGTGTGCCTGTTCGTCGTTCTTCGGGACGGCATGAAACTCGACGACGCGCTGACCGCGAAAATACGCAAGCGAATTTCCGAGGGCACGACGCCTCGTCATGTGCCAAAACACGTCCGCCAGGTGACGGGTATTCCGTACACGATCAGCGGCAAGAAGGTGGAGATCGCCGTCACGCGGATGATCAACGGCCAGGATGTTCCGAATCGCGACGCCCTGGCAAACCCCGAGGTGTTGCAACAATTCACGCCGAGCGCATGACGGCGAATCAGCCCGGGTTCATGTCGACGCGCCCGTGCGCTATGATGCAAGTCAATGATTTCGATGGCCGGTGAGAGGAACTCGCGGACTCGCACGCTACTAGCCGGCGTTGCGCTGACGATACTCATTCTGCTTGTCTATTCTCCGATTCGTTCCGCCGGCTTTCTCTGGGACGACGTCGAATACATCACCGAGAACCCGGCGCTTCGCGATGCGGATGGACTTCGCCGAATCTGGTCGGAGCCGGGAGCCACGCCGCAGTATTACCCGCTTGTCTTTACGTCGTTCTGGCTCGAACTGCGCGTCTGGCGCGAAAGCGCCACGGGATACCATGTTGTCAGTGTGCTGCTTCACGCCGCATCCGTCGTCCTGCTTGTTCAGATACTCCGAAAACTGGGCGTACCGGGCGCATGGTACGCCGGCGCGCTGTTCGCGATTCACCCGGTCATGGTCGAATCCGTCGCATGGGTATCCGAACGCAAGAATGTGCTCTCGACGCTGTTCTACCTGCTCTCAATTCGGGCTTATCTTGGTTTTCGCAACCTCGGCGGAGATCGTCAGCCCGTCCGTCCGCGCCTCGCCTATGGATTATGCCTCGTCGCGTTCGCGGCGGCGCTGCTGACGAAGTCGGCCACCTGCACGTTGCCGGTCGCCTTGCTAATCCTGATCTGGTTCAAGACGGGGCGAGTCTCTCGAAAGGACTGTGTGGCGTTGCTGCCTCACATGGCCCTCGCGCTCGCGGCTGCAATCTGCACGACGTGGATGGAAACCCGGCATATCGGCGCGACGGGACCGCGATTCGAACTGCCGGCGGTTGCTCGCGCGCTGATCGCCGCTCGCGCTATCTGGTTCTACGTCGGGAAACTGATCTGGCCCGCCGGACTGGCGTTTATTTACCCGCGCTGGACACCGTCGACGGGCAGTGTCCGACTGTATGTCGGTGCAATCGGGCTCGTGCTGATCGTTGCCGCCTTGTGGGTGTTGCGTCGGAGAATCGGTCGCGGACCGTTTGCGGCCGTTGCGTTCTTCATCATTTCGCTGGCGCCGACGCTTGGCTTCATCAATTTCTACTACATGCAATTCTCGTTCGTCGCGGACCACTTTCAGTATCTCGCGAGTCTTGGATTGTTTGCGGCTGCCGGCACTGGATTCGCGAAGCTGCTTGCGAGGACGCGGATTCCGCGGTTTGTGACGATCACGTTGGGGGCAGCGGCACTGGTCGCACTTTCCGTGACGGCATATCGGCAATGCGTTGCATTTGCGGACCCGCGCGTGCTCTTCAGCCGAACTCTGGCCGTCAATCCGGATTCCGCCTACGCGCACTCGGCGATGGGCTTCGCATTGCAGCAGCGCGGACAGTTCGAGGAGGCCATGAGCGCGTATGCGGCGGCGCTGCGGGCGACGCCGCTTGAGCGAACGGCAATCTACAATTTCGGCGGCGTCAGCCGTGCGGCAGGACGACTGCGCGACGCGCTTCAGGTGTACAAGGCATGCGAGGAACTGGAGCCGCAGAATGAGCATGTGCAGTACATGTACGGAACCGTTGAAGCGTGGAGTGCAAATTTCGGAGAAGCCCTGCGGCACTACGATCGCGCGGTGGAGCTTCAGCCCCGATTCGCCGGCGCCCACAGCAACGCGGCCGGCCTTCTGATGCAGCAGGGTCGGTTCGCCGAGTCGATACCCCGCCTTCGAGCGGCGCTACAGGTCCAGCCGGAATACTTCGATGCACGGGTGCAACTCGCCGCGGCCTACGACGCCGTAGGCCAGTCCGACGACGCGGTAGCATGCTACCGCGCGGCGATTGGGCTGCGACCGAGCGACATCGCGGCGCGGACGGCGCTGACCGACCTGCTGGTCCGCCTGGGGCGGCTCGACGATGCGCATTCAAGTCTGATGGAGCTTCGGATCGAAGCCGCGCGCTCGGGGAACACAGCCGTGGCGGCCGAAGCCGACGAGGGATTGCAGGCCTTGGATGCCGCGCGGCGCCGTCGCGAGCCGCCGCGAATCAGTCCGCCGGCCTCGCCTTCGACTCAGAGTTCTTGAAGCGCTCGGCCATGGCCGAAAAACGCGACATGGCTTCGTCGCTCGGAGGGAGCGTCGAGTGGTCCTTGCCTGGCACCAGCACCACTTCGGCGTCGCTACCGAGTTCCTTCAGCGTCTCGGCCAGCAGTCGAACGGCGCCGTCGAGATAGAAGGTATCTTCGGCGCCGCAGATGATGTGCAGCTTCCCCTTCAGCTTGGGGCCCAATTCCTTCCATCTGTTGCGAAGCACAAGATTGATGTCGTAGGCCTGCCATGCCTTCGCAACTTCAGGATCGATCGCTCCAGACTTGCGGTCGAACAGTGGTTTCGGCTTGCCGTCGGGGCCGCGCGGGCTGAAGACCGCCTCGAAGGAGTGGATCTGACCGCCCGGTCCAAGCACATCCTCCATTCGTGCAAAGTCCATGAACCGCAGCGTCGGCGTGTCGCCCGAGCGCGCGACGAAGATCGGACGGCCTGCCGAGTCGGCGTAGGCACTGGCGCCCGGCTTGTAAATGTCAATGTTGGTGAAGTTACGGAAGTCGACCGGATCGGGCGCGAGCGACCAGACGCCGTTGAAATAATCCGGGTAGTTGATCTGCAACCAGAGTGATGACCAGCCGCCGGATGAGTGGCCGGTCAGGAATCGCGCCGACGAATCCGGAATGAGCGGGAAGGTCTTCTCAAGATAGGGGATCAGTTCTTCGACAAGCGCGTCGCCCCGCGGACCGTTGTTCGCCGAGTCCGCGAAGACGTGATGTCCCAACGAGCAGGTGGGATCCAGCGCGACATAGACGAACGGCGGTTCGGTCGTGGGCACGTGGGCGCGGTACCAATGGATGAAACGATGATCGCCGCCAAATCCGGGAACGTCATAGACGGTCGGGTACTTCGTCCGCACCTTGGGGTCGAATCCCCGGGGGAAGAGTACGGCCGCGCGCATCTTTACAGGCCGACCGTAGAAGTTGGAAAGCAGCTTGCTTTCGATTTCGACGTGTTTCAGTCGGTCGTCGTCTGCGAACTTCAGCGGTGGCTCCGCGCGCTGAATCTTGAGCTCGATCGGGCCGGTCGCTTGAGGGTCGATCCTTCGCGACACCACGGCGCTGCGGCCATTGCCCGGCGCGGCGGGGCAGCGGCGTTCGTCGCCGGCCAGGTCCATGACGGCCTGGATGCGATAGCGCTTGGCGGGCCATCCGGCGATTGAGGTTGGATAGGCCGGCGCATTTGCCCCGATTCGTAGCGGCTCGCCCGGCTTCCAGTCTTTGACTTCGACGGACGCGAACGGCTCGGGATTGAACCATTCCGGTCCGTGTCGTGGCTCTCCCCGGGCGCGCGTGGTGCACAACACCCAGACTCGCCCGGTGTACGGCGTCTTCTGGACGGACTCGGCAAACGTGACGACGAATTCCAACGGCGCGGGTCGGGACGTGGCTGCCGACGTCGTCGGTTGAGATGCGGGTGCGGCGCCAACGGGCGCCGCCAGCTTGGAGAGCGCCAGCGCGAGCACCACGACGCGCGCAAGCCATTTCTTCGAAATTCTGCCCGTGGCACTTGCTTGCAAGTTCACTCTCCTTGAGCCCGCCTCGAGCGCGATTTATACTCCATTCCGGCAGTCTTTTCTCAAACGTCGGAGGTCTTCCCATGCCGAAGTTGCGACTATTCACGCCCGGTCCGACCATGGTGCCGGACGAAGTCTTGCTCGAAATGGCCCGGCCGATCGAGCACCACCGCACGCAGACCTATCGCGACTGGCTCAAGGAAGCGACGGAAAACCTGCAATACCTCTTTCAGACGAAGGGTACGTGTCTCACGATCACCGGCAGCGGGACTGCGGCCGCGGAAGGCGCGATCGTGAGTATCGTACCGCCGGGTAAGAAGGCCCTGGTCTGTCACGGCGGTAAGTTCGCCGAGCGCTGGCGCGACGTCTGCAAACGGTACAAGATCGATCACGTCGAATACGAATACGAATACGGCCGCGGAGCGGACCCGGCCCGTGTGGCCGACATACTCAAGAAAGAACCGAACATCTCGGCCGTCATCACAGTTCACTCGGAAACGAGCACGTGCGCGCTGACGGACGTCGCTGCCATCGCGAAGCTGACGCGCGAACGCGATTGCCTGCTGATGACGGACTGCATAACGTCGGTCGGCTGCCTGCCATTCAAGATGGACGAGTGGGGCATCGACGTCGCCATCACCGGTTCGCAGAAGGCCCTGATGCTCCCGCCGGGACTCGGATTCGTGGCGGTGAACGATCGCGCCTGGAAGGTGATCGACTCGTTCGAGGCGCCGATCTTCTACAACAATCTCAAGGCCTTCCGAAAGAGTCTGGCCGACTGGGACGCGCCGTGGACACCGGCCAACACGCTGGTCCGGGCGCTGCGCGTCGCGCTGGCGATGATCCGCAAGGATGGGCTCGAGAACATCTGGGCCCGCACCGCTCGGCTCGCGAAGGGCACTCGCGCGGCGGCCTCGGCCATGGGTTTGACCGTCTTCGCCAAAGACCCGGCCGATAGCGTTACGGGCATTAACACACCGTCCGGCGTGGACAACGACAAATGGCGGAAGGACATGAAGAGCAAGTACGGCGTCCAACTCGCCGACGGCCAGGGCCAGCTCGCCGGCAAGATGGTCCGCATCAGCCACATGGGCTGGGTCGACGAAATCGACACGCTCGGCGCCATCGCCGCAATGGAAATGACACTGCGGATGCAGGGCCACAAGTGCGAACCGGGCGCCGGTACGACGGGTTTCACCCGCTCGATCCAGCCCTGAACGAAACAGTACGCCTGCGATTCCTGGTACAATTAGTCGGTCATGTCGCAGGCACACGCGGGCAAAGTCATTTTTCACTGCCAGTGCGGCGCGAAGCTCGGCGTGCCCGCTGAGGCTGCCGATGGGCGGGTCCGCTGCCCGAAGTGCGGCGGGTCATTCCCCGGTCCCGGGGCGGGTCCGGCCGGCGCAAGGGGAGAAAAGGCAGCTTCACCGAAGGCCGACTCCAGCGGCAAGCTCGCGGATGATCGAATCATCGTGCGTTGTCATTGCGGCGCGAAACTCCGCGTTCCCGCGACGGCAGTCGGAAGCATCATCCAATGCCCCAGGTGCAATGCTCGACTGGTCGTTCAGCGGCCGGCGCCCCGGCCGTCGAAAAAGCCCCCGATCCCGATCCAGGAAGGATTCACCCCGCCGGTCGCCGAGCAACTCTCGTCATCCGCCATCGACGTCCTTGCGAGCACCTCATCGACCGCACCCGCATCTGCATTCAGGCCTGTCGTTCGCGAAAAATGTCCGAATTGCGACGCCATTCGCCGAAATCATTCATCGATATGCCAGCAATGTGGCCATGATTTCACCAAACCGACTCCCGTCTCCCCGGGCAAGACCTGCCCGGCGTGCAAGACCGAGTACCCGGCCAAGACCCGAATCTGCGTCGCCTGCGGCGTCGACCTCAAGACCGGCCGCCGCCTGCTGACGTCCGACACCGGCAACCTCGATCAAGTCTACGCCACGGCCGAGAGCGCCATCCGCTGGCTAAGTTGGTTCATGTGGTTGGGCATCTACCCGATCGCATCGGAAGGATTTGGAACGCGCAAGCCCTTCGTCGTGCGCGGCGTCGCGGCGGTGACGATCATCGTCAGCGTGATCCTGCTGATGGCAGAGCTGAAGGGCTCGGCGACGGCCGACTCGATGCGCGGATTGATGCTCTGGTCGGGACGGACGCTCAGCGACACCGAACTTTCTTCGCGAGTTCACGAGGAGATTCGCCGCATCTTCGGGGACGGAATGTCCGTTCCTCCGGAGATCGTCGAAGAAGTGAAGGAACGATTAGCCGAGCACCAGGCCGAGGCCGGCGCGTATCGTCCCCACCAATTGTTGACCTACGCATTCCTCCACGGCGGGCTGATGCATCTCGCCGGCAACATGCTCTTCCTCTTTGTGCTCGGATCGCGCGTCAACGCCCTGATCGGAAACGTCTGGACCGCCGTTACGTATCCCATCCTGGCGGTCGCGGGAGGACTCGCGCACATGTGGGCGAGTCGTAGCGAGATGATTCACCCGATGATCGGCGCATCCGGCGCCGTGATGGGCCTGGCCGGCATGTATCTCATTCTCTTTCCGGTCCACCGCGTGCACATGGCGGTCTGGGCCCGGCTTGGCTTGATCGCGGGCTTCCGCCTCGCCTTCAAACTGTTCGAAATGCGGGGGTTCTGGGTTGTCTTGTTCTACATCAGCTTCGATGTGATCTTCACACTTTTGCGGGCCCGCGACGGCGTCGCGCACTGGGCCCACCTCGGCGGGTTTGGCGTCGGTGCGGCGCTCGCCCTGCTTCTGCTGGTCGCGCGGCTCGTGAATGCCCGCGGCGGAGACCTCATCTCGGTCTTGCTCGGACAGCGCGCTTGGGCAATCGTCGGCAGGCCGCGTTGACTCAGGCCGGCTTCATCTTGATGGGGTTCAGACGCGGCCACTCCCCGAAGAGCGGCATCGGGTCCGCCATGCCGAAGGGCCGCGGCAGCGCGTACATTTCGCCGTAGTCGTATCCGCACAGCCCGCCTTCGTATCCGGCGGTCGAGCTGATCCAGTGTCGCAGGCCGGCGAACCGCTCCGATGGAAACTGCGACTTGTAGCAGGCGATGGCCGCGATCTTCTGCTCCAGTGTGTCTTTGATGTCGACCACAAACGTCGCCGGCCACATGAGGTTCTCCGGCGTCCGCGAAATGGGCCGGTAAATCAGGTGGTCGACCCGATGCGGCGCCGTGTGGCCGAAGCGGTCATCCCACTTGGTGAGCTGCGAGTAAAAACGAGCCGCCTCGGTGATGAGCTGACTCTGGTAGTGGTCGGGGGATGCGGCGACCGTGCGGCCGGCAATGCCGACCAGCACGCGGGCCTTGAAACGCCGCACGACGGTGGCCAGCGCGTAGCGCGCCGCCGGCCCGTCCATGAGCTCGCGGTTCGTCAGCGGCAGCGTCTCGACGTGATGCGCCCCGAGAATCTTTGCGGCTTCGGCCGATTCCTTCGCCCGAGTTTCCGGCGTCCCCAGCGGAGTCGGCTCGCCGCTGGTCAGATGTACCATGCCGACGCGATAGCCCTGCTTGACCAGCTTGGCAATCCAGCCGCCCGAACCGATCTCAAGGTCATCCGGGTGCGGCGCGGTAAAGATGATGTCAAGAGAGTCGGACATAGGCGGCTGATCTCCTAATCGGCGACGCCCGACCGGCGAACGTGCCGTCGAAGCTGGGTCGATGATAGGAGGGCGCCGTAGTCCCGACAACCGCCGGCATCGGCCGGCCTATTCCGGCAGCGCGAAGATCTCGCTGATGATCCGCTGGTGAATTTTCCGGCTGGCATCGATGTTGAAATGGTCGACGCACGCCAGTCCCGGGTCCGGATTGTTCGGGCTGACCACTTCATTCCGGATGATCGTGTGTGTGTTGCCCACAGCCGGCGTCACCGGATTGCCCGAAAACACGTCCGGCGCGGCATCGCCCGGCGGCCACAGGTTGTAGAGGTGCAGACAGATGTCGATATTGGCCGGCACCGGAATGGGCGAAGTTGCGTCGAGCAGGATTGTCATTCGCACGGGTACACCGCGGTCGCGGAAGTACGAAGCCATCCGCAGCGCATCATCGGCGCCGTAGCTGTGGCCGATCAGAATGATCTCAAACGGATTTGTCTTTTGCGCCCGTGCTGAAACGATCTGCGGCCCGACCGTTTGCCAATCCGGGCCACTGTGAACCTCCGCTTCGATTCCGACGGCGCTCAGTTCGTCCCGAAGCGCGTTGAGTCCGACGGAGAACACGTCGTCCAATCCCCGCAACAGGCAAACGTGCACGTTGGGCGAGACGGCTGGACGAGCGCCGGTGTAAACAAATCCGCCCTGGTCCCAATCGTTGCAACCGCCGAGTTTGGCATCCGTGGTATATGCCATTCCGGCGAGCGGTACGTCGCAGCCGATCAAGAAAATCCCGGCAAGCGCACTCAATGCGAGCCCGGACGCGTGCGCGAAAATGCGCGTTTTGCGATTTGACTCCATCTCCTTTTCCCCCTCCCGAGCCCGACGGGCTCGATGGATTCTATGGCGCGAGCACGCCACGTCGTCCATCCGGGACGGAGACCCAAAACGTGTAAGTCCACGTTCGAGCGGGAGTTTTGAGTCCGAGAACTAGTTGGTTTTGCGAGAACGTTGGCGCGCGAGGGGGGTGCAGTTGCGCGCACCTATTCCGCGATCGAGAAGACCTCTTCCAGGATTCGTCGATGGATGACTGCGCTCGCATCGATGTTGAAGTGGTTGACGCACCCGACCGCTGTGTTGCTCGGGTTGGGTGTCACAACTTCGTTCGTGATCGAAGTTCGCGCGTTGCCAGCTGCCGCGACGACCGGATTGCCGGAGAACACGCCCGGCGCGAGATAACCCGGAAGCCAGAGGTTGTAGAGATGCAGGCACTTTTCGACATTATCGGGAATCGGCGGAGGCGACGTCGCGTCGAGCAGAATCAGAAGCCGAACCGGAATCGTGCGCGTGCGGAAGTACGTCGCGAGCCGGATGCCGTCGTCGGCGCCGTAGCTGTGGCCGATGATGACCAGCTCGGGCGGATCGGGATCGAGCGCGCGGTCCGCCGCGATCTGCGCTCCGACATTCGACCACGCGTCGCCGCTATAGACTTTTGCGTCGAGCCCGATGTTGACCATCACCTGCTGAAGCGTGTCGAGCCCGAGCGAGAATACGTCATCCAGTCCGCGAAGCAGCACAACCTTGACATTGGGAGCGGCGCCAGGCCGCGAGAATCCGGCAGCGGTGCTGTTGTTGTCGAGATCGGTGCAGGCGGAGAGGCCCTGGTCGAAGCTCCGGGCGACGCCCGCCACTTGCGTTTCACAGGCGGTCATCAATGATGAGAGTGCAACCGAAGCGACGGTCAGAACGATGAACTTTCGATCAAAGCGCAGGGACATTTCACACGCTTCCATCCTTGGTCCAACAGCAGCTCAAATGTCGAGTTCCGCCCCTCGAACGGGCGACGGCGAATCGAACCGGTTGGGCGGATTCTATGTCGGAAATAACGTATTGGGGAGAGAGAAATAGGTGTGAATTTTGCGCGCGCGACTAGGTCCGAGAACTCGCGTTTCGTTCTCTTAGCTCGGCGAAGTCATTGCGCCTCAGGGGCTAAGCGCGACCGCGAGTTCTTAGAGTCCGTAGACCTCGTCCAAAATCTTGCTGTGAATCCGCTGACTCGCGTCGATTCCGAGGTGGCTGATGCACCAGTCTGCGGGGTTGGATCCCTCGAGGCCAAGGCTGTCGTTCACGATCTTCGTATGGTCGTTGCCCTCCGCCGGCGAAACCGGGTGCCCGGGCAATACACCCGGTGCGGCGTCACCTGCCGGCCACGGGATGTAGAAGTGAACGCAACGATCAACGTTGGAGGGAATCGGTGGCGGATTGGTCGCATCGAGCAGGATCAGCAGGCGAACGGGAATGTTCTGCTCCTGGAAGTACTCGCACATTCGAACGGCGTCATCGGCGCCGTAGCTGTGACCGAGAAGCACGATCCCCTTCGGGTTGCCGGATTCCTTGTAGTCGCTGGCGATTTGCATGCCGAGTAGCTGCCAGCCGGGATCGCTGTGGGCGGTCGCGTCAATGCTCAGCGCCTTCATCTCTTCGGCGAGCACGTTGAGCCCCTGCGAATACACGTCGCCAAGTCCGCGCAGCATGTGCACGGCGACGTGCGGCGGTGTTGCGGGACGCGAACCGCCAGGCGTGTTGTTCGCCGCGGGGCCGTCGCAGAGAGCGTTGAAACTATCGTCCAGCGCGCCGTCGGCGCCGCAACCGACGGCGAAGGGCACGATCGCAAGACTCATGAAAAGGATTACGCGCGTTGCCGTGAGTACCCGAGTCGTCATTTTCGAAACCCCTCTGTCAGTTCGCGGTCGCGCATTTCCGGCGCGAAACCGCATAGGTCCATATCGGCCCGAAGGCGGTTTTTGCCGCACCCGAATCGCCGTCCGAATCTTGAAAAATGATTCGGCCAGCGTTCCGCGGTATTGGCGTTAGCGAGGCTGGAATTCGGGATCCGGACGGGCGTCAGCCCAAACCGTCCTTGCTACGGGAGTTGAATGCGAGGGTGAGGCGATTATCGGGAGCGAACCATACCGGACCTGTCCGGCGTTCACTCGATGATACTCATGCAACGATCGCGAAGTTGCAGGCCGAACAATAAAATACCGTCGAAATACAGTTGCGGCGTACAGAGAGATAGATCGGCCGCCGTTCCGCATCGCGGTATCTACAGCGTTGTAACTCGCGCATTTACAAAGAATAATGAACGCCGAAGTTTGCGATTTCGAGGTCGAGCCGAACGAGTCCGCTAGCCGAAGCCCGTCGACGAGCACGGCCATGAAATCACAATCCTTCGAGCGACTGGCACAATGACCGACGTCACGGCTCCCGCCTTCAGCAGTCCGGCCGCGGCGCGGCGCGGCATTGCCGCACTGCTCATCGGCCTTGGTTTGGTCGAGGCGATTTCATTTGCGGTCATTGTCTCACGCGGCTCCGATTTCTTCATTCGCTTTGTCTGGTCCGACGACACCGGAAGCTACACCCGCGTCGCCGAGGCGCTCGCCCACTCGGGGCAGCTGACGGCGACGACTCGAACGCTCGGCTATCCGCTCCTCCTGACGCCAATCTACTACCTGTTCGGTCCCTCGCTTGCGCCTTTCATTTCGATCGCCATCCAGCTTGCGTTGAATCTCGTGCTGACATACGGCGGCTGGCGACTCCTGACGCGGCTGGTGCCGGACGCAGGTTCCGGGCTGCTGCTCTTGCTCACCGCCGTTCTGGGCTGGGCCGGCATGGGCATTGCTTTCCGATTCCTGACGGACCTGCTGGGTGGACTGACGCTCTTTGGCTTCGTGTACGGGCTGCTGTTCTGGCGGCGGCCGTTCGGCGTGGCTGTTGCGGCGTTGTCTCTGCTGGCTGCGTCGTTGCTCCGTCCGACCTTCACGCTTTTTCCCGTTCTCATTCCCATGCTGGCCTGGGTCGTCGCGCGGATTACGAGTCGCGTGCCGTGGAAGCACGTCGTGCTCTATGTCACGGTCTGCATTTCCGCAACGTGCGTGAACGTCTGGTATCAGTATCGCAATTTCGGATACTGGGGGCCGTCGGCGGTTGTTTCGCTCGGGTTGCGGGCCGCGCTCTTTCACGCGGTGGCGGAGAGCGGCGGCACGACTGCCAGCGAATATGATCGCACGTTCTTTCAGGAGATCGAGCGGCGGACGGGCCGGCCGATGGGTGAGATTTCGCCCGGCGAGGAAGAGCGCGTCACCAAGGCGATCTTCAACGAGCACCTGCGCAAGCAGCCGTGGGCGATCGTGCGCTACTTCGCGATCAGCGGGATCAAATACACGCTCGCGCCGATCGAATATTTCGTCCTGCAGTCCTTCAACCTCAGCATGGGCTTTCCGTGGTACGCCAAGTATGTGCGGCCGGTGTTGTTCGCGCTGTGCCTGCCGCTATGGCTCCTCGGATTGTTTCCGCCGCTCGCCGCGGCGCGCGGCTTTCGATTCTACTGGCTGCTGCTCATTCTTCTGTTCGCCTATCTCGTGGGAGTCTCCGCGATGCTCTCGACGCAGGGCGAGCGCTACCGCTTTCCGGTCGTTGCGTTCATGCTCCCGGTCGTCGCGCGCAATGCGATCGACTTGCGGCGGCGGCTGAAGCCGAGTGCAAAACCCGCGCTGTCGTGATGGCGTCGCGCGTCATTCGTTGCGACGGAAGTTTCATCGCGTTAGCATGGTTTTCTTCGTCCGCCACGGCGGACCTGAGCTGTCGCGGAGCCCGCCGGTGCGCATCTTTCGTGCCCCCAAGACTGAGTTCACGCAGGACCACTACGCCCACGTCATGCAGGGCGACTGGGATGATAAGACCTGGGGCAAGGAAGGCCGCTTCAAGATCGAGAAGGCGAAGGAATCGCCGAACATTCAAAAGTATTTTACGGCCAAGGTCGCACCATTGATCCGGCCGACGGATGCGGTGCTCGATGCCGGCTGCGGGAACGGCATGTTCCTGCCGGTTTTGTCGCCGATGTGCCGATCGCTCAGGGCCTGCGACGTCGCGCCGGCCATGGTCGAATCGAGCAAACAGATCGCGGAAAAGTTCGGCCTGTCCAACACGACGCTGACGGTATCCGGCGAGCGCGAGCTACCGTATCAAAGCGGCGAGTTCGACGTTGTCATATTCGTCGATGTCATTCACCATATCTACTACCTCGATGAGGTGCTGAAAGAGACGCTGAGAGTCTTGCGGCCGGGCGGACGGCTGATCCTTTTCGAACCCAATAAGCTGAACCCGGCCCTGGCCCTGATGTGCCTGATGGATCGCAACGAATGGGGGCTGCTGGGACTGGGGCGGATCGGCATCTACCGCAAGATGTTCCGCAGCGACTACGACATCGAGACGATGGAATACAGCGGACTTCTGATCGGTCCCGACTCGCCGCGGAACCTGCGAATCGTCGAGATGATGAACGATGGCATCCTGGCGCCACTGATCCGCTGGCTGAATCCGAAGCTGTTCATGTCGATGCGCAAGCGAGCGGGGACGCCCGCTTAGTCTCGCGGCGTCACCCAGTAGCACCACGAATCAAACAGATTTAGCGGAATGAACCAGCGCGAAACCGGCGTGGCCGCCAGCGCGCGGTGAACCAGCCGGTAGGGCGGCACGTAGTTACCCATGCGCTGGCTGAGGTAACCGATGGGGAAGTACCACTTGGCCCGCGAGCGCTTCACCGGTCGCAGGACGGCGCGGTCGAAGGCCTTCTCGAGACTGGCGCTGTTGAAGTAACCGACGTGCGCGAGGCGGAAGTGCCACCAGCGCGGCCCGAACCATCGCGCCGCAAGGCTGGCAATGTCGGGCGTGATGATGATGCAGACGCCGCCGGGGGCGAGCTGTTTGCGGATGGCGGCCAGCAGGCCCACGGGGTCTTCGACGTGTTCGATAACGTCAACGAGCGTGATGATGTCGAACTGCCGGCCGTCGGTGGCCGGGTGCGGGAAAATGCCGGCGTGAAGTGCGGCGTTGAAGCGCTCGCGGCCGACCTTGACGGCCCAGTCAGACGGCTCAATTCCCTCAGCTTTGAGGTTGCGCAGGCCGGCCTCGTGAACGAGCAAGCCGATTCCCGCTCCGATGTCGAGCAATGTCTTCGACTCGGGCCTGAGCCGCAGCGTCATGTCGAGGATTCGCTGCATCTGGATGCGGCGGGCGTCGGCCGTCGCTTCGTAGTCGGGGTCCTGGAGCTGCTGGTACAGCGAGACGAGGGCCTGGACCTGCTCGCGGTCGGCGAAGATGAAGCCGCACTTCTCGCAGCGATAGAGCCGGACCGTCGTGCCGTAGCGGTCGTCGGTGATGCGCATGTCTTCGGGCGTGAGCGCGCGATCGATCGTCGATTCGCGAAAGACGGACGGATTCTTCTCGCCGCACACCCAACAGGCAACGGCGGAGCGCGCGTCGGCGGAAATCGTGGCTGTCGGCGATTGTTCGCTCATATCTCTCATTTGCCATCATCGCCGCGAGACGAAGCCGGGGCAACGCCGGCCGCGGTTCGACACTCGATCGCAGGACCCCTAAAATGCAACCGCAATCTCAATCCGTCGGGAGCGATTGATTCATGACGCCGCGCCGCAAGACTCGCCAGGTTCGTGTGGGCCCCGTTGCCATCGGAGGCGACGCGCCGGTCTCCATCCAGTCGATGACGTCGACCTACACCTATGAGATCGACAAGACCGTCGCCCAGATTAACCAACTCGCGCGGGCCGGGGCCGACATCGTCCGCGTTGCCGTCCCGGAAAAAGCCGACACCGAGGCCTTGAAGCACATCCTGCCGCAGGTCGCGGTCCCGATCGTGGCCGACGTCCACTTCCATTTTCAACGCGCCCTTGAAGCCGTCGAGGCGGGTGTCCACAAGATCCGCCTGAACCCCGGCAACATTCAGGACCGCCAGCAGGTCGATCGCGTTATCCGGGCCTGCCGCGAGCGGCGGATTCCCATTCGCGTCGGTGTCAACGAGGGCGGCATCATCGAGCGCAAAGACAAGGAGCAGCGGGCGGTCGAGAAGGAACGTCTCGCGAGCGACTACCGCGGCCACCTCATCAACATCATGATCGAAAAGGTCGAAGAGTATCTGCGAATCTTCGACGCCAACGACTTCCACGACGTCGTACTCTCCGCCAAGTCAATCGACCCGACCATCGTCATCGACGCCTACACCGCCATCAGCAAGCGCTTCGACTACCCGCTGCACCTCGGCGTCACCCATGCCGGTCCGAAGGAGACCGGCTGCGTCCGCTCGGTCGTCGCCATGGGGACGCTCCTGGCAAACGGCATCGGCGACACCGTGCGAATCAGCTACGCCAGCGATCCGGTATTCGAAGTCGAAGACGCGAAGGAAATGCTCTGCTGCCTCGAGATGCGCGATCGCCACGAGCCCGAGCTGATCGCCTGTCCGACGTGCGGCCGGATCGAGGTCGATCTGATCACGCTCGTGCAGGATGTCCGCCGCAAGCTCTCCGAGATTCGCTGTCCCGTAAAGGTGGCCGTCATGGGCTGCGTGGTAAACGGCCCGGGCGAGGCCGAAGGCGCCGACGTCGCAGTTTTCGCCGGCAAGGGCAAGGGCATCATCTACGTCCAGGGCGAGCAGACGCGAACGGTCAGCGAAGGCGAGATGCTTCAGGCACTATTCGAAGAGTGCGTGAACTTCGCCGCCCGCGTCGAACGCGGAGAAGCAAAGCTCAACCGCGGCGGCGTAACCATCAAACCCCCCGACCCGCTGCCGCGCGCCGACGGGAGCATTCCGTTGCCGGTGATGGCGAGGTGAGGAACCCGCTTCGGGGTGATGCGGGGCACAGAAAATGACGAGGTACGCTCAAATGAAGCGTTCCGTGATTGTGGTCGCGGGGGTCACAATCGGTGTCGCCGCAGTGGCAGTTTTCATATTCGAATCGTCTGGCGCTCGGAACAAGTCCATCATTGAGAAGCTCGACAATCCTCGGCAGGTGGCGGCCCGCGCTGGGGAAATACTCATACTCGACGACGGCACACAAGTTCCTTTGCCCGGTATCGTTGAGGTTCGGGAGCGGACACCGCTGCTGGACGCCGCATGCACCCGAGGCATTGAAGTCGTCGACGGTCGCCCGATCGGCCTTATCAGCATTCACCATTGGTGCGGCAACGATCCCGTTGCGAAACACATCACAAAGGTTGATTTGTCAGACTTGGTTCGATTTACCGGCGAGGGATCAGAATCAGCCGGCATGTTGTCGGAGCCGCACGACAACCGACTCACTGAATGGGGTTGGAATGTATCTGACTACGTGAGTTTCAAGGACTGGAAAAGACATCATACGAGTCAATAACGAGGGAGCGCTACGCCAGCTTTGAGAACAAGCCTGGCTGTCGCACAAACTCACTTCGGAACATCATCGGAAGCCCGACTCATGGGCGCAAACGCAATCTTGTTCTCGCCATACCACAGCACCAGCCGGAACGGCTTCATGAAATCCTGCCCGATATTGCCGACCGTGTAGTCGTCGACCAGTGCCCCCGATGACGCCGTCGAAAACGTCACCCTCGGTTTCTCGAACCGATGCCCGCCGAGTTCGAACCATGCCAGCCGGCCGGCGCGGGCCGTCTTCATCCCGCCCACGCCGCCCTCCAGCGTCATCCGCGTCTTGCGGCCCTTCAGCAGCTCGAGCTTCTTCACCGCCGGTGCGTGGAACGAAAGCGTGCCCATCGCGCCCGTATCGAGCCGGAAGACGCCTTCGCGGTCACCTTCGAACCGGGCGTGGCAACAGGGGTGATTGTTGTTCAGCAGGAGCGGTTCCCACTTCCCGTCCGCGAGCTTGTAGGACTTCGGATCGTGCAGCGACACGGCCGGAGTGGCGACCTCGATCTCGACAACGCTCGCCTGCAGCACCGGGTACCCGATCACGCCGGCGATGTCATCGCCCATCACTTTCGCAAACGGCCTCAGATCGAGTTCGACGTATAGGTTGTCGGTCGCCGTCAGCGGCCCGAGTTGCAGCGACTTATCCTGCCGCAAGTGCGTCTTGACCGTGCCGCCCATGCCGACGGCCGGCACATCGCCGACGCGCTCGAGGCCGAGCTTGTCCGCCACCGTGCTGTCGATCGCCGTCAGGCCGGCCCCGCTGTCAAAGATGAACCAGCCGACATCCTGACCATTGATGCGCGGGCGTACGAGCAGGTGGCCGGTCTTGGAATGCTTCGTTTCAAGCCGGGCGGGCTTCGAAGAATCGAATCGAACATTATCTGGAACGCGCGGCGTGAAGCGAAACGCAGCGTCGTCCGCACGCGGCCGGGCCGTTGCGCTGGTGATCTGAAGGTGATCCGTCTGGCCTTCGGTCGTGCTCTTGAGCTTGTGCGCGACCATCAGCCCGTCGATCGCACGGTAGTCGCTGTACTCAGCCGTTTCGGTGTCGCCGCGGGCCTTCGTCTGGGTTCGCCGGGGCAGCCAGGTAGCGCGGTCAACCGTCAACTGCGTCGTGAATGTGCCGTCGCGAAAGCGAAGCTGGAGCACGACATCCTTGTCGGTTGTTTTGTTCTCGACGATCGAAATATCGAACGGGCCGTCGGGTGCGAGCCATCTGCCCGACCGCAACCAGTTGGAGGCGAGGGCTACTTCGCGATCGCGGAGGTCGAGCCGGCGCGTCGCCCGCGACCAGTCGCTGATCCACGCCGTCGTCCCGTCAAAGCCGGTCGTTTCACCGAGCTTGCCGCCGATCTGTTCGCGAAAGCGACCGGCAGCGTCGAACACAAGTCGATAGTCGGCGTCGACTCCGAAGCGATCGATCGTCCCGCGCAGCTCGAATGCCGGCGATTTCGCAAGCCGGTCGTAGTTAAGCGCGCGGCGGATGTTCGTCAGGACTTCGTCGGCCTTCGGCGGCGCGGCCACCGCGATGGCTGACGCGAGCAGCGGCCATGCACAAGTCAATTTTCGGGCAGTGAATCTCATCTTCAACCTAACGACGCGACCCAGCCGGGGCTCACGGCGGGTCGCCAATCGGCCACTTGAACGACGACGTTGGCCGCTCGAGTACCTGCTTCGCCCAATCGCGGAGGCCGTCCGTTGCGGACGTGCGATCGCTCGGAAGTCGCGATCGCTGGTATTCGAGATTGCCGGCGATGTGGCGATCATAATAGGAGAGATCGCAAAGCCCCAATGTCCCATCCGCTGCGCACGACGCCAGCAGCCGTCCGTCAGGCGAGAACGCCGTTGCAAAGATCATGTTCGTGTGGCCGCTCAGCGTTGCCAGGCATTTCCGCGTACCCAAATCCCAGAGCTTCACCTGCCGCCCGCGCCCGCCGCTGGCGAGTGTGCCTCCGCCCGGGCTGAAAGCCAGGCTGAAGACCTCGTCGCGATTGCCCTCCAGCGCGCCGAGCGGCTCCGCGCTGTGCGTGTCCCACAGCCGGATCGTCGCGTCGTCGCCCGCCGACGCGAGAAGTTTCCCATCGGGCGAAAAGGCGACGGAACGAAGCTGGCCGCGATGTCCTTTCATCGTGGCCCGCGGCGAACCGGACACCCAGTCCCAAAGGACGACGTTCGAGCGCGAATCGACCGTGGCGAGCGACCTTCCATCCGGACTGAATGCGACCGTCGGCCGGCGCGGGTACTCCTGTTCGCCGCGCAGAGACGCCATGAGTTGACCCGTTGCGGCATCCCAGAGTCGTACAACGCCATCATCGCAGCCGGACGCGACGAGCCGGCCGTCGGGGTGAATCGCGACGCTGCTGACGGTCGTCGCGCCGTCGGCGCAGATGTGGCGACATTCACCGGTCGAGCCGTCCCAGATGCGCGTCGTCCCATCGTAGCCCGCGCTGGCGAGCGTCCGACCGTCCGGGCTGATCGCGATGGCCGAGACCATGCCCTTGTGGCCCGACCAGGTGCCATCCGTCGCGGCCGTAATCGGATCGATGCGGTGAACCAGCCCGTCGGACGCGCCGCAAAAGAGGTGCCGCCCGTCCGGGCTGATGCAGATGCTCGAGACCGTCTCGTCGACCAGTTTCGTCCGGTGAAGCGGTCCGCGCGGCCGTGCATCCCACAGCCGGGCCGTTCGATCGACCGCGATCGACGCGATCATGTCCGTGCCTGGCACGAACCGCGCCTGAGCGATGTTGGCGGCATGCCCGCGAAACGTCGCGAGCGGCGCGGAGATCTCCGGATCCCACATGCGGACCGAGCGGTCGAAGCTGCACGTCACGAGTCGCCGGCCGTCGTCGCGAAATGTCACAAAGTTGATGTGGCTTGTGTGTCCCGCCAGTGTGCGGATCAACCGTCCGGTCGGCATGTCGAACAGCTTTACGTTTTCGTCGCCCTCGGCGCCGACGGCGACGACCGTCGCGCCGTCCGGGCTGAAGCACATGTCGCGAACCCGCGCTTTGTGCGACTCGATCGCCCACCGCCGGCTTGGCGTTCCTTCGGGGCCGCGAAGATCCCAGACCTCGATCCGGCCGCCGTGCGATCCGCAGCCGAGTTGCGTGCCGTCGGCGCTGTACGAGAGCGCCGAGCCCATGTCGGCGGCCTGCAACGAAAATCTCTCGTCGCCGGTCAAGCGGTCTCGAATCGTGATCCATCCGGGGGCATTACTGACGGCGATATCTCGTCCACGCGGACTCATGTCCATGCGAAACACGTTGATATCCAGCGATCCGATGACCGCGCCCGGTTCGGCCTTGGCCGAGCCGAGTTCCCAGACACGGACCTTCTCGTCCGCGCCAAAGCTTGCGAATGCGTCGCCGGTGGCGTTGGCGATCATGGACTGCGACTCGCGCTGCTCCGTCGAGCGGGTCGCCAAAAGTTGCGCCGTCGCCGCGTCCCACGTCTTGATTACGCCGTCGGCGCCAAACGCGATAATCTTGCGCCCGTCGCCGCTGATGGCTGACCGCGCCGTTGAGGCGTCGTGGATTTGCCAGGTACGGAGACAGGGCGAGGTGGCATAGAGCTCCCAGAGCGCCCAGTACGCTCGTCGGCGTTGCGGATCCGATGACGGCGCGGACGCGGGAACGTCCCGCAGACCTTCGGCCGGATCGAGAAACTCTTCCCACAGCAGCTGCTCGGCCAATGCAATTTCGCCGGCTGCCTCGAGCGAGCGCGCCCGCTCGATGCGGCTTTCGGCGAGCGCCGCGGCCAGTTCGCGCGCGTTCTCGGCGGATCGGTGCTCGGCGACCAGGGCCCGATCGCGCTCGCGGGCCGTCCGGCGAGCGCCGACGGCGGTTACAACGCCCAGAACGGCCACGAGCGCAAAGAAGCTGACGGAAATCGCCAGCGCTGCGCTGTAGCGTCGGGCGGTCTTCTTCAGCATGTACCAGCGGCTGTCACGCTTGGCGTCGATCGGCTCGCCGGCAAGATAGGCGGCGACGTCGCGGCGCAACGCCCCGGCCGACTGGTAGCGCCGTTCGCGGGGCTTGGAAAGCGCCTTGACCACGAGGGTGTTCAGTTCGTCGCCGATCGCCGGAACGAACTCGGACGGCCGGCGAGGTTCGGCCTCGGTGATGTTTCGTAGGATCGCAGAGAGCGAGCCGTCGACCGCATATGGGAACTGCCCCGTCAGCAGCTGAAACAGCATGACGCCGAGCGTGTAAACGTCCGTCCGCGTGTCAATCTGGTCGGGATCGCCGCGGAGCTGCTCGGGTGCGGCATAGCTGAACGTGCCCATGAACTCGCCGGTCCGCGTCATGCCGGCCTCACTGGGGTGCATGTCGAAACCGACCGCCTTGGCGAGGCCGAAGTCGAGGACATGCGGCTCGCCGGAGGCGTCAATGAGGATGTTGGCGGGCTTGAGGTCGCGATGAATGATGCCGCGCTGATGGGCGTAGCTGATGGCGTCACAGATCTTGCAGAACAGATCCAGGCGTTCCCGGGTTGAATGTCGCGGCCCGCCGCCGCCGTCAGTCGCCGCGGCCCAGGCATCGAGCGCGACGCCGTCGACATAGTTCATGACGAGGTAATGCGACCCGTCGGAATCAACGCCGCTTTCGAAGATGCTGACGATGTTCGGGTGGCGCAGACTGGCGGCGATTTCAATCTCGCGTTCGAATCGATTGCGCTGTCGCGTTGTCGCAAACGCGCCGCGGAGCAGCACTTTGATCGCGACGGTGCGCTTCGTCGCCTTCTGGTACGCGCGAAAGACGACGCCCTGGCCGCCGCGATGAAGCTCGCCGAGTATTTCGTATCCGCTCAGTCCACCCGACGGGGCCAGCGACGGCGCGTCATCGGGGCGCAGTGCGGCTGACCATTCGCGGCGGTCGCCGTGACTCGTGATTTGCAGGATTGATTGATTGGCGCGGATGCGACGAGCGCGGGCGCGGCACCGCGGGCACGCCTCCAGATGGCGCGCGAAATCGTCTGTCGCCTGGGGAGTGGACAGCGCGTGCTCGAGCTCGTCAATCGCCGGGCAGCGGGACATTCCTTCGGACCATGCTCACGACAGGTCGTAGACCTCTCCGAGCTGGTCCATCGCCTCTCTCAGGCGCGCGAGGCAGCGATGCTTCGCGATATAGACGGCGCGAATCGACATCGTCAGGGACTGCGCGACCTGTTCCGGAGGCGCGCCCTCGATGACGTGCATGCGGAACGCGT
>CAZONT010000006.1:5364-51342 GCA_964581285.1 uncultured Planctomycetaceae bacterium | reverse complement strand
CGGCCGTCAGCTTGTCGCGTTCTTCCTTCGCCAATCGAATCCGTGATGGGCCGGCGTGTGCCGCGCCGCACTTATCCGCGTTCGGGATCCTCGTCGTCCCGCTCCTCGGCATCCTCGTCGTACTTCCAGCGATCGGCGTCCTCGACGTCGTCGATCTCGCGCTCCATGTGGCGGAACATCTTCTCCTGGAGCGGCGCGAGCCGCTGATACATCGCGACCGTTGCTTCGTAGGCGGTCACGAGGCGGTCGAGCTTCGCGCTTTGTTCGGCCAGCTTGAGAAGCTGCCACTTTACTAGACATTCTGGCTCTTTAATATTACTAAATGGATCGCAGGAGAATTGGACCTGTCCGCCCGGTCCGCGCTTGCACAGGTCGCATTCGCTGCACTGGATCATGGTCCCGCTCCTGCTCCCGTATGCAGCGCGATCAGTCGATGACCTGCACCGCGGTGTCGTGGGCCCGTCGGATGTCGCCCGCAAAGACCTTGCCCGCTTCCTTG
Organism: uncultured Planctomycetaceae bacterium; assembly: GCA_964581285.1. Lineage (GTDB taxonomy): Bacteria > Planctomycetota > Phycisphaerae > UBA1845 > UTPLA1 > SpSt-539. The sequence continues at coordinate 50,843 of CAZONT010000006.1, read as the reverse complement.
GCATATTCGGGCTGTCGGACCTGCCAGCGGCGAACCTCGTCCTTCCAGGCCTTGATGTAGTTGCGATCGTTGATGATGCGCGTGCGCTCGGATTCCCGCATCATTGCCTGTGCCGACATCAGGTCTTGCTGAACGTCTTTAGGACGTTGTCGCTCCCGTTTGTCCAAAGACAGAACGGTATCGGCGGCTGCCCGCTGGCGCGCCAAGGCGCGCTGCTTGGCCACCGGGTCCTGGCAGCCCACGAGGAACAGGGCCAGCATCGCTGCTTGCGGGACAAGTCGTATCATGAAGCGATCAACCTCGACATCGAGTTTTCATCGTCGCGAAGTACCATTCTAGTCCGGCCCGAACGATACCCTTCGATATACCCGGCGAGAACCCCAAAGATGCCACAGCGACCATCGCGACACCCGATGCTAGTCGTAGTCCTATAATAACAACAACAAGCACCACGCTGACATGTAGTTGCGTGATTCTGGTGGTTCCCTGGATTGGGCTTGCCGCAAGCCCTGTAGAGGTATTCTCGGTTCGTAACCCGTCGAACCAGAGGGGCCTGGATCCGCCGTGATTTCAAAGACCATCTACCTGAATCGTGGTCAGCTTGTTCCACGTGGAACACCGACGTCGTCTGTGTGTTCGCCACACGACACCTTGACGCAGAACCGACCGCTCCATACCATCCGTCCGATTCACAGAACTTACGCAGGAGGCATGGATGTCCAAAGAACAACGCAGACTCGGACGCGGTCTCAGCTCGCTCATTTCGGCCGATTCGGAACCGCTTACAGTCACACAATACAGATCCGAAGCGCCTCAGGTCACCATTCCGGCGGAAACGGGCCTATTCGACGTGCCGATCGGCTCCATTTCGCCGAACCCATACCAGCCCCGCAAAGTATTCGACGATGCCGCACTCAAACAGCTCTCGGCTTCCATCAAGGAGCGAGGAACGCTCCAGCCGGTCTTGGTTCGGCGGACAGCCCGCGGGTACGAGCTGATTGCCGGCGAGCGGCGGTGGCGGGCCGCACGCCTGGCGGGGTTACCGACAATCCCGGCGATCATTCGAGATGCCACCGAGGAGGAGCGCCTCGAGCTGGCCCTGATCGAGAACCTGCACCGTGAAAACCTGAACCCGGTCGAACGGGCCCGGGCTTATTTAGAGATAAAACATAGATTTAATGTCGCAATAGACGATGTCGCCGGTCGGGTTGGCGATGATCGCGCGACGGTCGCCAACTACATACGATTGCTTGATTTGCCCGACGATGTCCTCGCCATGCTGGCGGATGGTCGATTGTCGATGGGGCACGGTCGTGCGATTTTGGGGGTGGTCGATGCGGCGGTAAGATCACGCCTCGCGGCCCAGATCGCCTCTGAGGGCTGGTCGGTGCGCCAGGCCGAGGCCCGGGTGCGCGACTTGGCCAGCGGCGGCACAAAGACCCCGTCGTTGCCGCCCAAGCGGGCCACGGTCAGCGATGTCGAACAACGGCTGGCGCGAGTCGTGGGCACGCGAGTCCTGATCAAGGAAGGCCGCCGGAAAAACTCCGGAAGGATCACCATCGAGTACTACAGTCTCGACGACTTTGAGCGAATTGTCGGCCGCCTGGGGCTGCGGTCGGAGGATTGAAGTGGCCGATGTACAGACAAGTCCGGCGGCGCGCGACTGGCGCCACATGCTCGGCCACATCGTGGCCGGCACCTTGGCTTGCGCGCTGACGGTTTCCATCGTCGGCTCGGCGGCATATCTCGGCATCGATTCCTATCGAAAACGCGAGGAGCGCAAGCGTGTCGGCGAATTCGTCGCCGCGCTCGAACATCGCAATCGCGACGAGATCTCCCACATTATCGAAGAACTGAAGAAGCGCCCGGGGCTGGCAGGGCGGGTCGTTCCGACCATCCTCCGCGCGGCCCAGCGCGAGGGCACACCCACGCGCCAACTGGCCGCGGTCGAGGTGGCGGCGGCGTTCATCGACGATCTCCGCGTGGAGAAGGCGCTGGTTGGCCTGCGACTGACCCGCAACGAAGTCGTCGCGGCCCGGGCCGTCGAGGCCCTGAGCAGGGCCCAGCCGCCGTCGCGAGCGGTCGCACGCCTGACCGAATGCCTCGACACCTCGTCGCCGGCGGCAATCGACGCCATCTGTTTTGGGTTGGTAAACCTGGGGTCGGCCGGCGCCACAGCCCTAAAGGACAATATAGACAAGCTAGACCCAGAACGGCGCGTATGGTTGTGCGGCCTGATCGCCGAGCTGCACCCCGCGAACGCCATCGACCTGCTGAAGCCGCTCGCTGCCGATCCGGATGCCCGCGTGCGGGCACGCGCTGTCGAAGCCGCGGCCTCGCTTAAGTCGGCGGCAAGCGTCGATCTTGTTGCTCCTGTATTGAGTGATTCCGATCCCGCCGTTCGCCGCGCAGCGGCACACAGCATCGGGCTGCTTTCGGGCGAGCCGATCGGGGCCGACGACGCCGGCGTCGATCGGGCACGGGCATGGCTCACCGGACGGACCGGCCGCGCATCCGCGGGTTGAGAATGGCGGCTTCGGCATGACAGATACCTTCGTAGCAGACTTGATGGTGAAGCTGCCCTATCTGGGGCTCTTCGCCGTATTGTTTGTTGCTGGTCTCGGCGTACCGTTGCCGGAAGATATCCCGCTGTTGATTGCGGGCTGGCTGGTTCACAAGGGGAGCGCCAACCTGTACGCCATGATTTTCGTCGGGCTGGCGGGCGTGCTGGTCGGCGACTTCCTGCTGTTCAACATGGGGCGGCGTTACGGCACGAACATTGTCGAACATCGCTTCATGCGACGGGTCGTGAGCCCGGCCATGCTCGTTCGGGCCGAGGGGCTGTTCGAGCGGCACGGGGCCAAGATCATCTTTGCGGCGCGGTTCATGCCGGGGTTTCGGGCGGTGCTGTTTGCGACAGCGGGTATTTTTCGTGTTCGGCCGATCAAGTTTGTGTTGATAGACGGCGCGGCAGCGGCGGCCTCGGTGCCGCTCTTTATCTGGCTGGGTGAACGCTTCGGCGCGCGGCTCGAAGAATTGGCGGGTGATGTGCGAAACGCGCAGCTCCTGGCGGTCGCATGCCTCGTGGCGGCGATTGTCGTCTGGTGCGTGTGGGAGTATTACCAGGTCAAGAAGCGAAAGCGGATGGCGGCCGCGGCGTCGGCCGAACCGACAACGCCGCGACCGGGCGCGGATGGCGAGGTTCTCAGGACCGGCGGCAAATTGCCGAAGTCACCATTGAATCCGGGAAAGAGTGCCTCATCCGTCGCGCCGTGAACGACAGGGACGAGAAAGAAAGTCAGGGATGAAATGACCGAATACGAAATTGGAAAAAGCGCCGGGCTCTGTTCGGCCTGTCAGCAGCCGCTGGCGCCGCGGTCCGACTTCTATAGCGCGGTCTTCGAGCGGGCCAACGGCTTCGAGCGGCGCGACTTCTGTTCGACATGCTGGGCTGGCGCGCCGTCCGACTCGTTCTGCCACTTCAAAGCGCGGGCCCCGACCCGCGAAGCACGACCCCGCGTCTTTATCGACGACAACGCGCTCATCGAATTCTTTCTGCGGCTGGGCTCGCACACGGATGATTCGATGAAGTGCGATTTTCGATTTGTGCTCGCCCTGATCCTGATGCGCAAGCGGATTCTGAAGTACGAGCGTACATCGCGACGCGAGGGGCAGGAGATTTGGGAGCTGCGGCTGGTACGGGACGGCTCGACGCACGCGGTTCTCAATCCGCAGCTCGACGACGCACGGATGCAGCTGCTCTCGGGCGAACTGAGCGCGGTGCTCGCCGGCCAGGAGGCCGAACTGGACGGCGCGCCGCCCGGCGAAGCGGCCGAGTCCACCCATGCGTAGTCTGCGCCCGCTGATACTGATGAGCGGATGCCTCGCCCTTTGCGGATGCCCGCCGCCCGGGATCAAGCCGTCTGCGCCACAGCCGCCCCGCACCAGCCAGGACATCGTCGGCCGCATCAACGCCAACAATGAGCGTATCGACAAGCCGCTCTACGCGTCGCCGGCGCACGTCGTCGCACAGATGGTCGATGACCGCGGGGCTTCGCACCGATACTCGCTCGACGGCTCGCTGCTCGTGCGAACACCGCACGACTTCCGCCTGGATCTGCGCCACCCGATCGGCGAGCAGGTCATGCAGGTCGCCGCCAACGCCGAGACGTTTTGGCTCTGGGTGAAGCCGGAGGTCTCGACGTATTGGTGGGGACGATTTGCCAATGTTGGAAAACCCTGCGCGGACGCCATGCCGCTGCGGCCCGAACAGTTGGCCGAGGTGCTGGGCATGCGCGTGTTGCCGCTGCCGCGCGACGGGGCGATCGGGCCGGCCCGCATGTACGGCGAGCAATATGACCGCCTGCTCTACTTCGGGTCGGCCGGCGGACTTTACTCGATCGACCGCGAGTACTGGGTCGAGCGGACGCCGCCCTACATGGTTCGACTGATCATGTTCCGCGACGCCTTCGGGCGGCGGGCGATGAACGCAAACCTGGACGACTATCGCCCCGCATGGCCGAACGGCCCGCTCGTCGCACACAAGATCAGTATCGACTGGCCGGCGTCGGACGGCCGCAGCGAGGGCGGAAAGCTGTTGGTGACCATCGACAACTGGCAGGCCTCCCCTCCAATTTCGCGGCGGGCGTTTGTCCGCCCGGAGTCGCCGCCCGGGATCGAACGGCAGGTTCAGGTCGATCGCAATTGCGATCAACCGACGAGCGACACGGCCGAGCCGCCATCCGCCGCACCAACCGGAGACACCCCACCCGAGCCACAGCCATGAGACGCCTGTCCCTCATCGTCGCGATGTGCGCGGCAATGTCAGGCGTGGCGTCCGTCCGCGCGGCCGCGAGCAACGCCGGCCCGACCGCGATCCGGATTGCCGGCAACGACGACACGGTCTGGGTAGCGGAATCACGGCTCTCGGGACAACGAAATTCGATCCGTCTCTACTATGGCGACACGCTCGCGCCGGGCCTGCTGACCTCGCCGACACTTCCCGACCGATTCGGCGAACTCATCGGAATGGCCGTCGACGATGACGAGACTTTGCTGTTGTACGGCGACCACACGTCCGCGGTGGTGACGATCCGATCCGACACGGCCGGGCCGAACTGGCCGGGCAAGCAGGCCCCCATTGCACTGGCCGGGGACGCAACACGGCCGGATATCTACGCGCTCAGCGAAGGCGCCGAACTCGAACTGGTGCTGCCCACGCCGGCCTTCCCGACGTTCAGGACCGCGACACGGCCGACCCGCGAAAAGCCGCCCCGCCCGGCGACGACGCGGCCCGCCGCCGGTCTCACGCTGTTGCGGATGCATCATCGACTATGGGAAGTTGCTTCGCCGGCGCCGCCCGCCGCTCGGCACGCGAGACAATTCTGGATTGCCGCCCGGGAGGGCAAGGCGCATCTATTCTGGCGCGCTATCGACGGCGGTCCGATTGAATGCAGTACATTCGCAGACGGCGCGTGGTCCACTGCCGGCGCCGTTCCGGACTCTAAGACTGCGGTCGCAGCGTGGGCGGCAGCCGATCGACTCGGTCCGATTTTGGCCTTGTCGACGCCAACGGACGGCACAAACAGTGAGTGCGAACTCCGTGTGGCGTGGCGGAAGGATGATGCGTGGTTCGCATCGCAGGCACTGAATGATAAGCTTGGCAAAGTTGTACTGAAACCCGACGCGGCCGCGATCACTGTTGCGCGGAAGCAGTTGGCAATCGCGCGGCGCAGCGCGGACGGAAAAATCGAGTTTGGCACGTCGGCACTCGACGGCGATCGAACCGTCACGTGGGAGCGCCCGATCAACCTGGGTGGTGGGCCGCTGAGTTCCGCGCCATCGGCCGGCCTCGGCTGGATCGAAGCGCTGACGATCATGATCGTCATGGCCGTCATCGTCTGGTCGCGGCAGGAGATGCTGGCGACGCCTCTGCCGCTTCCGAAGGCGGTCCAGCTCGCCGATCCCGGGCGGCGACTCGCCGCTGCGATCATCGATCTGCTCCCGGCCGTAGCCGTCACAGCCCCGCTGTGGGTCGTGCCTCTTTCGGAGTTCGGGCTGCTCGGTCCGCGGCTGTTGGCCGATCCCGAACTCGCGCAGTCACTGATGGCGTCCCGCGTGGCGCCGTCGTGGTATCTCGTGGTCGCGGTATACGCGATCTATTGCGCGGTCTGGGAATGGGTGTGGGGCACGACGCCCGGGAAGCGGCTACTCGGCTGCCGCGTCATCACGGCAACCGGCGGGCGTCCGACGGTACAGCAAGTCGTGGTGCGAAACGTGGTTCGCATTCCGGAATTGGGGATTCTGCTTGTCGCGGCCTCGAGTCTGTTCCTGATGCTGGCGATCTCGCGCAATCGGCAGCGCATCGGCGACGCGGTCGCGGGGACATTCGTGATTCGGCCGGCGCCGCCGATGGCCCGACCCGTCCAAGCGCGGGCGGTAAAAAGCGATAGTCGCGAAGAAGACCACGAGCAGATTGGCGTCTGATCGCGCGTCATCCCCCCGGTCGCCACGCCTCGATCTTCAGCAGATGTTGTGTACCGAGGAACCGCGCGGCGACGTGAAGAATGCGATGCCGCTTCGAATCGTACGTCGTGATTCTCGTAGCGAGTCCCGCATCGCGTAATACCGACGCCATCGCGTCGGGCTCAAGGCCGCGATCCATCGCCCAGTAGTCGGCCATGGAGCCGGGGTCGTAATACGGATCGTCGCGTGCGGTGCGTCCGCCGATGCCGGTGCGGGCTTCAAACCGCTGCCAGCGGAAGTCAATCCACTCCAGGAGCCGTCCCATCCGATCTGTTCGCGCCGTCGCCAGCGGTTCGTGGACGACGTAAAGACAGCCGCCGGGCGCGATGTGTCTCGCGGCGGCGGTGAGCGTTGCAACATAGTCGGGCATGTGATGCAGAAAGCTGCACGCACAAACAAGTTCAAATGAACCGTCGCAGTCGCGAAGATACTCATCGACGTCACGAGCGATCAGCGTCATGGAAGGGTGCGTTTCGGCGACGTTGAGCTTCGCTCTCAACCGCGCCAGCATCGCGCCGGAAACGTCGACGCCCGTGACGCATGCGCCGAGCTCGACGAGCTTCAGTGTGAGATTTCCGGTTCCACAGCCGAGGTCGAGGGCTCGAAATCCGGTCCGCAGCCGTCCCGCGATTCGCGTGAGGTCGTCGCGAAGCAGCCGCTGCTCCCACGGGTTCCGAATCAGGGCCAGTTGGTTGTCGTAGAAATCGGCATAGCCGGGGGCGTCGTGCAGGCGGCGGTTGTCGTCGCGAATGCGGCGATCGAGGTCGGGGTTCATCGAGGAATTCATCGGCGGCCCGTCAAGGCATGATTGGCGAAATCAGCCCACCCGGGCAAACGCCTCGGCTACGCGGACGTCAGCTGCGCGGACTTGTTCGATCGCTCCGATGAGTTCGTGGCGGCCGGACGGCGACGCCCATGCTTCGCGATGCCGGGGCTCCGGCGAAAGTGTCGCAATCGAATCGGCCGACGATTCGAGGACTCCTGCCAAGCCTGATTGTTGAACGGAGGTGTACCAGTTCGCGGCCGCCCGACGGCGGGCAGCGCATTCTTCCGCCAGTCGGGCCAGGCATCGCCACGAATCAGCCCGGTGAATCGGGCAAAAATCCCGCTCGGAGAGGCGTGCCTGGAGGCGTCCCAGTGCTGCGGAGCCCGTTTGCACACTGAAGCGCGCGGGACCCTCATTGCGAAGGACTGCCAGCGAGCGCGCGGCGGCGGGCCGAACCAATCCGGCAACGCCCGCGTCGGCCGGGGCAAACTCCTGCGCGACATAGGCCTGCACGGCGGCTCGATCGAGCGCGATCAGCTGCGGCACACCCGCGATGATTCCCGCACAGCGGCGCGTCCGCGCGTCGACAGCGGAGATGATGCCCCATTGAGTTTCATGCGGCGCCGGCCAGCCCATCCACGCCAGGACCGGCTGCCGGTGGGCCAGCGCCGTCTCGACGAGCGGCACATAGCTGTCGCGCCAGTGAAGTTCAAACTCCGGCGGGGTTGCCGGGAGCGGCACGGCGTCGGCCGGATGAAGGTCGCGCAGTGAAAGGCCGTACTGTTCGGCGGCGACCACGAGAAACGCATCACGTCCGTAGTCGCACCATCGGCCGGGACAGGGTTCGCGATCGGTGAACGGCAGCATCGCGCCGATCGCGGTGACAGCGATCATCTCGTCATATGACACGTTGCGGGCCTGCCACCAGCGCAGAATGGCCTGGAGCGCCAGCGCGAGCGAGTCGCGTCGATACTCGCTGCCGGACGGGATCGGAATATCACTCAGGTTTCGCATGGCTGTTCGTTCCGGCAGAAGCGAGCGGAGCGGCCGAATAATTTGTTCCGCACTCCGGACATCTGCCGGATTGATTGAGCGTCAGGTCGTATCCACACCTGCGACAGTGGCCGGGCGGGTGCTCGCGCGGGCTCGGCACAACCATCAACACGAAGCATGCGACGCCCAATCCAATAAACAGGACCGCTGTCGCACGCTCAAACGACGGCCAGCCGGCCTCAAAGAATGTCCCGAGCAAGAACGCGCCGACCGAGCCGCACCAGAGACCGATCAGCAGTATCGCCTTTGCGTGCTTCGATACGTACACGACGGAATTGTATCGCGGGCGGCGATCGCTCTCATGCCGGGGCCTTGAGGCGCTCCCGCAGGTCGACCATCAATTCCTTCACGTGGCCGATCATACGCAGGACATCCTCGATGTCGCGCGTCGGAAGCGTTGGATTGCTCGGTCGCTTGCAGTAGGCGGCGTGCGTGCCGACGGCGATCTGAATGTCGCTGAGCAGATCCATGGCCGCGGCGACGCGGCCCAGGGGCTTGCCGAACTTGAACTCCATGTGGTCGATCAGCTCAGCTCGCTCGTCGAAGACAGACACGGGCGTTCCCTCCGGGAGTGCAGGCCGTTATAAACCAGAGCGGGAAGAACGTCGAACGAACACGTCGGAGGCGCTACAGATGCTGCGAACCATTCTTTCTATCTGCGGTGTACTCGCGATCGCCGGGTTCGCGGCCGGACAAACGACAACGATGCCGTGGTCACAGCTTTCGTTGTCAACGTGCGGCGTCGACGAGTATCTCAAGCAACATCCGGATCGCGACGGCCGGGGAGTGGTCATCGCCGTGCTCGATACGGGTGTCGACATCGCGGTGGCGGGGCTGGACAAGATGCCCGACGGCTCGCCCAAGGTGATCGATGTTCAGGATTTCTCCGGCGAGGGTGATATCGAGCTATCGCCGGCCGCGTGGAACGAGAAGGCCGATCGCATCATCCGTTACGACAAGGACGGAGCGCCGCAGGAGTATGTGCCGCCGCCGGCCGGGGCGCGACCGGACGGCTCAACGCTCTGGCTCGGCGTGATTGAGGAAAAGGCGTTCGTCAACACGAGCGTGCCGGACATCAACGACAACGGACGCAAGGATGATGAGTTCGTTCTGCTCGTCGTCGTTCCTCCCAACAGCGGCGACGATGATGCGGTGGTTTTTGTCGATGCGGCGGGCGATCGGGACTTCTCGAAGAACAAGCCTCTCAAGAACCACCGTGTGGCACAGGACTACCTTCTCTTCCCGCGACCCAGAAAGGAAAAGCAGACCCCGGAGCTGCCGATCGCGGTCAACGTGTTCCCGCGACAGCGCAGGGTCGTCCTGCACTTCGACGACGGCGGCCACGGCACGCACGTCGCGGGCATCGCGGCCGGCTGGCGAATCAACGGCCAAGACGGCTTCAACGGCGTCGCGCCGGGGGCAAAAGTAATCTCCCTGAAGATTGGTGTCGGGGCCCTCTCGGGGGGGGCGACGACGACCGGGGCGAAGAAACGGGCGTTTGAGTACGCCGCGAAGTACGCCCGCGAACATCGCGTACCCGTTGTCTGCAATTTGAGTTTCGGAGTCGGCTCGCAGCGCGAGGGCCACTCCGACATCGACACGTTTCTCGACAAGCTGCTCGTTGAGAATCCGGATCTGATCGTCTGCACGTCGGCCGGCAACAACGGGCCGGGATTGTCGAGCGTCGGGACGCCGGCGGCCGCGACCCACGCCATCACTTGCGCGGCGCTGATGGGCGCCGACACAGCCCGCGATGTGTGGGGCATCAAGATCCCGGGACCGGTGGTGACGACATTCAGTTCGCGCGGCGGAGATCTGCGAAAGCCGGATGTTGCAACACCCGGATACGCAACATCAACCGTAACAACATGGAACCGCGAAGGCGATTTCTTCTCGGGCACAAGCATGGCCTCGCCCTACACGGCCGGAATGTGCGCACTGCTTGTCTGTGACGCCCGAGCCGAGTTGGGCACGAACACGGCCGTACGATCGACCTGGGCTAAGGCGGCGTTGCAACGCAGCGCATCGCCGGTCGCCGGGTTCACGCCGCTCGACTACGGCGCAGGCATCCCGAACATGACCAAGTCCGCGAGCGGCCTGCGCGGCCTCGTGAAGAGCGGCGCGGGCGACCCGCTCGTCGGCTGCTCCGTCGAAACCGAAAGCCCGCTCGCCGTGGGCGGCACGGGGCCGACCGCGTACTGGCGGAGCAGCTATGCCCCGACCGATCGGCCACAGGTCTTCTCGATCAAGCCCGCGTTTGGTCCGACCGCCGACGCCGAAGTGCGGCGGACTTACTCGAAACGCTTTGCGGTCCGCTCGTCGGCGGCGTGGTGCAAAACTGAGAACACGCAAATCTACTTCCGTGCCGAGCAGGCGGCCGAAGTGCGGGCGACGTACGACCCGGCCGCACTGGCGCAGCCCGGGCTCTACTTTGCCTCAATCGACCTGCTCGACGGAGAGGCCGTAGCCGGACAGCTCTGGAACACGGTCATCGTTCCCTATCGGCTGGGCGCCGCCGAACGATACCGCCGCGAGTTCAAGGCGGAGCGGGTCAGCGGCTGGCTCCCCAAACGGTACTTCGTGGCCGTGCCGACCGGCGCGACCGCGATGCACCTCGAATTAAAGGCGATCGAAGGCCAGAAATCGACCGCTGGCGTGCGCGGTATCTTCCGTCCCGACGGGACGATCATCCGCGCGCGCACGTTTGCACTCGACCCGGCGGCGGGTCGAATATCGGCGCGCCAAAGCATCACCAAGGAGCTTGTCCCGGGCGTGTGGGAGCTATGCGCCACCAGTCGCCGGCCGGACGAGGAGTCAGCGTACGACTTTTCAGTGCGCTTTGACGGCGTCGCCACCACGCCGACCGAGGTGACAAGCTGGGACCACAAGGCGGGCAAGCCGCCGAGCGGCTCGCTTTCGTTGCTGAATGCATTTGAGACACCGCTGCCGATTACGCTATCGGGCGAACTGGAAGGTGTTCGCAAGACGACCAAGGTAAAACTGTCACCCGGCAGTGATTCGGCAAAAGTGCCTATCAAGTTTGAGCCCGCCGTGCAGGCCGCCCGGATTCACTTCCGTATGTCGCCGGACGAATATGCGATGTTCACCGACGTGGCCATCAACGTCTTCGACTCGGCCGGCAGTGCAATCCTGAAAGCGGGCATGGAAGACCCGGACTATTCGGGCGAGGCGGCGTCTCCGGGCGGCACATCGTCCTGCGAGCTTGAGATCCGTGCGGCATTCACCTATCCGGACAGCGAGCAGAAAGTCGAGTTTGAGGTGGAGGTCGATTACCTGTCGTCCAAGCCGATTCCGATCGCGGTCAAGCGCGGTGACGCAACAGAATGCACGCTCTACCCCGGCGTTGCGACGCCGCTCGATTTCAAACTCACCGCCACACCACCCAAGGCGGCCGACGGCATGTCCTACGTGGGATACCTCCGCGCCACATCCAAGTCCGACAACACAGTTGCAGTCGACGTGCCGGTCCTGGTGAAGCCGTAGGAGCACGATCATGAATCGAACGATCTTGTCCATCTCGATAATCGTTGTCGTCGCCGCCGCGGCAATCGCCGGAGATACAACGCCGGCGTCGCGGCCAGCCGTGACGAGCCGGCCTGTACTAACGCAGGCGATTCCAATCTATGCCCCGGCCCTCTCCGGCGCCGGGATCAACTTCCCGGATGCATACAAAGGCAAGCTCGTGTTGGTCACGTTCTGGGCCTCGTGGTGCCCCGTGTGCAAGCGGGAGATTCCCTATTGGAAGGACGCGTACACGCGGTTCCAGCCGCAGGGCCTGGAGATCATCGGGCTCGCGACGGACGCAAACCGAAACCGCGGGCCGGAATTGGTCCAGAAGGCCATCGCCGACAACGGCATGACCTGGGAGCAGGTCTACGACGGGGCGCCGGATTACTCGCTGAAGTACGGCGCAAACATCATCCCCGCGGCGTACCTGGTCGACGCGGATACGGGGGTCATCGTCGCGCAGGGGGGTGCGCTGCGCAAGGAAAACCTGGCTAAGACGATCGCAAAACAACTGGAGATCAAGACTGGTCGGCCGGCAACAACAACGGCCCCGGCAAAGAAATGAACTGAGGCGTCACTCCGCCTCTTCCTTCTCGCCGGTCGCCCCCAACACGCGCTCAATCTCGTCGGCCGACATGCCGCGCTCGACCATCGAGCGCTTGAGGTCGTTGTCCGAGCGAACTTTGTTCACCATGTACCAGGCGCCGGCGAGGACGGCGACGATCGGCAAGCCGAAGATAAGTCCCACGGTGATTGTCTGGCTGTCCCAAACAACGTCGCTGAGAATTGCGAACATTAGCGGGCCTCCAAGCCGTACCGGCTGACGGCATCGTAAGTGGGATTGGCGCCTCCGGCGAGGATATTTGCCCGTTCGACGCCGCCCGCGGTTTCTTTGGGCGGTTTTCCGGACACTGCGGCCCCGTGAAACATTATCGCGCGCCGGGAAATTGCCGTCCGCTCGATAATTCGAGCGACTCACCCGATTGACCGACTTTCTAATTGGACGGCGTAACGTACGCTATCCTGGCGCGAGTTCTCAGCAGAGCTTGTCGCATTCATTGGGGGAAGCGGGGCGGCCGGACGGGCTCGCCCGCGCTCGATTGGGGTTCGTATCGCGTTTTCGATTAGCGGCCGCAGCCGGGCCGCGATTGACTGGAGGCAGTCCGATGTGTCGTGCGACGACGTTGCGCCGCTGTTGTTGTGTCGTTTTTGCCTTGCTGGCCCTGACATCGACGGCACAAGCCGCTTTGACAATATCGGCGGCGACTCTGGATGGCGCTTCCAGCGTCACCGTGCTCCCGAGTGCGAGCATCACGGCATCAATCACCGTCATCAGCACGTCGAGCAGCGACTGGAACGGCACGCGCTGGAACATTTCTTCGAACCAGTGCGTTGACACACCCAATCACACATCGAGTGGGACAAGTACCGAGGAATTTACCATTACGGCCCCCTCGACGCCGGGCACCTACAGCATCTCGTTCACCGCATTCTCCAGTTCCACTTGCACGGGCTCGTCCAGCAGTGTCTTCACGTTGACGAACTCGATCATCGTCTGCACGAATGCCACAGCTCCAACGTCCGCGTCGGTCGATCGCAACAACTTCTGCGCCGACGATGCCGGCAACATCAGCCTTTCCGCGGCCGGCGGATCGGGTGGGTCGCTCAAATGGTACAGCGTAAGCTGCGGCGGAACTGCCGTCGGCACCGGAACGCCGCTCGTGATTGCGTCACCAACCGCGACAACCACGTACTATGCCCGATGGGAGACGCCCCCTTGCACCAGCTCGTCCTGCGCGAGCGTCACCGTCACCGTTAACTCGCTGCCGAGCACGCCGACGAGCCCATCGGCGACACCCGCGACTATTTGCAGCGGCGCGACATCGACTCTGTCGGCCAGCGTCTCCGCCGGCCAAACCGTTGACTGGTACACCGGAAGCTGCGGTGGCACGCTGGTCGGCAGCGGAACCTCACTCGGCGTCAGCCCGACTTCGACAACGACCTACTTTGCCCGCGCACGGAATACGACGACCGGGTGCGTCAGCGCCGCATGCGCGAGTGTCTCGGTCACCGTCAATTCGCTGCCCAGCGCTCCGACCAGCCCGGCCGCGACGCCGTCGACCATCTGCAACGGTGCTTCATCGACGCTCTCGGCGACCGTTCCCGCCGGACACGCGATCGATTGGTACACGGTAGGTTGCGGCGGAACGGCCGTCAGCACCGGCGCGTCCATCAGCGTCAGTCCGACGTCGACTACGACGTACTACGCGCGGTCGCGAAATACGACCACGGGCTGCGCCAGCGCGACGTGCGCGCAGGTTACCGTTACCGTCAACGCACAGCCCGCCACGCCCGGCAGCCCGGGGGCGACGCCGGCAACGATCTGTAACGGCGCCTCGTCCACCCTCTCGGCGACAGCCGGCGCGGGCGAGACCATCGACTGGTACACCGGAAGCTGCGGCGGAACGCTCGTCGGCAGCGGCACTTCGCTCGGCGTCAGCCCGACCAGCACCACAACCTATTTCGGCCGGGCGCGCCATACGACGACCGGCTGCACCAGTGCGTCCTGCGCCCAGGCCACCGTGACCGTCAATGCGCGACCTGGTACGCCGACCAGCCCCGCCGCGAACCCCTCGACCATCTGCAGTGGATCGTCGACGACGATCTCAGCCACGGTGGGCGGCGGCGAGACGATCGATTGGTTCACTGGAAGTTGCGGCGGAACGGCTGTTGGCACCGGGCCTTCGATCAACGTGAGTCCGGTCGCCAATACGGCCTACTACGCACGCGCCCGAAACACGACCACCGGCTGTGTCAGCAGCTCATGCGCCGTCGTGGCGGTCTCGGTGGTGACTTCGTGCAACGACGACGACGCCTGCACCAGCGATAGCTGCGTGAACGGCGTCTGCACATTCACGCCGATCGACAGCGACAGCGACGGAACGCCGAATTGCAGCGACGGCTGCCCCAATGACCCGGCCAAGACGGCGCCCGGCCAGTGCGGCTGCGGCCAGCCCGAGACTGACAGCGACACCGACGGCACGGCGGACTGCGTTGATGGCTGCCCGAACGATCCGAGCAAGACCGCGCCGGGCGCCTGTGGCTGCGGTGTCGGTGATGCAGACGGCGACAGCGACGGCACGCCCGATTGCGGCGACGGCTGCCCGAACGACCCGCACAAGATCGCGCCGGGCGTGTGTGGCTGCGGCGTGGCGGATACCGATTCCGACACGGACGGCGTCGCAGATTGCGCCGACGGTTGCCCGAACGATCCGGCCAAGACCGCCCCGGGAGTGTGCGGCTGCGGCACCCCCGAGACCGACACCGACACCGACGGCACGCCGGATTGCCATGACGGCTGCCCCGAGGATCCTGCCAAGACTAATCCGGGCATTTGTGGCTGCGGCGTCGCGGACACAGATTCGGACAGCGACGGTGTCCCGGACTGTAACGATCACTGCGATGGCTCTCCGGACGTCGACACCGACACCGACGGCGTGCTCGATTGCCAGGATGGGTGTCCGAACGATCCGAACAAAACCGCGCCGGGCCAGTGCGGATGCGGCGCGGCCGACACCGATTCCGACACCGACGGCACGGCCGACTGCAATGACGGCTGTCCCAACGACGCTGCAAAGATCGCGCCCGGTGCGTGCGGCTGCGGCGTCGCCGATACCGACTCGGACAGCGACGGCACGCCCGACTGCAATGACGGCTGCCCGAACGACCCGAACAAGGTCACCGCCGGGGCTTGCGGTTGCGGCGTTCCCGAGACTGACAGCGATAGCGACGGCCTGGCGGACTGCAACGACGCGTGCCCGAACGATCCGAGCAAGGTGGCGGCCGGCGCGTGCGGCTGTGGCACCCCGGACACCGATACTGACAGCGACGGCGCCGCCGACTGCAGCGATCAGTGCCCGAACGACCCAGCAAAGACCGCGCCGGGCCTGTGTGGCTGCGGTGTCAGCGATGCCGATGCCGACAGCGACGGCGTGCCGGATTGCAACGATCAGTGCCCGGGCGCGCCGGAAGTCGATAGCGACAGCGATGGCGTGTTCGATTGCAGCGATGGCTGTCCCAACGACGCCGGCAAGACCGCGCCGGGCCAGTGCGGATGCGGTATCGCCGACATCGACACCGATAGCGATGGCACGGCTGACTGCAACGACCTATGCCCGAGCGATCCCGCCAAGACTGTCCCGGGGCAGTGCGGCTGCGGAAACCCGGAGACCGATACGGACGGCGACGGCACGGCCGATTGTGTTGACTCATGTCCCACCGATCCGGCCAAGACCGCGCCGGGCGTCTGTGGCTGCGGAAATCCCGATGTGGACTCGGACAACGACGGCAGTGCCGATTGCATCGACGGCTGCCCCAACGATTCGGCGAAGACTGCACCGGGCGTCTGCGGCTGCGGACACCCCGATACCGACAGTGACAGCGATGGCGCCGCCGACTGCGTCGATGGTTGCCCGAATGATCCGTTCAAGATCGATCCGGGAATCTGCGGCTGCGGCGTGAGCGATGCCGACAGCGACGGCGACGGCACGACCGATTGCCACGACAACTGCCCGGATGATCCCGAAAAGATTGATCCGGGTCAGTGCGGCTGTGGCACTCCCGACACCGACAGTGACCACGACGGAACGGCCGACTGCAACGACAGCTGCCCGAATGATCCGGACAAGATCGCGCCCGGCATCTGTGGTTGTGGCACATCCGACACGGATACGGATAGCGACGGTACGGCGGATTGTCATGACGCATGTCCGGAGGATCCGGCGAAGACGGCTCCGGGCCAGTGCGGCTGCGGCAACCCCGACACCGACAGCGACAGCGATGGAACGGCCGACTGCAACGACGGCTGCCCCAACGACGCGAACAAGCTCGCCCCGGGCCAGTGCGGCTGCGGTACGCCCGACACCGACAGCGACAGCGACGGAACCGCCGATTGCCATGACCAGTGCCCGAGCGATCCAAACAAGGTCGCACCGGGACAGTGCGGCTGCGGCTCGCCCGACACCGACAGCGACACGGACGGCACGGCCGATTGCAACGACGGCTGTCCGAACGATCCAAACAAGATCACGCCGGGCCAGTGCGGTTGTGGCGCGCCCGATACGGACAGTGACACCGACGGCGTGCCCGATTGTCTCGATCATTGCGAGAATGCGCCCGATGTAGATTCCGACAGCGATGGCGTCCTGGACTGCAGCGACGGCTGCCCGAACGACGCGGCCAAGACCGCACCGGGCCAGTGTGGCTGCGGAACGCCGGACACCGACAGCGACACGGACGGCACGGCCGATTGCAACGACGGCTGCCCGGACGATTCGCACAAGCTCGCAGCAGGTCAGTGTGGTTGCGGAACGCCCGATACCGACACCGACAGCGACGGCACCGCCGACTGCAACGACGGCTGCCCGGAAGATCCGAACAAGGTCGGCCCCGGCGCCTGCGGCTGCGGCGTCGCCGATACCGACACAGACGGCGACGGAAGTCCGGACTGCAACGACGGTTGTCCGGACGATCCAGCCAAGACTGCGCCGGGCGTCTGTGGCTGCGGCACCGCCGACACCGACAGCGACAGCGACGGAACGGCCGACTGCAACGACGGCTGCCCGGATGACCCGCACAAGACGCAGCCCGGCCAGTGTGGCTGCGGATCAGAGGACTTTGACACTGACACCGATGGCACAGCCGACTGCGCCGACGGATGTCCGGACGATCCGAACAAGATCGCTCCGGGCGCGTGCGGCTGCGGAACGTCTGACGTCGACTCCGACACTGACGGCGTTCCCGACTGCCACGATCAGTGCCCTGGCGCACCGGACGTCGACTCCGACAGCGACGGCGTCTTTGATTGCCACGACGCATGTCCGGATGATCCGGCCAAGACCGTCCCCGGCCAGTGCGGCTGCGGCGCGGCCGATACCGACGCCGACACGGACGGCACAGCGGACTGCAACGATCAGTGTCCGGATGACTCGACCAAGACCACGCCGGGACAGTGTGGTTGCGGCGTCGCGGACACCGACACCGACAGTGACGGCGTCGCCAACTGCAATGACGGCTGCCCGGACGATCCGGCCAAGACGGCGCCGGGAATCTGTGGATGCGGCATTGCTGACACCGACAGCGACAGCGACGGAACGGCCGACTGTCACGACGGCTGCCCCGAGGACCCGGCGAAAACAAATCCGGGCTCGTGCGGCTGCGGCGTGAGCGACGCCGACAGTGACACGGACGGCGTGCCGGATTGCCACGACAACTGTCCAAACGCCCAGGATGTCGATTCCGACAGCGACGGCGTGCTCGACTGCAACGATGGCTGCCCGAACGATCCGAACAAGATTGCTCCGGGCCAGTGCGGCTGCGGAGTCACCGAAACTGACACCGACGGCGACGGTACTGCGGATTGCAATGATGGCTGTCCGAACGACGCCAACAAGGTCGCGCCGGGACAGTGCGGATGCGGTGTCCCCGACAGCGATGCCGACAGTGATGGCACCGCCGATTGCAACGATGGTTGCCCGAGCGACCCCGCCAAGACCCATCCCGGTCAGTGCGGCTGCGGCAATCCGGATACGGACACCGACAGCGACGGCACGGCCGACTGCATCGACGGCTGTCCGGTCGATCCGGCCAAGATAGCGCCCGGCGTCTGTGGCTGCGGTACGCCCGACGGCGACTCCGACAGTGATGGCACGGCCGATTGCAATGATGGCTGTCCCGACGATCCGGCCAAGACGCAGCCGGGCGCTTGCGGTTGCGGCGTCGCAGACACCGACGCGGACGGCGACGGCGTTGCCAACTGCAACGACAATTGCCCGGATGCGTCGAACCCAAGCCAGGCCGACTGCGACAGCAACGGAGTGGGCGACGCGTGCGAGCCGGGCGCTGTTGATTGCGACTCAAACGGCATTCCGGATACCTGCGACATCACGAGCGGAGCCGGGCTCGACTGCAACCAGAACAGCCGGCCGGACAGCTGCGATATCGCGTTGGGAACCAGCAAGGACTGTGACAGCAATACGGTGCCCGACGAGTGCGAGCCGCTGCCGAATAGCATCGCACTGTTCGTCCAGCAGCTCCTGCTCTCGGATCAGGATCCGGTGCTGGTCTGCCGCTTCGACAAGACGGGCGATCAGAAGCTGGACGGCGGCGACATCCAGTTGTTCGTGGACAGTCTGCTGGCGCCCTGATGATTGGCAGCCCGGTCTAGTCGGTAGAAACACACCGCGCCTTCGCCCAGCTGCGGAGGTCGCGGACCCGCTCGGACATTAGAACCGCGAGCGGCTGTGTCGCTGCCAACTCTGCCAGAATGCCCTGCGTGGTGAGTTGGCCGCCGTCGGCGAACGCTGCGTAGAGCGCCGCGATGATCGCCTGCTCGATCTCCGCCCCGGAGAAATCCTCCGACGCCGCGGCGAGCGCGGCCAGATCGAAGCCAGCCGGGTCGCGCTTCCGGCGGCGAAGGTGGATCGCAAAGATTGCTTCGCGCGCAGCCGGGCCGGGCAAGTCGACAAAGAAGACCTCGTCGAAGCGGCCCTTGCGGAGCAATTCGGGCGGCAGACTCGCTACGTCGTTGGCGGTCGCGACGATAAACACCGGAAAGCGGTGGTCCTGCATCCACGACAGCATTGTGCCGAACATCCGCTGGCTCAAGCCCCCATCCGCCGAAGCGGTCGTCGCCGATGCAAATGCCTTTTCGATTTCGTCGATCCACAACACCACCGGCGACATTGTCTCCGCCTGCGACAGGGCCTGACGCAGCCGGGCCTCGGTGTCGCCAACGTACTTCGCATAGAGCACGCCGGGGTCGAGCTTCAGCAGCGGCAGCCCCCAGTCGGCCGCCGCGATCTTCGCGCAGAGACTCTTGCCGGTCCCCTGCACGCCGAGCAGGAGGATGCCACGCGGCGGCGCGAGACCGAAATCGCGGGCCTTGCTGGTGAAGCCGCCGCGGCGCCGGGCGAGCCACTCCTTGAGCCGGCCCAGGCCGCCAAGTTCGTCCGGCGCCACGTCGATCTCGATGGACTCCAGCACGCCGGTCGAAGCCAGTATCTCGCGCTTCGCCTCCAGCATGCGCGGCAGGTCGCGCGCGTCGAGCCGGCCATCCTTGAACAGGGCAGCCGAAACCACGCGTGTTGCCTCGCCGCGGGTCAGTCCGCGCAGCGCCTGTACCATGAGGTCCATGTCACGCTGAGTAATCTCTGCGACGACATTCTGGAACTGAATCGCGTCGCGAAACGTGCTGCGGATGATCTGCTCGAGTTCGGCCGGGTCCGGCCACCTGACGTCGAATGGCACGGCGAGCCGCCGAACCGATTCGCCGGGCGGATTCAGGTCGATCATCACGAGCGTTGCGTGTCGGCGGGCGAACTCGTCGCAGACATCGCGAAAATGCCGCATCAGCGTCGCGTCGCGCAGATGCTCCGCCAGGTCCTTGAAAACATGGATCGCATACAACTCGCAGTCTTTGATGTGCGCCAGGGCGGCACGCACACTCTCGGTGCCGGCGATCATTCCGGCGGGTGTCGGAAGCACGCGCCGCAGGCCGGTCGTGACGGCCCAATCGAAGAGCGGCAATTCCATCTCGCCTGCGACTCGCCACACGAGTTGTTCGGCCCGATCCTCGTCCGGCGTCACGACGGATACGGCCGGATGCCGCGATCGAATCAGAAGTTTCAGGTCTTCAGCGAGGTCGGCAAGCATCGCGGACATCGTACCGCGCACCGGGCGGTGGGTGGCGAGCCGCGCAGCCGTGCGGTGTAATCGTCGGCATGAGTGCACCCACGCATCCGATCCTCATTGCCGGAGAGCCGTGCGAGCGGCCGTCCAGCATCGAGGTGTCACACAAATTCAGCGGGGCGTCTCTGGCATGCGCGTCTCGCGCCGAGCTTGCCGACATCGAGGCGGCCATCGCGGCGGCGGCTGGAGCGGCCGTGGCAACGCGCGAATTGCCGGCGTTCGAGCGGGAGCGAATCTTGCGCGCGACGGCCGATGCGGTTGCGGCGCGCCGCGGCGAGTTCGTCGAGACGCTGATCGCCGAGGCAGGTAAGCCGAGAAAGTACGCGGAAATCGAGGTGTCGCGAACCATCGACACCTTCGCCGAGTCGGCGCGGCGCGCGGCAGATCTCGGCGGCGAGTATCGCTCGCTCGATCAAACGGCGCGCGGCCGCGGCTATCGCGCTGTCTGGCGGCGGTTCCCACTCGGTCCGGTGGCCTGCATCACGCCGTTCAACTTCCCGCTCAATCTCGTGGCACACAAGGTCGGTCCGGCCATGTCCGCGGGTTGTCCGTTTGTTGTTAAGCCGGCATCCGCGACGCCGCTGTCAGCACTCATGCTAGGTGATGAGATCGTCGCCGCCGGGTGGCCAAAGCAAGCGATATCCGTTCTCCCGTGCCGTGCGGTCGATGGCCAGCGCCTGGCGGAGGACGAACGTATGGCCGTCCTGAGCTTCACCGGCTCAGCAGACGTCGGCTGGGGGCTGCGGGCCAGGGCCGGCCGAAAGCGCGTCGTGCTCGAGTTGGGCGGCAACGCGGCGGCCATCGTGCATGGCGACGCCGACCTTGTGGACGCCGCGAAGCGCTGCGCCGTCGGCGGGTTCGCCCAGGCCGGCCAAAGCTGCATCAGCGTGCAGCGAATCCTCGTCGATGCGGCGGTGTACGAACCGTTCAAGCACTTGCTGATCGAAGCAACCGCGGCACTAAAGGTGGGCGACCCGTCGCTGGCCGACACCGACGTTGGCCCCATGATCTCCGAGGTCGAAGCGAAGCGTGTCGAGACGTGGACAAGCGAAGCGGCGGCCGCCGGCGCACGCATATTGCATGGAGGAAAGCGCACCGGTGCGATCCACGCGCCGACGATCATCGAGAATCCGCCGCCCACCTGTCGCGTAAGCTGCTGCGAAGTCTTCGGGCCGGTGGTGACGATGGCGAAGTACGAATCATTCGACGACGCCCTGCGAACGGCAAACGATAGCGATTTCGGCTTGCAGGCGGGTGTCTTCACGCGCGACGTCTCGAGAGCGTGGCGCGCCTACGAAGCACTGGATGTTGGCGGCGTCATCATCAACGACGTGCCGACCTTTCGGGCCGAGAACATGCCCTATGGCGGCGCCAAGGCCTCCGGCTGCGGCCGCGAAGGCGTCCGCTTCGCGATCGACGACTACACCGAATGGAAGGCGATGGTCGTCCGAACCTAGTCGCGCAAACTCGCACGCCGCCACCATTGCCCCTACACTCAATTGCATGGCTTTGCCCGTCGTTGCGATTGTCGGCCGCCCCAATGTGGGCAAGAGTTCGCTGCTCAATACCCTCGCGGGCAAGCGAATCAGTATTGTCGATCCCCTCGCCGGCGTCACACGCGACCGCGTCTCGGCCATCTGCGAACACAACGATATCTACTTCGAGTTGATCGACACCGGCGGCTACGGCCACGAAGACCGCGACAAGCTGACAAAGCAGATCGAACAGCAGATCAAGATGGCCATTGAGATGGCGTCGCTGATCCTCTTCGTCGTCGACGTCCAGCAGGAAATTACGCCGCTCGATCGCGAAGTGGCCGAGCTGCTGCGCGGAAAGAATGACCGCGTGCTGCTGATCGCCAACAAGACCGACACGCCGCGGCTCGAGTCGGCCGCGGGCGTACTGCAGCGCCTCGGCTTTGGAGAGCCGATGTGCGTCTCTGCGTTGCACGCGCGGGAGACGCGCAGCTTGCTCGACGAAATCGTCCGGCGGCTGGACCGCGAAGCCGGCCCGCCGCCCGAGCCGGTGATGAAGCTCGCCATCGTCGGCCGGCAAAACGTCGGCAAGAGCACGTTCATCAACGGGCTTGCCCAGGCGCCGCGTGTCATCGTGAGCGAAGTGCCGGGCACGACCCGCGACGCGATTGACGTGCGCTTCGAGCTGGACGGCAAGACATTCCTCGCGATTGACACCGCCGGCATCCGGCGCAAGGCCAAGAACGACAAGCAAAGCATCGATTACTACAGCTTGCTTCGCTCGCAGCAATCGATCCTGCGGGCCGACGTCGTCTTGTTCATGCTCGATGCCGCCGAGAAGATCAGCGACGTCGACAAGAAGCTCGCGCGGTTTCTCGCCGACCAGCACAAACCGACCGTCATCGTCATCAACAAGTGGGACCTCGCGAAGGGCAAAGCTGGTTCCGACGACTACGCCGAATACCTGACCCGAACCCTGCCGCCGCTGCTCACGGCCCCGCTGGCGTTCACCACGGCCACGCAGGATCGCAATCTCAAGAGCACCGTCGAGCTCGCCCAGTCGCTGTTCCGCCAGTCGCGCGAGCGCGTATCGACCGGCCAGCTGAACCGCGCGATCCAGGGTGCGCTCGAGGCCTACCAGCCCTCGTCCGACAAACATGGCGCGGCGCCAAAGATCTATTACGCGACACAGGTGGCGGTATGTCCGCCGACGATCGTACTGTTCGTGAACAACCCGGCCCTTGTCCGCGAAGACTACCGCCGCTTCATGGCCCGCCGCCTGCGAGAGGCTTTGCCATTTCAGGAGATACCGATACGATTGCTGTGGCGTGCGGCCCACGCAGAGAAAAAGGGCCAGCCAGCCGAAAAGCGACCCGTGCCTCGACGAAAGAGTCGGCGGCCGGGACGATCGAGGGCCGTATAGATGCCCATCGAATTCCACTGCGATCATTGCCAGACGATCATTCGCGCACCGATGGAAGCAGGCGGCAAGAAGGGCCGCTGTCCCAAGTGTCAGAATGTCGTCTATATCCCCCTGCCACCGGAGGACACGGGCGAGATTCCGCTCGCTCCCGAGGATCCCGAAGACGAAAAGCGACGGGCGGCTGCCGAACGGGAGCGACACGCGATTCAGCAGATGCTCCTGAAAGATCGCGTCGCGCCCGGGGATGGCGGCCCGCGCCAGCCGCGCGGCGCTGGCCCCGCCGGGCCGGGCGGCGCCGCTCCCGCGCCGGCGGTCGGTGATGTCCGCAAGGCCGTGGCCGAGTTCCTCGCCGCCATGGCGGAGGGTCGCCTTGACGCCGCCGAGCGGCAGGTGACAGCCCTGTCGACGGTCAAGACCAAGGCCCTGTCAATGATCGAGTTGATGAGTACCGACGAGCAAATGGCGGCCGATTTCCCGAAGCTGCCGCGGCCGGTGGTCATGGGGTTCCTTAAGCAGCTTCGCGGCCGACTGGGCTAGGCCCAGCCATCTTCCCGAATCAGGACTGCAATCCGACGCGGGGGGACCCGCTCAGGTGGCAAAAGTAGTTGGAAACCCGCCTCCGGCGATTATAGTAGGGAGGGGAGTGGGTCCCGCCATAGGCACCGCATGACGCCTCAGCAGTCCCAGCGACAGACTAACGAAGCAGTGAGCCAGGTGGATGTCGGCTGCCCCAAATGCGGCGCGGCATACCGCGTCGCGGCGACGCTGATGGGCCGGCGCTTCCAATGCCGCAAGTGTTCCCATGTCTGGCGCTGGGGCCAGCGGCAGAACGCGACGACGGCGGGCTCTGGAATCACCATTCCGGGTTCCGACTCGCGCGTCGCACCACATCGTCCGGAAGAGGGGTTACCGGTCGCCGGACAGGGTGGCTCCAGCATCATCGACATGAGCTGGGCCGGGAAGGGGCTCGGACGGTACAAGTTGAAGTCGGTGCTCGGCCGCGGCGGAATGGGCGTCGTCTGGCGCGCGACCGACCCCACGCTCAATCGCGACGTAGCCGTGAAGATCCTGACCGCGCCGAGCGGACACGCCTCGAACGGCTCGCTCAGCCGCGCATTGTTTTTGCAGGAAGCACGTGCCGCGGCGAAGCTGAATCACCCCGGGGCGATCACCGTCTTTGAAATCGCCGAGGATCAGGGTTGCCAGTTCATCGCCATGGAATTGATGGAAGGCGGAATGCTCCGCGACCGGATCGAAAGCGTCGGTCCGTACGATCCGCGCGAGCTGTTTCGCCTGATGGTGCCGGCCGTGCGGGCCATGGCGCTGGCGCACGCGCGCGGGATCATCCATCGCGACGTCAAGCCCGGCAACCTGATGTTTGACGACCATGGGCAGCTCAAGCTCGGTGATTTTGGACTGTCGGACGTTGCGGGCGAAGCCGCGAGCGCGAGCTTGCGCGGGCGCTCCGTCGGGTCGTTGGGCTGGGTCGCGCCGGAAACGGCCCGCGGCGAGTCGACGACCGCGTCCAGCGACATCTATGCGACGGGGCTGGTCCTGCTCTACGCCCTGACCGGGAAGCCCTGGCTCGCCGCTGAGAGCCGCAGCAAGCTGCTCGAAATGCATCAAAACCCGCCCGAACTGGTCCTTGATGATGTGCCGGGCCTTACCGATGACGGCAAAGCGCTGCTGCATCGCTGCCTGGCCCGCGATCCGGCCGACCGCTTCGCATCGGCCGACGAGCTGGCAACGTTCATGGATCATTGTGCGAACGAGCCGGACGAGCCCCTCGTGCCGGAGAGCCAGGTCTCCAATCGAAACGTGCGCGTCGTCTTGATCAGCATCGCGATCGCCGTGGTCGCCATCGCCCTGTCGATCCTGTTCATCTTCGGATACCTGGAGCGACTCGGCCGCTCGCAGCGGACGCCGACCATCACGCCGACGCCGAAGCCGCGCGTCATCATCCCGGAGGTCGTGCCCGCCGTGCCGCTGACGCCGCCGGCGACGACAAAACCCGACGCGGCCGCGCCGGAGCCGCAATCGTCAGCCGATCGCGACAATCGCGCCTGGCCGGGCCATGTCGATGAGTCAACATTCCGATTCATCGCCAGCAAGGCCGGCCGCGTCTACCACACGCCGGCGTGCGATGGCGGCCGACAGATCTTCCTCGCCAACTTGGAGACCTATCAGACGGCTTCCCAGGCCGAGGCCGCCGGCAAGAAACCCTGCCCGCACTGCAAGCCGGTGGAGACTGCCACACCCGTGCCGGTGCCGCAGCAACCGCGCGAGCCGTGACGCCCGCTACAGCGAGGCGAAGTTCGACAGCACGACCTGTCCTGATTCCTGCGATTTCTCGGGTTGAAACTGAACCCCAAAGGTGCGGCCGTCCCAGACGACCGCCGTGAAGTCGACGCCGTATCGAGAGGACGCAACCGCGACTTCCGGATCGAGCGTCTGGGCCCGAGCGGTGTGATCGAAAAAGAATGATGCGCCGCTCTGCAATCCGTTCAAGAGCGGACATCGAGCGGACCATTCGACCGGCGCCCAGCCCATGTGCGGGGGCTTGTATTGCCGCCGGATCGGGTGCGTTGCGTCGGTTTCAAACGGGATCGCCTTGCCGGGAATGATGCCGAGCCCTGTGTGCTCGCCCTCCTCGTACGAAACGTCGAGCAAGGCGTGCAGCCCGCTGCCGATCCCGAGAAACGGACGGCCGTCGAGCACGGCGCGAACGAGACTTCCGACGAGCTCGCGCTCGCGCAGCGAGCGAATCAGCGCGGGGAGTGGCGCGGTGCCCGCGAGCACGACCTTTGATGCCCGCTGAAGCTGTTCAATCGAATTGACGCGCTCGGCCGGCGCACCGGCATCGCGGAAAGCGCGCTCGAGCGGTCCCGAGCTGTCTTCACCGTGGTCGATGATTGCGATCATGGAACGCGCCAGCTGCCTGCACAGTTCGTGAAACGACGCGACGCCCGCCATTGTAGCGGACGTCGACGTCGTTGTATCGATTTCTCGAGGCGATCGCGGCTCAGCGAGCTGCGAGCCCGTTGCGCGACGAATCCGCGGCGCCCACGCTGCCGATCTCCGACGCGCCGCCGTGCTTGATGACCGCGTAGAAGTCCACGCGGCGGTTTTCCTTCCGGCTGCTTGCGGTCGAGCCCATCGCGCGGGGGCGATACTGACTGCAGTTGGCCTGAATGACCTTGCTCGGCGCGATGCCGGCCTGGATCAGGTAGCGAGATGCGGTGAGGGATCGCTCGGCGCCGAGCTGCCAGTTGTCCTTCCAGCCGCTCTTGCGAATCGGCTCGTCGTCGGTGTGACCGAAAACGTAGATGTCGCGATCGGAGTAGCGGCCGCGAATATCGGAGACGAGCTTGTCGAGCGTCGACTTGCCGGCCGGCCGCAGCGTCGCCTTGCCCGAATCAAACAGCACTTCGCCGGGTATGCTGATCATGTCGAAGCCGGGCATGTTGACCCAGCCCTTGGCAGCCGGGGCTTCGACGATGGCCGGAGGCGTGCTGATAGTTGAGCCCGACGATGTGCCGCGCGAAGCGCGGTCGCGGGCATCCGCCAGTTCGCGATTCAGATCGCGCACGGCCTTCTGGGCTTCCTCATCCTTCGCGGTGAGTTCGTTGATTTTCGAATCGCGATCGGCAAGTTCTGCCTTCAGCGAATCGTTTTCCTTGGTGAGCTCGCCGATGCGTTTGTCCTTCGCGTCAGGTCCGCATCCGACGGCAAAAAACGGGGCGAGAAGTGAAAGTGACAGGGCTAGCGCCATGTTCATCCGTGACATACGACATACCTCCGTGTCTTAAATGTGAGCCCCGCCCGAAACGCTTCGCGACAAGGACTTGGGCGTACGCTATATCAGATCAGTCCTCGTAAATCAACGAAGAAATCAGTGTCAGCACACTTTCTATGACGAAGCACTCGCGCCGGTTGTTCGCGCCGCAAAATGAATTTGTGACGTCGCCGCGCGCGGCGGCCGCACGTTGCCGCAAATTTTTCACAGATGACGCGGCGCGCGATTCAACCGCGACTCGCGCTGCCGTTTTGTTCACAGCAGAGCGACCTCGGCGCGAACATTTTGATTGCGTCGCGCGCGCCATTCGGGTAACATGCTGACGCAGTGAACAGTGGTGGCGCGACTGCTGTTACTTTCGATGAAACATGACATTAATGCTGATCTCGGGCGGCCGGCCATTGGCGTAGACACGATGCAGGCCGACCTGTGACTTTGTGACATCATGCGACCTTCCAAGCGTCTGAATCCGGACACCGTCTTTCAGTATGTAAAAGATCGCCATGCGGGGCTCGTTCGAGACTGGTTCGCCGAGTTGCGCGTCGGCGGGCTCGAACGCGGCGAACTCGTCGTCCAGGCCGCCAATCACGATCAGGCCGTCTATCTCGAACGCTATTGTCGGCCGGCATTTGTCGATGGGGCCCAGGCCGCAACCGGGCGGCTGGTGGGGGTCCGATTCGCCTATCGCAACGGCGGGCAGTCGCTTCATGAAGTTGAGCCGGCGGCCGACGAGCCGTCGCTCCGGTTGAACGCCGAGTACACGTTCGATCGTTTCGTGGTCGGCCCGTGCAACCGGCTGGCCCATGCCGCTGCCATCGCGACGACCGAGGCGCCGGGGCGCATCTACAACCCACTCTACATTCACGGTACATCCGGCGCTGGCAAGACTCACCTCGTTCAGGCGCTTTGCCACCGCATCCTCGACCTGAATCCCCGCACGCGCGTTGCGTACATCTCGTGCGAGGTCTTTGCGAGCGACTACGTCGAAGCGGTCGCTTCCGACGCCGTTCATCGCTTTCAGGAACGGTATCGCCAGGCCGATCTCCTGATCGTCGATGACGTTCAGATGCTCGCCTCGCGCGACCGGAGCCAGGACGAGTTTTTTCACACCTTCAACTCGCTTCACCAGGAGCAGCGGCAGATCATCCTTACGGCCGATCGGCCGCCCGACGCGATCGCCGGACTTCAGGAACGGCTGACCAGCCGGTTCAAGTGGGGCCTGGTCGTCGAAGTCGAACTGCCCTGCGTCGACACACGCGCCGCGATGGTGAGCAAGCGGGCCAAGCTGCGCGGTATGGAGATGGGCGACGACGTCGTCATGCTGATCGCCGAAGAAATACCCCGCAGCCCGCGAGAGTTGGAGGGGGCGCTCGCAAAGTTGCAGAACCTGTCACAGAGCAGCGGCAAGCCCATTACGCTCGACCTGGCCCGCGATACGCTGGGCGTCGCGCAGCAACGGCCGAACCCTATGGTGCCATTGCGGTCTATTCTCAGAACCGTTGCCGCCCGGCACGGCCTGAGAAAGCACGATCTGACGGGCCCGAGCCGCAGCAAGTCCGTCGCCCTGCCGCGGCAAATCAGCATGTATCTCGCGCGGCGCCTGACAAAGCACAGTCTCCACGAGATCGGCAAGCAGATGGGCCATCGCGATCACACGACGGTCCTGCACGCCGAACGAGCGATCGGCGAACGCGCGACGTCGGACCCGGAGATGCGCGGATTGCTGGACGAGCTGGAGCGCGAGTTGGTGCGCGAATGATCGCCGAATCCGTTTCACAATGCGTTGACGAAATTCCCGAGCCGCCTGTGCACAGTCTGTGCCGAATGGCAATGTTGCACACGGGCGATCCGCGACGCGGCTCGGCGCTGTGTGCCGATGGCGGGTTCACCGCGTCGACCGGTCGACAGCCGCACAGGTTACCGACACGAGCGGCCACGCCGCTTGTCGCGCTCAACGCTTTGCGACAAAATAGTCTGCGGTTCGCCGACCGCTCGGCCCTGGGCTACTCACAGGCACGACGAACGGCGGAGACGATAAGAATTTCTTTCTTCGTTATTCATCGACGGAAGGTGTCATCATGAAGATCATGTGCGACCGGCTGGCCCTTCACGACGCCTTGACCGCCACGACTGCAGTTATCGCCACCCGGACACCCAAGCCGATCCTGCAGTGCATCCGGATTACCGCCTCGAAAGACGAGTTGGTTTTGACCGCCTACGACCAGGAGTTGGGCCTGCGATATCACATCAAGGAGGTCGAGGTCTCCAAGCCGGGCGAAACGCTCGTTCCCGGTGACCGCTTCGCGGCGATTGTCCGCGAATCGTCCGATGAAACGCTTGCACTTGAGACGGAAGCAGATACCTGTCATGTGCGCGGGTCCGACAGCCATTTCCAGGTATTCGGACAGGACGTAAGGCAGTTTCCCCCCGTCCCGGAGCTCGACGGCGAGCCCGACCTGCGCGTCCGGGCCGACGTCCTGCGGACCTGTATCGAACGAACCGTCTTCTCGGCCGCCAAGGAGTCCACCCGTTACGCCATCAACGGCGTGCTCTGGGAAAAGCGCGGCAAGAAGCTCCAACTGATCGCGACCGACGGCCGCCGCCTCGCAAAGGCCTCGGCCTCGCTGGAGAAAAGCATCGGAAATGACGCCGACGTCATCGTGCCGTCAAAGGCCATGACGACGTTTAATCGACTGCATGTCGACGCCGACGAGCCGATCGACGTCAAGATGTCGCCAAACCAGCTCATTGTGCGAACGGCGCGCGCGACCATCAGCACTGTGTTGCTGGAGGGCCACTTCCCGAAGTACGACGACGTCATTCCCAAGGACTGCGACAAGAAGATTGAGCTCGACACGGCCGAGTTCCTGAGCGCGGTTCGGCGGGCAGCCCTGCTGACGAACGAGGAATCGCGCGGCGTGCGCATCGCCGTTTCAGGCGAGGGGCTGGTCTTCAGCAGCCGGGCCCCGGAGCAGGGTGAGGCCACGATTCGCGTGAACGCGACCTACAGCGGGCCTAAGATGGAGATCGGGTTCAATCCGGCGTTCCTGGTCGACGCATTGCGGGTATGCAGCGAAAAGGTGTCGTTCGAGTTGAAGGAAACGAACAAGCCGGGCCTGCTGCGGTGCGGGTCGGATTTCCTGTACGTCGTCATGCCGGTGAACCTGTCATGAGTCTTGACGCGGGCCGGCCGCAGCGCCGCCGACCGACGCGTCGTCAGGAATTGCTGGCCGACGCCGGGCTGGCGTGGGCCACAGCGGAACATCAACGGATGTTCTGGACGCGATATAACAAGCGTCGCCGGCCCGCCGCGGTTCCGCTCGGGGACGTGGCAAAATCGCTGATTGGCGGCCGGGACCTGCGGGCGGCTCTGAAACTTGGGGCTCTGAGAGACCTGTGGGAGCAGACCGTGCCGCCATCGATGCGGGCCCACAGCGAGGTCGTGGGGCTTCGCGGCGGGCGACTGACGGTCATGGTCGATGATCCGTCGATTCGATTTGCGTTCGAACGCGAGATCGGCCGCAAGTTGCTGGCGACGATTCGAGCGAGCAAAGGCGGTACGGCGATCCGCGAAATAAGCTATAAGCTCGGTACGATCGAGCGCGACGATATGAACGACACCCCGGGATCGGACGGCGACGAATAGCGATGCTCATGAGTACCCAACCCCAAAGTGACAAACCCGACGACTTGGAACAGCCCGATGTCAGCCCGCCGGCGGCCGGGCCCGCCTACGATGCGGACTCCATCCGCGTTCTCGAAGGCCTCGAAGCCGTTCGCAAGCGGCCGGCGATGTATATCGGCGACACGTCGCAGGCCGGCCTTCATCACCTCGTCTACGAAGTCGTCGACAACGCCATCGACGAAGCGATGGCCGGCCATTGCAAGAACATCCTCGTCAAGCTCAACACGGACGGCTCCTGCACGGTTGTCGATGACGGCCGCGGCATCCCGGTCGGGCCGAAGCGCGTCCCCGAGAACCCGAACATCGACGGAAAAGACGCGCTCGAAATCGTGTTGACGGTCCTTCACGCCGGCGGCAAGTTCGATCGCAACAGTTACAAGGTCAGCGGCGGGCTGCACGGGGTTGGCATCAGTGTCGTCTGCGCTCTGTCGGAGTGGATGGTTGTCGAGGTTCAGCGCGAGGGCGGTGTTTTCTCCATCCGCCTCGAGAAGAGTCACGTTGTCAAACCGGTCGAGCAGATTGGCCAGTCGCGCAAGACCGGAACCCGTGTCGACTTCAAGCCCGATCCCGAGATCTTTCCGGATACGACCTTCAAGTACGAAACGCTGGCCAAGCGGCTGCGCGAACTCTCGTACCTCAACGAAGGCGTATCAATCAAGCTGGTCGACGAGCGGAGCGGCAAGTCCGAGGAGTTCCGCTTTCAGGATGGGCTCAAGGAATTCGTCCGCTACTTGAACGAGGGCAAGGAGCCGCAGCACAAGCCGCAGGTTCTTCGAGCCAACGACGACCAGTTCCGATTGGTGTGCGAAGTCGCGTTCCAGTGGAACGATGGCTATACCGAGTCGATCCTGGCCTTCGCCAACAACATTCACAACATTGACGGCGGCACGCACCTGACGGGCTTCAAGTCCGCCCTGACGCGGACCATGAACGCTTACGCCAAGAAGGAAAACCTGCTCAAGGGCGACCTGGTCCCGACGGGCGAGGACCTGCGCGAAGGGCTGACGGCGGTGATTTCGGTCAAGGTGCCGGAACCGCAGTTCGAGGCCCAGACGAAGGTTCGCCTCATGAACCCCGAGGTCGAGTCCTTCGTCGAGCAGACGGTCAATACTCAGCTCGGCCATTGGCTCGAGGAAAACCCGAGTGATGCCAAGCGCGTCATCATGAAGGCCGTCTCCGCTGCCGTTGCGCGCGAGGCGGCCCGCAAGGCCCGCGAAGCCGCGCGTAAGACGGCTTTGTCGAGCGGTAACCTCCCCGGCAAGCTCTGGGATTGCAGCAGCCGCGATCGCGAGTCGACCGAGGTCTTTCTCGTCGAGGGCGATTCGGCCGGCGGATCAGCCAAGCAGGGCCGCGACTCACGCTTCCAGGCGGTCCTGCCGCTCAAGGGCAAGATCCTCAATGTCGAAAAGTCGCGCTTCGACCGCGTTTTGGCCCACGAAGAAATCCGCATGATCTTCCAGGCCATCGGCTGCGGCATCGGCCAGGACGAGTTCGACGTCGAGAAGCGCCGGTACAGCAAGATCATCATCATGACAGACGCCGACGTCGACGGCAGTCACATTCGCACCCTCCTGCTGACTTTCCTGTTCCGGCACATGCGACCCCTAATCGATCGCGGCCACATCTTCGTCGCCCAGCCGCCGCTTTACCTGCTCAAGAAGGGCAAGAAAGCGGAGTACGTGCTCAACGACGGCGTCATGAATGAGAAGCTGCTCGAATGGGGCCTCGACGGAACGCGGCTGGTCGTTCACCACAAAGGCGGTGACCGCGAAGTCGCCGGCCGCTCCCTTCGCGACCTGGTCGAGGTCGTCGATGCGATCGCCGCGCGAGCGCGGCAGCTCGGCCGCCGCGGAATCGGGCTGAACGAATTCCTCTCGCGGCACCGCGATGCGAAGTCCGGCGCCCTGCCGACGGTCCGGGCCGAGACGAACTCCGAGGAGCGGTTCTTCTACAGCGACCAGGAGTTCCTCGATTTCCGCCGAACGCTCGAGCAGCGCTGCGGCGAGATCGAGGTCGTCGACGGCACGCTCCTGGGCGTCGGCGATTCGCCGACCAACGGAGATGGCGCCCCGGTGCGGCTCATCCGCTGGGAGTTGACCGAGTCTCGCTCGCTTGCCGAGTTGCTCGCGAAGTTCGAGTCGGCCGGGCTGACGCTTGAAGATTACTTCGCGAAGCGCGAAGAGCTGGTAACGGGCGAGCTGCCGCCGGCGAAGTTTGTCCTCATGCCGGCGCAGGGCGAGCCGGTCGAGCTGGCCAACGCCGCCGAGCTGGGCGACGGCGTCCGCGAGATCGGGCGGCGCGGCGCCGAGATCAAGCGATTCAAAGGCCTCGGCGAAATGAACGCCGACGAGCTCTGGGAAACCACGCTCGATCCCGAGCGCCGCTCGCTGATGCGCGTCGTCGTCAGCGAAGACGCGGCCGACGCCGAGCAGCAGGACGTCGACGCCCGCGCGGCCGATCGCATTTTTTCCATCCTGATGGGCGACAACGTCGAGTCGCGCCGCGAGTTCATCGAGGCCAACGCCATCCACGTCAAGAACCTGGATATCTGAGCCCATGACGGACGCTGCAGTCGGGCCCACCCGGCGAATCGGCCTCGTCCAACGATACGACGCCACGTCGCGGCCGCGGCTGTTTCTTGCCGCGGTCGTCGCCGTCCTCTACGTGCCGAGTCTCTTCCTGCCCTTCATTGTCGACGATTTCCGCGCCGTCCGTCAGTTTCGCGACTATCACGAAGGCCGCATCAAGCAATTGCATCTCTACGAGTTCGTGCGCGACGCAACACAGGTCGCCGCCGAGCGCGACGCGTGGATATATCCGTGGTGGATCGCCGACAACCTGCGTTTCCGCTTCTTTCGCCCGGTCGCCGAACGCAGTCTCTACCTCGACTACCTGCTCTTCCGTGAGCACGCGATCGGCTATCGCGCCATGAGCATCGCGATCTACATCATCGGTGTGTGGATTGTCCTGGGCCTCTTCCGGACGCTGGCCGACGAGCGCCGCGCGCGATGGGCCGCCATGATCTTTGCAATAGCCGGCGGCCACGCGATTCCGATCATCTTTCCGTCGGCCCGCTGCGACCTGTGCGCCCTGGTGGCCGGCATGTTCGCCGTCTGGATGGTCGCGCGATACCTGCTTGATGGCGGATCGCTGCGGCTCCTGCTCGCCGTCCTCGCCTACCTGGTCGGCCTCGGTTCCAAAGAGGTTGTCTTGGGAATGGTGCTCGCCCCACCGTTGATGTTCTGGGCCCTCAGCAGCCGCAGGCCGGGCGATCCGGCGTTTCGACGTCGCGGCGCGGCGGCCACGATCGCATTCGGGCTGGTGGCGGCCGCCTTCCTCGCCTATTACGCCACGGGCTCCTACGCGAGCAACGGCGCGATGATGCTCGATCCGCTGCGTGCCACGCGCGACTATCTGGCTCGGATGCCCGGCCGCTCGATGCTGTTGCTCGTCAGCTGGGTCATCCAGATCAATCCGTTTCTGCTCTACTCTCACGAGCAGCAGGCAATCGCGAAATACTGGCTTATTCTTGCGGGCATTCCGGCACTGGCACTCTTTGTTTGGGCCGTCTTTCGCAATCGCTGGCACGACCGTTCGCTGCAGGCGATGGCCGTGTGGTCACTCGTCTTTCTGCCCGTGCTGACGTGCACGCCGGCCGACGACCGCGTCATGACGATACCGTCGGTCGGCCTTGCATTTCTGACCGCCGCGTGGATGACGCGCCGCAAGGATGGGCCGCTGGTCCGGCTGGCCGTCTGGTTGTTTATCGGGATCCCGGTCGTTTACACGCTTGCAACGACAGCCGCCCTGGCTTTGCTCGAATGGAAAGCCAATCATCAGATCGCCGCGGCCGTTGCGTCGTTCGGTCGGCCGGTCGGCCGCGACGACACCATCTTCTTCCTGAATGCGCCGCAGCCCAATGATGTACTGTGGACGCAGGACCGCGCCGAATCGAGTTTTGGCCCGCAGCGGCCGGGTGTCGCCGTGCTCACCGACATCAACGACCCGATCGTCGAGCGGACCGGCCCGAACACATTGAAGCTGACAACCGCCGGTGAGGCCTTTCTCAGCAGCTTCGTCGGGCGCATGGGCCGCGTGCGTGATACACAGCTCGCACAGGGCTCGCGGCTGGACGTCGGCGAGTATGGCGTGACGCCGACCGTCGTCAAGAACGGTCGCGTGACCGAATTATCCATCGACTTCCGACGGCCAATCGACTCCGATCATTACCGCTTCTTTTCGCTCAGCGTGTTCGGCGGTCCCACCGAAGTTCGCTTTACGACAACTCGTCCAGCGAAGTAATCGTGCGCATGGGCGCGCCGTGCGGGGCGACAGGTGCGTCGGCGTAGATACCGTCGGGGCGGACAATGCGAATCGTCGTCCAGCCGAGCCGATTGGGCGCGACAAAGTCCTTGCCGGGATTGTCGCCGACATAGGTGCAACTCGCGGCGGCGACTCCGAGCTGCGCGGCGACCGTTTCAAACGAGCGCGAGTCGGGTTTGCCGAACCCGGGGCCGAGTTGATCGGTCAGCACAACCGCATCAACAAGCGACGCCACGCCAAGGGCGTCGATCTTCAATCGCTGCTGATAGGCCGGCCCGTCAGTGATGATCCCCAAACGGGCAGTGAGACGCAGTCGGCGCAGAGCGTTTGCGGCGTCGTCGGCGAGTCGAATCTGCGGGGGGTGATGCCGATACGCATCCGCCATTTCACCGATCAGCGAGGAATCCGGTGCGAGTCCCAATGAGCGGAACGCTTCGTCAAAGACGTGGCCCCGATCTCCATGCAGGAGCGAGCGCTGCATGGCCGATGCGGCGCGGCTCGCGTCGCCGCCCAGGCGCTGGCGAAATCGCTCGGCGACAAACAAGTAACCGCTGTACGCGTATTCGCGCTCCAGGTAGAGCGTGTCGTCAAGATCGAAGATGACGGCCCGATCGGGTGGCATGTCGTTGACGGGCGAGAGAGTCAGCGCGCCCGGCCCTTGATCCGCGATGCGTCGCAGTAGACGGCACGATCGTAACGCAGCATGTGAAGCCCGTTGCGGAAACCATCGATGCGGACGCGCTGCGGATGTCCCATGCGATCGGCGAGGAGCCAACGGGGAAAGTCGGCGCCGGCCGCGACCGACAGCGGCATCCCGCCGCCGACGCGCGGGTTGATCTCGATAACGCGTGTGCGGCCGTCGGCCGCGCGAATGCACTGGATCGTGATGACGCCGACGCAGTCCCGGAACGAGCGGATGACCTTTGCGCCGAGCGCGATGATCCGCGGATCTTTCACCACTCGGCCCTTGCTGACTTCGCCTGTGCGGACTTCGAGTCGTTGCCGCGGAACGATGCAGTGCGGCTTGCCGTCGAAGCCGGCGTAGGCGTCCAGCGTGAACTCGATTCCAGGTACGTACTCTTGGATGATCGGGTCGGTGACGCGGCGAGCAAGCACGTTGAGCGATTCGCGCTCCTCGCAGACGAAATGGCCTCGGGCGGCGCTGCCGGCTCGGGGCTTGATGTAAAGCGGAAGCCGCAGCGTTCGTTTTGCGAGCACCTCGTCGAGCGACCAGGTCGGCGGCGTGTCGATTCCCGCCGCCGACAAATGCTGGTAACAGAGGAGCTTGTCGCGGCAGATCGCGACAACGCGGGGCGTCGACACCAGCACCGTGCATCCGATCGCGGCGAATCGTTGCCGCGCCATCGCAAGCAGCAGGAGATCCGAGTCGATCAGCGGCACGAGCAGGTGTACCGACTCCTTCTTGACCAGCCGCAGCAGGAATTCGACGTAGTCCGGACTTTCGATCGGCGGGGAAATGCGGGCCCGATCGACCAGGTGCATGGCCGGGGCAGTCCAGCTTCGATCCGTGCCGTACGCAATCAGTTTGCGCCCGAGCTGCCGCGCCGCACTGCGAAAGTCCTCCAGGAGTTCGACGCGGCGGCCCACACAGCAGAAGAGGACGCGGATCGGCCCTTTCGCGGGTATCGGCGTTGGAAAGTCGACCAGTGGGTGTTTCATGTATGGATTACCGTGCGACCGCCTCGCAGCGTTGCAGAATCAGCGAACGGCGTCAAGCGTCCACGGCTCCGCGCCTTCGGCGGCGGGCCGAGCGACTTGAATCGCGTCGGCGTTTTTTGCGTCGGTCGGTGTCCGCGGCCCGCACGCGACAGCGTTGTAATCGCGAGTGGGCAGCCAGATACGCTCCGGGGCGGCTCATTTTTCAGGATTGCCGCGCGGGATTTTATCCGGTCGAAGTCTCACGCCAGTATGCCGGCGCGGGTTTGCAGCAGTCTCGCGACGGTCCACAAACACGCGGCAATCGACGTGTGATTGCGGCTCGATCGTGCCGGGAGAATGGGTCATAGGTCGAAATATCGGTGCCGATATTACCGGCACGATTGGGCGTCGTCCGCGCTTCCACGAGCGTTTGCACCGGATTATCCGGCACACGCGAACAGTCTGGAACACGTGACGGCAGGGAGCATGAGCGTGACTACGTTCGCAATGAATCGAGCGATCCACACTCTGTCGGCCGCGCGTTGTCTCGCGTTGACGCTGGCGCTGCTGGCGACCTCCGGCTGCGAGCGCGCGTGGCGGAACGGCTTTCTGGATCCGACGCAAACCGGGCGATTTGAGTCAAAACCGATCCGTAACGAGATTCGGCGCACACTCGGGCCACTCGAAGAACCGGAGGGTATCCCCGGCGCCGTCGAGCCCACGCGAGAGGATCTCGTCGTCACCTATGAAGAGTCTCCGATCGATCGCGGCGACGTAATCGACATTTCGATATTCGAGCTAATTGTCCCGGGCCAGCCGGCGGACATGCGACGCGTGGTCAATGAGGTGGGCTACATCACCTTGCCGACGCTTGGCGCGATGAAGGTCGTCGGATTGGCCCCGCGCCAGTTGGAGCTCCAGCTCGTCGAAAAGCTGAAGGCCGACGGCGTGCTGCAGGAACCGGAAGTCGCGGTGAACGTGATTCAGTCGCAGGCAAGGCGCTTCTCGGTGGTGGGCAACACCAACAAGGTTGGCGAGTATCCCCTCCCGCGCCCGGACTTTCGGGTGATGGATGTCATCGCGGCCATAGGCCCGATTTCTCCGTTCCAGCAGAAGATGTACGTACTTCGAGGCGGCAAGCCGGCCGCCCAGACTCCCCCCGGGGTCGACAAGCACTACGATTCAACCCGTCCCGGCGCGACGACCCGCCCGGTTGAAAAAGACCCGTTTGCCGAGAGCGACGGCGTGAACAGTGTGGCATTATCGGACTTTGACGCGGGACGGCCAGTTCCCGCCGCCCCTCAGGGCGCGTCGTTGCTCGACGAAATTGATCCAGCATTGGCCCGGCATGACACAACCCCGAGTCCAGAACTGCTCTCGTCAAAGAGCTCCGGCGCGGTCGAAACCGTACCGACCGGTTCTTCCTCGCGCGGCGGGCCATCCGGCACCGACTTTCTCGAGTTGATCGATAGCCGCAAATCACAGCCCGCAAATGACTTAGACGGATCGTCCACGAAGAAGTCCGGCGGCAACTGGGTTTACATCAACGGTGAGTGGGTCGAAGTAGCCGGCGGAGCAACAAGCCAGATGGCACCGACCTCGGCGCGAACTGGCACCGTAGACATGACGGGGACTGGCAAGCACGACGGCGTGGATTGGGAAGCCCTGAGCCAGGCGGAGTCCCCACTGAGGATCATCGAAGTCGCCGTGGACGCGCTGCAACGCGGTGAGATGCGTTACAATCTCGTCATTCGGCCGAACGATGTGATCAATCTCCCGGCCGAGGCTACGGGCGAATATTTCGTCACGGGCCATATCGCTCGCCCCGGGGCATACAGCCTGAATGGGCGCGCCACTACCGTCAAAGAGGCGGTGGCCGCTGCCGGCGGCTTCGATCTAGTTGCGTGGCCGAGCCGGGCCGAGATCATCCGGCGGCTTCCGGGAGACCAGGAAGAGATTCGGTCGATCAATCTCGATCGAATTCTGGGTGGCGACGAGCCCGACTTCTTCCTGCGACCCAACGACATCATCAACGTCGGCACGACGGCTGCGGCGCCGTTCCTGGCAACGATTCGCAACTCGTTCCGGATGAGCTACGGGTTCGGGTTTGTCTATGATCGAAACTTCGCGGATATCGACTCGTACGGCCCGAAGCTTAATCCCCAGGTTATTGACCAGGCGCGCAGTGCCGAGCGACGGCAGCAATTTGGTATCCCGATTGGCTTCTAGGCTGCGCCGCACGGAACGTACACGCAACGACCGCCGACCGTCAGGAGCGCGGGAATGACGCCGGCGGACCTGGAAACAGCGTCAGCATCGCGTGCGGCGAGCGACTCAACGCTCCCGGCCGCGACCGATTCCCGCGCAGGCCTGCCGGCGTCATCGCGTCGGCGACAGAGCGCCGCACCGCCGCCCTCTCTGGTCGAATTGCTCGGACCGACCGGCCTGACACGCCTCGTCCTGCTCGCCGCCGCGCTGATCTGGGTTTACTGGTTCCAGATCCAGCGGATGGTTCATTACTGGATCAACAACGCGGACTGGTCGCACGGCTTCCTGATCCCGTTGTTTTGCATCTACTTTGTTCATTCGCGGCGCGGAGATCTCGCAAAAACGCCGGCGCGTCCGAGCTGGCTCGGACTGCCGGTCGTCATCGGCGCGCTCGCGATTTACATCTATTCCATTCGCTTGAAGTATGGTTACCCCCAGGCGTTTTCAATCGTCATGGCCATCGGCGGACTCGTGCTGCTCAACTGCGGTTGGCGCGTGTTGTGGCGGACGGCGTTCCCGATCGCCTTCCTCGTACTCGCCCTGCCGCCACCGGAGTATCGATACCGCGCGATTACGCAACCGCTGCAGCAGGTCGCCGCCTTTGCGGGCGAACACGTGCTGCGGTTCCTGCCCAACATCCTCATCGAGCGGAACGGAATCAATATCATGTTTGACAACATCGCGACCGGGCGCTCCGGCTCGTTCACCGTCGCCGGCGCGTGCAGCGGCATGCGCTCGCTGATGGCGTTCGTCGCCCTCGGCCTGGCCATGGCGTATTTCGCGCCGCGCCCCATGTGGCATCGCATCATCATGGCGGTCGCCGTGGTGCCGGTGGCGGTGTTCTGCAATGTGATTCGAGTTGTCATCACCGGCGGTCTTCACATCTATGGAATGGAAGATTGGGCGAAGGGCACGCCGCATTCGGCGCTCGGCATCGTGACGTTCGCCTTCGGCTTCGCAATCTACTTCGGCCTGCTCTACGTACTCGACCATCTCTACGTCGCGGCCGATGACGCCGCGGAAGGGGCGCCGGCATGAGCGCGACTTCGCAGTTCCCCGCGAGATCGGTTGGCACGGCGCGATACGCGCCGTTTCTGGCCGGCCTCGTTGCGCTGATCGCGGCCGGCGCATTTCTGCATGTGGCCCGCGCGAGCGGCAAGCTCTATCTGCTGAAGAAGCCGGCCCCGCTTATTCGAGAGCTCGATCAAATGTCGGCCGCCTGCGCTGCGCCGTACCTGGTCCGCGACCGACAAGTATTGTCGGACGAGCTCATTTCCGAACTGGGCACGCGTCAATATGCCCAGTGGGTGCTCGAAAACCCCGAGTCACGCGGAACGTGGCAGCGCGTCGCATCCATGTTCATAACCTACTACACCGGCATCCAGGATCAGGTGCCGCACGTCCCCGAGGAATGCTACTACCAGGGCAACTCGAGTCAATCGGCCAGTCAGGATATCGAATTCAGATTGCCGGACGGCCGGGTGTACAGTGTGCGTCGACTGAGTTTTGTTCCACCTCGGGGCGGCACACACGTCTTTGTTTACTACACGTTCATCGTGAACGGTGACATGTATTGCGACCGCGAGACGGTACGCTGGCGCATGGCGCGCGAAACCGAGCGATATTTGTATTACAGCAAGATTGAGCTATGCTTTCAGAGCCCGACAGATGAACGACCACCGCCGGCAATGGACGAAATGGCGGAGCGTTTACTGGGCCAGATCATCCCGGTATTGCTGAAGGATCACATTCCGGATGTCGCCGCGCTGGAGCGGCAAACCGCCGTCGGCGGCTCGTAACTCGATTCTCAAGTTACACAGAGGAATCGTCATGGCAACGAAGCT
Source organism: uncultured Planctomycetaceae bacterium (assembly GCA_964581285.1). GTDB lineage: Bacteria > Planctomycetota > Phycisphaerae > UBA1845 > UTPLA1 > SpSt-539. The sequence continues at coordinate 9,750 of CAZONT010000006.1, read as the reverse complement.
GAACAAGACGCTCGTGGGCGTCCTGACCGTCGTCGCAATGCTTGTCATGGGCGTCGTCGGATTCGCCCTGATCTATAACCTTCCCGGCGCCGACCCGACCAAGTTCGAGGCCGATGGCAAGGCCGCCGAAGACAAAGGCGACTGGAAAGTCGCTTCGGAGAATTATTATCGCGCGTTTCGCCTCGATCGCCGCGCAACGCCGACGCAGAAGGCCGACCGGTTGACCAAAGTGGCTCGGTGTCTTTTCGAACAGGGCGAGTTTCAGTCATTGCGAGAGTTCGCCAAGCAGGCCCGTGTCTTTGATTCGCAACACAAGCCCACGCAGGAACTCCTCGTTAAGGCCGAGTACGAACTTGCCAAGAGTTTTCCGAGTTCGCCGCAGTGGAAAGTCGTCCTCGACGACTCAGAACGGCTGGTCAAAATCGATCCGCAGCACGCCCTCGGCCAGGAGGCGTATGGAACGGCGCTGCTTGCACTCTCCGGTGAAGATCGCAGTTATCGTGAAAAGGGAGAGAAGGCCCTGCGCGAATCACTGAAAGTCAACCCGGCCAACACCGACGCACTGGTTCAGTTGGCCGAGTATCTGCATACCGACAATCGCGACGAAGAGGCCGAGCAATTGGTGGCGTCGGCGATCGATCGCAGCGCGACATCGGGCGAGAAAGAGGCCCGGGCGAAGCTGCTGGTGTACAAGGGCAAGCGATCGTTGATGAAGGGCGACCTTGATGGCGCATCGAAGGAGTTCAAGGCCGCTGAAGCCCTGATGCCGAACTTGTCGGATTCACACGTCGCACTTGCGGCCTACTGGATCTTCAAGGGCAAGGACTCCCTTAATGACGCGATTGACGAACTTGTGAAGGCGAAGACGATCGATCCGAAGGCCAGCGAAATCTATCTGACGCTCGCGCGGGTCTATCAGCAGCAGGGCAAGTCCGACGAACAGCTCAAAGTTTTCGACGAGGGCCTGGCAGCGATTCCCAAGGGCAATGGCTTTCGAAACATCAAATCGAACTATCTGCGCGTCCTCATGATGAAAGAGGCCATGGCGCAGTGGCTGGCGCGAAGCGAAACGACAACGAACCCGGCCGCGGCGATGTCGCAGGCCGAATCGTGGCTCAAGCGCGCCACGGATGAAGTCGGTTCCGATCACCCGGAAGTCCGACTGATGCGCGCCCGGATGTTGCGCGCCCAAGGCAAGATTGTCGAGGCCACGCGCGAGACGGAGCAGCTCGATCGTTCGCTCGGCAAGTCGCGAAATGTCGAGGTCAAGGCGCTGCTCGCGGATCTTTATGCCCAGCAGGGCCAGAACGGCGCGGCGGCGGATGCCCTTCGAGAGGCGATCGAGGCGGCGCCGTATTCCGCCAATCTCTATCTGGCGCTGGCCAAACTCCTGCTGCGGCAGGGCGCACACGAGCAGGCGCTCCGCGCTCTGCGGCCGGAGGCCTATCCCGGCGTACGGCGCGAGCTGGAGGACAATCGAGAGGCTGCCCTTGTTCGCTCGGACTGCTATCGTGCACTGAATCGTCCGGAAGACATCGAACGAGAGAGAAAGCTCATCGGCGAAGGCGGATCGACGCCGCTGGATCGGCTGCGAAGCGCCCAGTTGCTCGCGGCACAGGAGCGCATGGATGATGCGGCCGCCGCCGTTCGCGCTGTCCTCAAAGACGACCCCAAGAACATCCAGGCGTACACGCTTCTCGCACAGATACTCGCGACCAAGAAGCCGGCGGACGAAGCTGGCGCCCGGGAGGCGGTTGAGGCCGCCCTGCGCGTCAAACCCGACGATCGGAATCTGAAGCTCCTGATGCTCAGCCTGAACCCGAACGAATCGCCCGAAGCGCGCAAAGAGAAATTGCTTGAGTTTGTCCGCAGCGAGCCCAATCCGTTTTTCCGCGCGGTCATGACGTACAACTTCTACATGCAAAGCGGGGGCAACGACGAAAAGTCACTGGCCGCCGCGAAGGCCGCGCTGGACGAGGCCGAGAAGCTCGAGCCGAAGTCGCCCATGGTCCTCGAACAACAATTCAAATTCGCCGTCCGCCGCAAGGACTGGGACGCGGCCGAGAAGTACATCGATCGAGACAAGGAAATCAACGCCGACGGCACGCGTGGGCGAATCATGCGCGGCCGACTCGCGATGGCTCGAGGCGACGTTCCGAAGGCGATTCAGTTTTACCGCGAAGGGCTTGCCGAATACCCGTCCAACTCGCAGGCATGGACGCTGCTGGCTGGTGCTTACCTGATCAACAATCAGCGTGCTGAGGCTCGCGCCGCCCTCGATCAGCACGCACTAAAGCTGGATCCGGCCAATGGCGACGCCAATCGCATGATGGCGGCGTTATTCATCGAGCAGGGCGATCTCGCCGCCGCCAAGCCGTATCTCATGGCCGCAGCGCGGGCACTTCCCAACGACGCTTTTGTGAAGGAGCAGGCGCAGCTTCTCGCCGAGCAGGACGACCCAGTGGCCGGCATCGCCGCGCGCGAAAAGGTTCGGGCGTCTGAGCCGACCAACATTCAGAATCTGATCACGCTCGCCGGGCTCTACGCCAAAACGCAGAAACCGGATCAGGCCGACGAGTGTCTCAAGGCCGCCCTGGCTGAAAATGAAAAGCGAATTGGCGAAGGCAACCGCGATGCATACCGCACGATATTTGATGCCGCGAAGATATACGGCAAGCAGCTCGATCGGCCGGCCGACGGCGAACGGATTCTCTCTGACCTGCTTAAGAAAGTGGAGAAGAAGGAGGACAAGGCCGGCATCGCATCGATGCTGGCGGGTTATTACGACGACCTCGACCTGCAGGAAAACGCCGAGCGTTATTATCTGCTCGCAGCGACACTCTCGCCCACGGCCAACGTCACGGCCGCTGCGGGCGAGTTTTACGCGCGAATCAATCGCGCCGCCGACGCGCTCGACTGGTTTCAGAAAGCGCGCGACCTGGCCAAGGACGACCCTGCCATCCTTCCGACTATTCAGCAGCGCATCATCCAGTCGGTCATCATGCTTCGCGACAAGAAGCGCGCGGCCCAGGAGATCGACGCCTATATCGCCCAGTATCCCGACGACGAGCAGGGGCCGCTGTTCAAGGGTCTGTTCTATCTGCAGCAGGGCGATGTCGGTCAGGCCGAGAAGGCGTTTCAGCAACAGCTTGAGAAGAAGCCGGATTCGGCCGTCGCCCTCTGGCAGTACGGCCAGATTCAGGCGATGCGGCAGCGGTGGCCGATCGCGCTTGAAATGTTGAAGAAGGCCAAGGCGTTTCGCCCCAATGCCTTTAATTACGAACACCGCATCGCGCTCGCCAAAGCGCTCATCGCCTCCGGCAAGTACGACGACGGCGTCGCGGAGCTGCAGTCGATTCTTCAGGAGTCGCCTAACGCGTCCAATGCCGCCACGGCCCTCATCGAGCAATACATGCGGGCCGATCCGCCGCGCCTCAGCGAAGCTGAGTCGGTCGCATACGATTACATGCGCCGCTTCCCAGACGATTACCGCTGGCCACAGTTCATTGGCCAGATCGGCGTCGCTTCAAAAGACAGCCGGAAGGCGATTGGCGGTTTTAGTCAGGCTGTTCAGGCCAGTAAGTTTGCCACCAGCCCAGTGCTTCAGCTCATCACGGCCCTTGAGACGGCTGGTCGATACGACGATGTGATTGAATTCGTAACGAAATCCCTGCCCGCCAACCGCCGCCGGCGCCTTCCGATGGCAGAAGCTGCGCTGGGCAAGGCATATGCTGCCAAGAAGGATCCCGAAGAGGCCAACAAGCACTTTGACGCCGCGCTGACGGCGGCTCGAGACGATTTTGAGGCCTATCGGTTCATCGCTGCAACAATGGCGGCGTCGCTCGGCGTAGAGTCGGCTCTGGACCAGTCCCAGAAGCGCCTTGCGGCCGACAAGGCCGCAGGCCGCAGCACATCCGAGAGCCTTAAGCTTATGATGCAACTGCTTTTCCAGTTGCAAAGATTCGACGAGGCGGTGAAAGTTGGCGACGAGATCATCGAGAGTGCTGACCGGGATGACGACCTGCTGTTCGGCTTGCTCGGACAGGCGATTACGCTGACCCGCATGGGTAAGTATCAGGAAGCCAAGGAGAAATACGAAAAGGCCCTGGCGCTTGATCCCTCTAGCCCGCTGGCTCTGAACAATGCTGCCTACATGCTCGTAGATAACCTGAAGCAGCCACAGGAGGCCCTGAAGTACGCCGAGCGTGCTGAGCAAATAGCCCCGCGCGATGCCAATACAGTCGATACGCTCGGCTGGGCGATGGCGGAGGCCGGCAGACTGGGCGATGCCGAAGGTACGCTTCTGAAGGCAGTTGACCTCGATCCGGGCAATGTCCCGGCCTTGTACCACTTGGGGATGGTTTATCAGCGGATGGGCAACAAAGA